>JBEAQJ010000075.1:0-8731 GCA_041163945.1 Pseudomonadota bacterium
ACGTGCGGCCATCAAAACCGGGGCCGAGGCGGTTTTTGCCGCCATCATCCCCGAACACCGCATCGGCGTGGCGCTGAAGATCGCCGATGGCAGCACCCGCGCATCCGAAGCCGTGATCACGCAGATCCTTGGCGCGCTGGGCGTGATCGACCCCGAAGATCCGGTGGCCAAAGCCTACACCCACGGCCCGATCCGCAACTGGCGAAAGGTCGATACCGGCCAGTTCCGGTTGACCGAACCGGTCACGCGCTGGCGGCCCTGACGCCGCCCAAACCCGCCAAACGGGCGGGTGCATGGGCGCGGATCGCAGCATGCAGATCGGATTTGTTGAGCGGCTTGGACAGATAGCCATCGATCCCGGCTTGCAGGATACGATCACGATCACCTTCCATCGCATGCGCCGTCATGGCGATGATCGGCACCCGCGGCCAGCCGTGTTCTGCCTCATGCGCACGGATGGCGCGGGCCAAGGCAAGCCCATCCATCTCGGGCATGGACACATCGGTAAACACCATGTCGGGCCGCGATATCCGATAGGATTTCAGGCAGAGTGCCCCGTTTTCAACCAGCTCCAGATCCAGATCCAGACCAAGACCCTTCAGCATGGCGCGGAAGACCAGCTGATTGGTCTTGTTGTCTTCGGCCGCCAAAAGCCGGAGCATCCCCGGCTCGGGTGCGCCGGCAGGCTCGGCCCCGGCTGCGGTCAGGGCGACGGGCGCCCCGGTCAGGGCCTGGCGTAGCTCCTGCAAGGTGGTGGTGGGGGTCAACGCCATCACGCCCGGCAGCAGGTCCGGTGGCGCGCCATCGCAACACAGGGCAAGGATCGGTCCGTGGATACCGCGATCGCGCAAGGCGGCAACGGTGTCACGCGTCAGATGGCGAACCGGCACGATCACCGCATCCGCGGCCAACGGGCCATCCGGCAGCGCATCGTTTTCGACCAGCCGCACGCGCAGCCGCGACAGCTGCGCCGCGATCGTGTCGGGCAGACTGTCACCACGGGCCACAAACCAAACACCGGCCTGCCCCGCAGGCAGCGGTGCGACGGGTTCATCGGGTGCGCTGCGATCCCGCCCCAGACAGACCGACAGCCCAAAGCATGACCCCCGCCCAAGCGTCGACTGAACCCAGATGTCGCCCCCCATCATCGTGACAAGCCGACGGGTGATGGCCAAGCCCAAGCCGGTTCCGTCGAAGCGGCGATTGGCATCGGCTTCGACCTGGTTGAATTCCCCAAAGACATGGGCCTGCATTTCGGGCGCGATGCCGGTGCCGGTATCTTCGACCAGAATGTGGATGGGCAGCTGTTCGGGCCGCTCGGCGTCGGGCACCCCCACCACGCGCACGGCCACATGACCCGCTTGGGTGAATTTCACGGCATTGCCGATCAGGTTGGTCAGGATCTGGCGCATGCGACCCGGATCGCCGATCATCCGCTGGGGCAGGAAAATATCGTAATCCAGACGCAAATCGAGGCGCTTTCCCTCGACACCCGGCCGCATCAGGCGAAAGATTTCAAGGATCAGCGCCTGAAGATCAAAGCTTTCGGCATGAAGCATCATCTTGCCGGCGTCGATCTTGGAATAATCCAAGATGTCGTTGATGATCACCAGCAAGGCTTCGCCGGAATTGCGGATGGTGTCGGCATAAAGCTTCTGCTCGTCGGTCAGGACGGTTTCGCGCAAGAGATTGGCCATCGCCACGACACCGTTCATCGGCGTGCGGATTTCGTGGCTCATATTCGCCAAGAAGGCCGATTTTGCCCGGGTTGCGGCCTCGGCGCGGTCGCGGGCGCGTTCAAGATCGACCTCGCGGCGGATCGTTTCGGTGATGTCGACCGCAAGGCTGACCATGTCACCTTGGGGGGTGCGCTTGTCGATCAGCCGCACATAGACGCCGTTGAACAATCGCAGATCGATCTGGGGGATTTGCGGCATCTGCCAACGGGCCAGCATGCGGTCGATCCAGGCATCATCCGCTTCGCCCTGTAGGTCGATCAACCCTTCGTCCACGGCAATGCGCAGGATCGCGCGATAGCTTGCCCCGGGCACCACATCGCTCAGGCCCGCGAATGCCCCCATCCATGCGGGGTTGGCCACGACAAGGGTTTCATCGTGGTCGAAAATGGCAAAGCCATCTTCCACCGCGCTCAGCGCATCCCAAAGCCGCCGCTCGGCGATCACGGCCTTTTCGGTGGCCACGGCAAGCGCGGCCTGTGTGCGGCTGGATCGCCCGATCAGGGCGGCGTTTTCGGCGCGCTGGGCAATGACGGTATGCGACAGCGCATGGGCATGTTCGGACAGTTTCTTGTGGGCGGTCTGCAGATCATCGGCGCGCTGTGCCAGCAGGCGTTCCGCCAACAGCCGGGCCCGACGTTCGCGCGCGAACCGCTCTTCGAATCCCCGAATGCCCATGCTTGTCCTGCGCCCAATTACGGGGCCAAAGACTGGCAGCACCGGCTGAAGAAGCGGTTAACGCGCGGATCGGTGCTGGGTCAAACCCGTTCGATGGCCAGGGCGATGCCCTGACCGCCCCCGATGCACATGGTGATCAAGGCCCGCGCGCCGCCAATCCGTTCCAGTTCGTACATGGCCTTGACGGTGATGATCGCGCCGGTCGCGCCCACCGGATGACCCAAGGCGATGGCGCCACCATTGGGGTTCACACGTGCCGGATCCAACCCAAGCCCCTTGTTCACCGCAAGCGCTTGCGCCGCAAAGGCTTCGTTCGATTCGATCACATCGAAATCGCCCATCGACAGCCCCGTGCGGGCCAGCAGCGCCTGAACAGCCGGAACGGGGCCGATCCCCATCACCTCGGGGCGCACGCCGGCATGGGCATACCCCAGGATCCGCGCACGCGGTCTTAGCCCGGCCGCCTGCGCGGCATCGGCGCGCGCCAGAACCAGGGCCGCCGCCCCGTCGTTGATGCCGCTGGCATTGCCCGCCGTCACGGTTCCGTTGGGCTTGAAGACGGTTTTCAATCCCGCCAAGGCGTCAAGGCTGGTGGATTTGGGGTGTTCGTCGGTGACAAAGGGCACCATTTCGCGCTTCACCTGCACCTCGACCGGCACGATCTGGTCGACAAACCGGCCTTCGGCGATGGCACGCGCCGCGCGGGCCTGGCTTTCCAGCGCAAAGGCATCTTGCGCGGCGCGGCTGATGCCATGCTCGGCGGCCACGTTTTCTGCCGTGACGCCCATATGGCCGGTGCCAAAGGGGCAATGCAGCGCGCCGATCATCATGTCGAGCGCGCGCACATCACCCATTTTCTGGCCAAACCGAGCCGCGGGCACGATGTGGGGGCCGTTCGACATGCTTTCCGCCCCGCCGGCCAAGCCGAAATCGGCATCCCCCATCGCCAGCGACTGGATCACCGACACGATGGCCTGCGCCCCCGAACCACACAGCCGATTGACGTTCATCGCGGGTGTCGTGTCCGGAATACCGGCCTCCATCGCGGCGATGCGCGACAGGTACATGTCGCGTGGTTCGGTGTTGATCACATGTCCGAACACCACATGCCCGATCTGTCCGCCCGCAACGCCAGCCCGTTCCAGTGCGGCCCGCGCGGCGATCGCGCCCAGACGCGTGGGCGCCACCGCGGCCAAGGCCCCGCCGAAGGTTCCGATCGCCGTGCGCGCACCCGACAGGATGACGATATCGTCCATGTGGTTTCCCTTTCCCGATGGCAGGGCCGAAACGGCCCGCTCCGCTTTGCGTGTCCGGGATGTTTTGGCGCAAACGGGCGGCCCGCCGCAAGCGGATGCGGCGGGCCAAGATGGTCTTTGCCTCAGCCCGCGTCGAAGTGCAGCGGGCGCACCTGCTGGAACACACCCGTGTCGCGCAACGCGGCCAAGGCCGATGGCGCGGGCGCGTCATCGAGATACAGCAGCGCGATGGCATCACCGTCGCGCGCCGATCGGCCAAGGGTGAAATTGGCGATGTTCACGCCGTGCTCGCCCAGAATGCGGCCCAAGGTGCCGATCACGCCGGGCATGTCGCGGTTGGTTGTGTAAAGCATGTTCGCCCCGATCTCGGCATCGATGTTGATGCCCTTGATCTGGATGAACCGCGGCTTTCCATCCGAAAACACGGTGCCCGCAATCGAACGCGTGCGTTCGTCGGTGACCACCACCAGCCGGATATAGCCGTCGAAAACGCCGGTCTTGTCTTGTGTGGTGGTCGAAATCTCGATGCCGCGATCCTTTGCGATGATCGGGGCCGAGACCATGTTCACATCCGGGTTGGTGGCTTTCATCACGCCGGCAATCGCCGCACAGTTCAGCGCCTTAAGGTTCATGTCCTTGGCGACGCCGTTGTAAACAAGCTCGATCGACTGGATCGGCTCATCGGTGAGCTGACCGACGAAAGCGCCCAGATGTTCGGCCAGCTTGAGCCACGGGCCCATGATGCGGGCTTCCTCGGCCGTGACCGACGGCATGTTCAGCGCATTCGATACGGCACCCGTCAGCAGGTAATCGGCCATCTGTTCGGCCACCTGAAGGGCGACGTTTTCTTGTGCCTCGGTCGTGGCGGCGCCCAAATGCGGGGTGACCACAACATTGTCCAGCCCGAACAATGGATTGTCGGTCGCCGGTTCCTCGGCGAACACGTCAAAGGCCGCGCCCGCGACATGACCCGACCGGATCAGCGCGGCCAGCGCGGCTTCATCGACCAGGCCACCGCGGGCACAGTTGATGATGCGCACCCCCGGCTTGGTCTTGCCGAGGTTTTCCGCGGACAAGATGTTGGCGGTCTTGTCTGTGTAGGGCACATGCAGCGTGATGAAATCGGCCCGCGCCAAAAGATCGTCCAGTTCGACCTTGCTCACCCCGATCTGCGCAGCACGGTCTTCGGACAGGAAGGGATCATAGGCCAAGACCTTCATCTTCAAGCCCAGGGCGCGGCTGCACACGATCGAACCGATGTTGCCGGCACCGATCACGCCCAGTGTCTTGCCGGTCACCTCGACCCCCATGAAGCGCGATTTTTCCCACTTGCCGGCATGGGTCGAGGCATTGGCTTCGGGGATCTGGCGCGCGACGGCGAACATCATCGCAATCGCGTGCTCGGCCGTGGTGATCGAATTCCCAAAGGGCGTGTTCATCACGATGATGCCCTTTTTCGACGCCGCCGGGATGTCGACATTGTCGACCCCGATGCCCGCGCGCCCGATCACCTTGAGCCGGCTGGCGGCGGCGATGATCTTTTCCGTGACCTTGCTGGCCGAACGGATGGCCAAGCCGTCATACTGGTCGATGACCGACAGAAGCTTTTCCTTGTCCTTGCCGATCGTGGGGTCAAAGGTCACATCGATCCCGCGGTCGCGGAAAATCTGGACAGCGGCATCCGACAGGCTGTCGGAGATCAGAACCTTGGGGGCCATGTGGGCACTCCTTTCAGGGGGCCGGTCGCCCCTTGGCAGACCGGCACATGCATATTTGGGGAAAGATGAAGGGGCTCAGGCCGCTTGGGCCAAGGCCGCGATTTCGGTTTCGAACGCCCAGTCGAGCCACGGCAGCAGGGCCGCGATATCGGACGTTTCCACCGTTGCGCCGCACCAGATGCGCAAGCCCGGGGGGGCATCGCGATAGGCCCCGATGTCGAATGCGACACCTTCGGCTTCCAGCCGCTTGGCAATGGCCTTGGCAAAGGCAGCGCCATCGGAAATGCGCGGATCGGTGAACGTCAGGCAGACGCTGGTGTTCGACCGCGTGGCGGGGTTCACGGCAAGGTTGTCGATCCAGTCGCGTGCGGCACAGAAATCAAAAATCACCTGCGCATTGGCATCGGCACGCGCCATCAAGGCCGCAAGCCCCCCGATGGATTTGCCCCAGTCGAGCGCCAGCAGATAATCCTCAACGGCAAGCATCGAGGGGGTGTTGATCGTTTCGCCCGCAAAAATGCCTTCGATCAGCTTGCCGGCCTTTGTCAGCCGGAAAATCTTGGGCATGGGCCATGGGGGGGTGTAGCTTTCCAGCCGTTCGACCGCGCGGGGCGACAAGATCAGCATGCCATGCGCCGCTTCGCCGCCCATGACCTTTTGCCAGCTGAAGGTCGTGACATCGAGCTTGCCCCACGGCAGATCCTGCGCGAAGGCCGCGCTGGTCGCATCGCAAATCGTCAGGCCCTGGCGGTCTGCGGGGATAGCATCGCCATTGGGCAGGCGCACGCCGCTGGTGGTGCCGTTCCAGGTAAAGACGACATCCGTGTCGAAATCGACCGATGCAAGATCGACGATGTGTCCATAATCAGCCTTGAGCACCCGGGCGTCGAGCTTGAGCTGTTTGACCGCATCGCTCACCCATTCGGCACCAAAGCTTTCCCAGGCCAGCAGGGTGCAAGGCCGGGCCCCCAGCAGCGACCACATGGCCATTTCGACCGCACCGGTGTCCGATGCCGGAACGATGCCGATGCGATAGTCGGCCGGCACGCCCAGAATTTCGCGCGTCAGATCGATCGCAGCCTTGAGCTTGGCTTTGCCCACCGTCGCGCGGTGCGACCGGCCCAGGGCGGCATCGGCCAGCCGATCCAATGAAAATGTGGGGGGTTTGGCGCAGGGGCCAGAAGAAAAACGCGGATTCATCGGCCGCGTTGCCGGTACAGTCAGTGCCATGATGTGATATCCTCACAGATATGCGCCCCTCGTTGGGGAGGGGTGTCCCACCGCGGGGCATACGGGGCTGTCGCGGGGGGCGCAAGCCGGAAAATGTGCCGATTGCGTCGTTTTTGGGCCGCGCCGCAAGGCGCCTGTTGCCCATCGGAAACAATCGGCGCCAAAGGCGGCAGGGCTGGCCCTGGCGGGGCATGGCCCGCCTGTCGGCTTGCCTGACCGACTGTCACGGATCGCACTGTCCAATCTGGCTGACAAATCGCTTGCCCGATCGCGATTCGGCGCATTAAACTTGAAGGCGAAACTGTTTCAATGACACAACCCAGGATTGGACGGCGCGTGAGAGACCAGGCCCAGACCCTTCCCTTCGATTTGACCGATTTCCTGCCTTTCCAGATGTCTGTGATTGCCGGGCGCGCATTTCAGATGATCATGGAAAGCGCCGGAATGCAGGTTCCCGAATGGCGCATCATGATGGCGCTGCCCCGCCATCAGCCCTGTTCCAGCCATGATCTGTGCATCTTGACCGCCATGGACGCCGCCCGGGTCAGCCGGGCCCAAAGGCGGCTGGAAGACCTCGACATGATTTCGGTGGTGCGCGACAGCTGCGATCGGCGCCGCCTGGTGGTTCAGCTGAGCGACAAGGGACACGAAGAGGTCGCACGCCTGAAATTCGTCGCCCGCGAAATCGAAACAGCCCTGCTGGACGAGCTTGGCCCCGAAGACCGGGCCAACCTGAAGACCGCCATCAGCGGGCTCTACGAACGGCTCTGATCCAGCAAGGCCCGCGTCAGCGCCCCATCGGGGTCAGCCAACGCATCGATCACATCGAAATGATGCCGCCCGGGCAGATGCAGGGCGCGCGCATCCGCCCCCAAACCCCACCAGATATTGGCCATCAGATCGTTTTGGCGCAGGAATTCGGGGCGTTCATCGCCACCCACGGCGCAGGTCAGCGCCAGCCCGGCCCGCGGCATTTGCAGGGCGGGGCTTTCAAGGATGGCCTCGGCCATGTCCAGGCGCAGGGTTTCGTTCATCTTCGTGCGCAGCAGCGGACGCAAATCATGCACCCCCGACACCGACAAGATATGCACAAGCCGCGCGCCGATATCGGGCGCCAGCACCCCATCACAGCCCATCCGCGTGACCAGATGCCCGCCGGCCGAATGGCCCGTCAGCCGAATCGGCCCCGGCACGGCCGCAGCGGCCATCGCGACGGCGGCAGAAACCTCGGCTGTGATCTGGGAAATACGCACCTCGGGCGCCAGGGTATAGCTGACCACCGCAACGCTTTGCCCCCGCGCCAAGGGTCCGGCCGCCATGAAACCGAATTCCAGCGGCGAAAACCGCATCCAGTAGCCGCCATGCACGATGACCGTCAGACCGCGGCTGGGCATGCTGGGGCGATACAGATCGATCCATTGCCGGGCACCCGGCCCATAATGCAGCCGTTCGGGCGGACAGTTGGCGCACAAGCCGGCGCTGCGAACCGGCCATTCGTCCAGAAAGCGATCGGCCCCCGGAATATGGGCCGCATTGGCATAGGCATCGTCCCAATCGGTGATCGGCATGTCGGTCCTCCGTGATGGGGAACAGCAAGGCGCAAGCGCCGACCGGATGCAACAGGCTGCGGCAATTTCGGTAACGGTGCATCACAGGTCGCCTGTGGGCTTGCCACGGGCGGCACAGCACCGCTAACAAGGTTGTGCTTCGGTCCGGGTGTCACAACCATCCGGTGAAAAGGGAACGCGGTGAAATTCCGCGACTGCCCCCGCAACTGTAAGCGGCGAGCGTGACCGGCATATGCCACTGGGGCGAGACCTGCCCCGGGAAGGCCCGGTTCCCGCGATGACCCGCAAGTCAGGAGACCTGCCGGAGTGATCACCCTGTCCGGGCGCGGTGGGCGCCATGGGCAACGGACCCTTCCGTCGTGGTGACGCCTCCACCGTTCGCGGGAGGGTCACGGGCCGTGTCCCTTCCCAGAACACATGTAAACCACGCCGGGCCGTTCTGCGGCCCATATCGGGGGACCGATCATGAGATACCTTTCCGCCGCGCTGGCCCCAGCGCTGCTTTTTCCCGCCATGGCGCCCGCGCAATCGGTGTTTGATCTGGA
>JBEAQJ010000076.1:0-5014 GCA_041163945.1 Pseudomonadota bacterium
GCAGGGTTTCGCCCGTTTCATAGGGTGGGAGCAGCGCGCCCGTGCGCCGGGCCATGCGATGGGATTTGCCCAAGTGCAGATCGGCGACGCACAAAAGGCGGCGGCTTGGCCAGAACACCCCGCCCGAGGGCAGCGCGTGCAGCGTTTCGGATTGAAAGTCAAAGGGCAGGGCGGTCATGACCCGGTGATATTCGGCAGAGCCGGCCATGGGCAAGGGCGCTTACGGCACAGCCTCCAGCCCGGCGGCGACCATCAGCCGTGCGGCTTCGGCTTCAAGCAGGCGCTGGTCGGCCATGCCGGCGATGGGCACGCGGCCGGGTTCCAGGAACAAGGGTGCGGCCAAGGGGCTGACGCGGGTCAGCCGCACGTGATCGATCCGGTCGCCAATGCGGGCCAGCATCGCCTCGATCCGGCCGAAATCGACAAGCCCGCGCATCGCCTCGGCACGCGTGATGTCCAAAAGGATATGGTCGGGGTCGTATTTTCGCAGCGTGTCATACAAGATGTCGGTGGAAAACGTGGCCTGTCGTCCCGATTTCCGCACGCCCCCCGGTTGGTTGCGTTCGATCAGCCCCGCGATGATCGCGCTGAGCTTGAAGGTGCGTTTCATCACTGCGTTGTCAGCCAGCCACGCCTCCAGCGTGTCGATCAGCGTGTCGCGGGAAAACAACGCCGTCGGGTCGCCCGGTGCCGCAAGGCCCCAGATCAGCGTGGCGTAATCGGTGGCGACAAAGCCCATCGGGTTCAAGCCCATGTCTTCCATCCGCTTGGTCAGCAACAGCCCCAGGGTTTGCTGCGCGTTGCGCCCGGCAAATCCATAGGCAACCAGATGTTCGCGCCCGTCATGGGGAAAGCTTTCGACCAGCAACCGGTCGCGTTCGGGCAGCCGCGACATGCGACGCTGAAGCTTTAGCCAGTCGCGCGTGTGGCAGGGCAATTCCGGCCAGTCGCCCTGGCGGAATATCGACAGGATACGGTCGCTCAACTGCGTCGAGGTGGCGAATTTCGTGCCCATGAAGGTGGCGATCTTGGGCCGTTGGGTGGTGGTGCGGCTGACTTCGACCACCAGATCGCGCAGGCCTTCGTAGCGCACGATCTGGCCGCCGATCAAAAAGGTATCCCCGCGCTTGAGAAGGGCCGCGAAATCTTCCTCGACCTCGCCCAAGGGGGCACCGCCGCGGCTTTTTTGGAACCGCACCTGCATCTTGTCGGCATCGACGATGGTGCCGATGTTCATCCGGATGCGGGCCGCCCGTCGCGGGTCGCGCAAGTGCCACAGCCCATCGGGGCGCTGGACCAGTCTTTGCCATTGATCATAGGCCCGCAGCGCGTAGCCCCCGGTGGCCACGAAATCGAGGCAACGCGCAAAGGTCGCGCGCGGCAAGCCGGCATAGGCGCCGGCGGTGCGGATTTCGGCCAACAGCGCGTCGGCATCGAAGGGCCCGGCGGCTGCCCGGATCAAGATGTGCTGGCACAGCACGTCCAGCGGCCCATCATGGGCGCTGTCGCCATCCAGCGCATGGGCCCGCACGGCATCCAGCGCCGCCGTGCATTCGATCACCTCGAAGCGGTTGGCGGGCACGATCAGCGCCTTGGACGGCGCATTGTAGCGGTGATTGGCGCGCCCGATGCGCTGCACCAGCCGCTTGACGTTTTTCGGTGCGCCGATCTGGATCACCAGATCGACATCCCCCCAATCGATCCCCAGATCCAGCGATCCGGTGCACACCACCGCCCGGAGCCGGCCATCGACCATCGCCTGTTCGACGCGGTCGCGTTGCTCGCGGGCCAGGGCGCCGTGATGGATGCCGATCGGTAATTGCGCATCATTGGCCAGCCAAAGATGGTGAAAGAACAGTTCCGCCTGCGCGCGGGTGTTGTGAAAGATCAGCGTGGTGCGATGGTTTTTGATGGCCTCTAGAACCGCCGAAATGGCGTAACGCCCGCCGCCGCCTGCCCAAGGCGGTGGCGTATCGGTGTTCAGCATCGCGATATCGGGGTCGGGGCCGGGCTCGGCCAGCAGCACCGCGCAAGGATCGGGGTGGCGGGCAAGGATCCGCGCGATGGCCCCGGGGTCTTCGACCGTGGCCGACAGGCCCACACGCCGCAAGCCCGGCGCCAGCGCCGACAGCCGCGACAATGCCAGCATCAGTTGATCGCCCCGCTTGCTTTCGGCCAGCGCGTGAACCTCGTCGACGATGACACGGCTCAAGCCCGCGAACATGCGGCCCGCATCGGGGTAGGAGATCAACAGCGCAAGGCTTTCGGGCGTGGTCAACAGGATATGTGGCGGATCGGCCCGTTGCCGGCGCTTGACATGGGCAGAGGTGTCACCTGTGCGGTCTTCGACCCGGATCGGCAGGCCCATCTCGGCGATCGGGCCGGTCAGGTTGCGCTTGATGTCGGCGGCCAGGGCCTTCAGCGGGCTGACATAGACGGTGTGAAGCCCGTTATGGGCCCCATCGGCCAGTTCCGCCAGCGTGGGCAAGAACCCCGCCAGGGTCTTGCCGCCGCCGGTGGGGGCGATCAGCAGCTGGCAGGGCGCATCGGCGCGATCCAGCATCGTTTGCTGGTGCGGATGGATCGACCATCCGCGGGTGGCGAACCAGTTGGTGATCTGGGCGGGCAGGCTGCGTGTCATGGGCTGCAAGATAGCCATGTGCCGGGGCTTTGCCATGGGGGCGCAACTGGGGATGCGTCGCACGGCATAAAGATCGGAAAAGTACAGCAAGCGGCCCCTTGGGCCATTCACCCAAGGGGCCGCCAATGTGGTGTCCGATCACGCCTGATGGTGGGCGTTGGCTTCACGTTTCGCGGAAATTCCGTGCCAAGAATTCCAACAGCCGTTCTGGGTGTGTGTTGAAATAGGTGTAGGCATCAAACCGCATGGCCGTGCCATAGGCGGGTTCATGGTCCGGGCCGATCCAGATCACCTCGGTCTCGACGGTTGCGGCATCGATGATCTTCTGGACGTCGTTTTGCCCGGTCTCAGGATCAAAGGTGTATCGATCCGCCTCCACCTGCGCGAACAAGATGGGCACCGTCACGCTTGGAACGGTTTCCAACGCATTCGCATAGCCAAAGCCATATCTGTCTTGCTGGATCTGCTGGACCAGATCCACAAGATCAAGACCAAGGCTCGACCGGATCAGGCGATCCGTCATGTTGTAGGAAATCGTCGGCTGATTGGCGACAAGCGCCCGGATGCGGGGGTCGGCGAACAGCTCCGGCGCATTTTGCCATGCCAGAAAGGTCGCGTTCGCGCCCATGCATTGGGACAGGAAGATGATCGCGTCATCGCCGAAATCGGGGTGGCTGGTCACGTAATTCAACGAGGCGACGACGTCTTGCCATTCGGTCACGCCCGCACCGACAGGCGCTTGCACACCGCGCGATTTGCGGCCCAGCCCACCATCACTTTCACCCTGTCCGCGGTGGTCATACATCACCACGTTATAGCCGGCGTCGTGGATGTGGCGCACCATCGGCAGGAACTCGGCCTGAACACCGTCAAGGCCGGTCTGGGAACCATAGCGCGTGGTCGTCAGCGGGTGGTTGAGAATGATCGTCCGATCCGACGGGGTGGCCGCGCGGATTTCCCAAGCGCTCAGGCGGATGCCGTCATCTGTCACGAACTCCACATCGCGGTAATCCATGCCGTAGTCGGCGGGCGTCTTGGGGTTGTCGAGGCGCGCAGGCGCCACGCGCATGTTGACGATCATGCGGGCAACGAGGGTATCGCGCGCACCCATCGGGTTGGCGAACCAAAACACCGCCGCCAAAGCCGCAAGCCCGCCGACCGCGCCAAGCGCGTAGACCAAGATCTTCAGCATGTCATCCCCTATATGTGCATTGTATATTTACATTGCACATATCGGTATCCGCACCCTTGCGAAGGTGTCAAGGTCAAGTTTACATCGCACACATGGACGCACAGCAGAAAGAACCGACGCGCTATCACCACGGCAATCTGCGGCACGCGCTGCTGACCGCGGCCCGGCGCCTGCTAGAGGCCGAGGGGCACAGCAACCTGTCCTTGCGCAAATGCGCCGAAGCGGTCGGTGTCAGTGCGACCGCACCGCAGAACCACTTTCCGAACAAGGCTGCACTTCTGACAGCGCTGGCTGCGCAAGGCTATGCCGAACTGGAAACATACATGCGCAAAGGCGTCGATGATGCGGCAGACCGCGATGCCCGGCGCAAGGCTGCGCTTCTGGGCTATGTCGCCTTTGCGCAAGATCATCCGGCGCTCTACGAATTGATGTTCGCGCGTGACCGGGTCGCGTCAGATGATCCCGATCTCATGCGCCATGTTGGCGCGTGTTTCGCCATATTGGCCGATCTGTCGACGAACTTCGGACGTTTTTCCGGCGATGCCGCGACCGTCGATGCCAAACAGCAGATGTTCGCCTGGAGCCTTGTCCATGGCTATGCGCAACTGATGACAGCGAACCGCTTCAAGAAGGACGCCATGGTTGGGCTAAGCATCCTCGACATCATCCCTGATCTCGACCGTTGACCCAATATCGCGCCGCGTCATGCGGCAAAAAGCAGGGCGGTCATGGCGGATATCGCGCCACCCACCGCGCAGCAGGACGGCCGGCATGAAAACGGCCCGCTGGTGCGGGCCGTTTTCGCGGCGAACCAAAGCCGTGCGGGGCTCAGTTCACCAGTGTTGCCTCGGTTGCGGCGCGCAGTTCGGCTTCGGTGACGCCATTGGCCAGTTCCAGGAGCTTCAGCCCGCCCGGCACCACCTCGAGCACGCCCATGTTGGTGATGATCAGATCGACCACGCCCGTGCCCGTCAGCGGCAGGGTGCAGGATTTCAGCACCTTGCTTTCGCCGTGCTTGTTGGCGTGATCCATCACCACGACCACCCGGCCCACGCCCGCAACCAGATCCATCGCCCCGCCCATGCCCTTGACCAGCTTGCCGGGGATCATCCAGTTGGCCAGATCGCCCCGTTCCGACACCTCCATCGCGCCCAGGATCGCCATCGCGATCTTGCCGCCCC
>JBEAQJ010000077.1:0-2692 GCA_041163945.1 Pseudomonadota bacterium
TTACCCCCGCCCGATGTCGCGCAGCAGGGCAAACTGGCATGACGCGGCGCCTTGGGCGCAGCATTGCGTTTCAACGGCCCGCCAGCCCGGACCGCAAAGCGCCTGAAACAGCGTTTCAAAAACCGCTGCATGCCAATGGCACAGGGGCCGCCCTGATCGTTCGCCCCGCACCACCGGGTTGTCGACGATGGCAAAAACCGGGGGCGCGGTGTGCAACACCCGAAATTCCCCCGATCCGCAAAAGGTCCAAGCGTGTCGGGCGATGGCCCCGGACAACAGACGCGCCGACAGGCTGGCGGGCAGATGGCGCAGCCCCCATTGCGCTGGGCGTGGGATGCGATGGGCCAAGATATAGTCGCCCGTCCGCGCCCCGGCCGCGCGCGCCAGCCGGGCCGCGGCATCGGGCAGATCTTGGCGCAAGCGCTGGTGCAAGCGCGCGACCGGGGCTTCATCGATCAGCCCCATTGCGGGATCAGGCCGGGCCGCGATCCCCGACAGCGCCAGCATCCGCGCGGTCTGGGCCGTGCCGATCTCGGTCTCGAGCACGGTCACAAGCTGCAAGATCGCGTTGGGCCCGATGCGCCCGGATCCGACCGCCATGCCCGCTTACTCGGCCAAGTGGGGGTCGGGCGCGTCTTGGCGCGTGTCGCCATGGCCATCGGCCTTGATCGCGGCGCCGTTGGGCAGAACGAAATCGCCGCTGCGCGACAGCTTCACGGCACGTTTCTGGGCCGCGATATCCTGTTTCGATTGCCAGTCCTGCATCTGGGCCGGTGCGAGGGTGCGGGTGCGGTCAAAGTTGAAATTCAGCTTTCCCTTGGATTGCGGGCCCCAGTAATCGACCTTGCCCAGATCGTAGAACTGGCGCGCGAACCCGGCCTTCAAAAACGCCTTCAGACACCCCAGCAGGTATTTCCGCCGGTAGCCCGTGCCGCGCCAAGGGTAATGAAACAGCGCCTTTTTCATGTAGAACCGGCGATAATTGTTCATCACCCGGTCCAGCAGCTCGTCGCGGTCCATCGCTTCGGGTTTCATGATCGGCGTGACGAAATTGTACTTCGAGAAATCGAAGATCTCGACCTTGTCGCCCAGTTCCTGAAACAGCGGCGTAAAGGGCCAGGGTGTGTACATCGCCCAGTTCGCCAGATCCGGCTGCCAATCCCAGGCCATGCGATAGGTTTCTTCCAGCGTCTCGGGCGTTTCGTTGTCCAGCCCGACGATGAACTGTGCTTCGGTGAATATATCCGCCTCGCGCAGAAGCCGGATCGCTTCCTTGTTTTCCTCGACCTTGGTTTCCTTGTTGAATTGATCCAGTTTCAGTTGGGCGGCGGCCTCGGTTCCAAGGCTCACATGCACCAACCCTGCCCGGCGGTAGAGCGGCAGCAGCGCCTTGTCGCGCAAGATGTCGGTGACGCGCGTGTTGATCCCCCATTGCACCCTGCGGGGCAGGTCGCGCTTGATCAGCTCTTCGCAGAACTGGATGAACTTGCGTCGGTTTATCGTGGGCTCTTCGTCGGCCAGGATGAAAAAGCCCACACCGTGTTCCGCGACAAGGGTTTCGATTTCATCGACCACCTTGATCGGATCGCGCACCCGGTAATCCCGCCAGAATTTCCATTGCGAACAGAACGAACAGGTAAAGGGGCAGCCGCGTGCCATGTTCGGAATGGCCACCTTTACGCCCAGCGGCACATAAATGTAGCGATCCCATGTCAACAGCGACCAGTCGGGCGTGATCGCGTCCAGATCCTTGACCGTGGGCGCCGCCGGGGTGGCCAGGATCGCATCCCCGTCGCGATAGGCGATCCCCTTGATCTGGGCGCGCGCGGATTGCCAGCGCCCCGACGCATAGGCGCGAAGCACCGCGACGATGATGTCTTCGCCTTCGCCGCGCACGATCACGTCGATGTGGGGCGCCTCTGACAGGACCTGCTGGTACATGAAGGTGGCATGGATCCCACCCAGAACCCGCAAGGCCCCGGGCACCACCTCGGCCGCGATCTGCAGCGTTTGCTCGGCCACATAGATCGATGGGGTGATGGCTGTCGTGCCCACCACGTCGGGCTGCAGTTCGGCCAGCTTTGTGCGCAGCTGGTCGGGGCCCAGGTGTTCGGTCATCGCGTCGATGAAATGGATATCGGCAAAGCCCGCCGCTTTCAGTGCCCCGGCGATATAGGCAACCCAAGCGGGGGGCCAATTGCCCGCGATCTCGGCGCCGCCGGAATGGTAATTGGGATGGATCAGGCAAATTCGCATCTTGGGCTCCCCAGCTGTCTGGGGATTTTTTGAGCACGGATTTCCGCCCGATCCCTTGACGCAGATCAAGCGGGGGCATCGGTGCCGCGCCTATCCTTTCGCGGGCAAGATGGCCTGCCCGTCGGCCCAAGGGGGGCGTTCGAGCGGCCATACCCCGGAAGGACAAGGCGATATGTGGGACTGGATGCTCGACCGGATGCTGGCGCGGTTTGTGCTCATCGGGGCACTGGATGTGACCTATCCCGATGGGCGGCGGCGGCGCTATGGCCGGGGCGCGGCCAGTGGCGCGGGTGCGGGCGGATGCGTGCAGGTGCGCTTGCACGATGCAAGCCTTCCGCGCCGTCTGGTGGTGTCGCCTGAATTGGCCCTGGGCGAAGGCTATATGGAGGGCGGGCTGTCGATCGCAGACGATGATCTGGACGGGTTTCTGGCGCTG
>JBEAQJ010000078.1:0-17938 GCA_041163945.1 Pseudomonadota bacterium
CCTCTCCTGGGCACCAAGTCGTTCCCATTCCCTATGGTCTTTGCGTACAAGCGGTCATAAGTGACCGTTACGTCGACCATGAGGGAAACAGGGCATGACCATCCATTTGCATCACAACGACCTGCCCGATGGTTTGACGCTTGGGCCCGTGGTGGCCATCGATTGCGAAACCATGGGGCTGAACCCGCATCGGGATCGGCTGTGCCTTGTGCAATTGTCGGGCGGCGACGGGGTGGCCCATCTGGTCCAGATCGCCCGCGGCCAAAGCACGGCGCCCAACCTGGCGCGGATGTTGACGGATCCCGCGGTTCTGAAGCTCTTCCATTTTGGTCGCTTCGATATCGCGGCGCTGTACCACGCCTTTGGCGCGTTGGCCGCGCCCGTCTATTGCACCAAGATCGCCGCCAAGCTGACACGCACCTACACCGACCGTCACGGGTTGAAGAACCTGCTTCAGGAATTGCTCGACATCGATATCTCCAAGCAGCAACAAACCTCGGACTGGGGATCGGAAACGCTGAGCGACGCGCAGAAAAGCTATGCAGCGTCGGATGTGCTCTACCTGCACCGACTGAAAGATGCGCTGGATCCGCTGTTGGTGCGCGAAGGCCGGGCCGAGATTGCGCAAGCCTGTTTCGATTTCTTGCCCACCCGCGCCCAGCTTGATCTGGCCGGCTGGCCCGAGATCGACATCTTCAGCCATTGAGGCCCGCAGGGATGGGCGCACCCAACCGATATTCCACCTTGGTGGCTTGGGCAAAATTCATCCTGCCGCTGAGTGCGCTGGCGCTGTTGTCGACCCTGTTCGTGTTTTCCCATCGACCAAACCCCGAAGACGCACTGGCCGGTCTTGACGTGGATGTCGAACAACTGGCCAACGAACAGCGCCTGTCACGACCGCGCTATGCCGGCACGCTGGCGGATGGTCGGGCGATCACCCTGAGCGCCGAACAAGCGGTGCAGCAGGGGGCACGCCCAAATGTGATCCAACTGAGCAAGGTCGAAGCGGATGTGGCGTTGAATGACAACGACACGGCACAGGTATCGGCAGACGTGGGCGATTTCACGGTCTCAGATCAGATGGTGGAGCTGACCGGCGCCGTCCGGATTTTGACCACCACGGGCTACCAGTTGGTATCGGACGCCATCAACATGGCGCTCGACGCCATGCACCTTGTTTCCCCGGGTGCGGTGGTGCTGACCGGCACGGGCGTCACGCTTGAGGCGGGCGCAATGGAGTTGACCGAAAGCGACGGACAGGCTTTGGTCCATTTTACCGGTGGCGTTCGGCTGCTATACCAACCCGGGGAATGAACCGAAAGACGATGACGATGCGCCCGATGCTCTACCCGGCCCTGGTGGCCCTTTGCCTCGTTGCGGCAAGCCCCATGGTTGCACAAACCGCGACGGGGTTCGGCGGCGTGGCACATGATTCCACCCAACCGGTCGAAGCCGTTTCCGACCGTCTGTCGATCGACCAGTCCAACGGACAGGCGGTGTTCGAAGGCAACGTGATCATCGTGCAAGGCGACATGCGCATCGCCGCCGATCGGGTCGAAGTGCTTTATTCCGAGACGGAAACGCCCCGCACGGTCGAAAAGGTGATCGCCACGGGTGGCGTTTTGATCACCCGCGGCGAAGATGCCGCCGAAGGCGACTGGGCCCTTTACGAGATTTCAAACTCGCTGTTGACGATGGAAGGCGATGTGGTCGTCACCCAGGCGGGCACGACCATTGCGGGTGATCGCATGGTGATGGACATGGTGACCGGGAACAGCACCGTGGATGGGCGCGTGCGCACCGTGCTGATCCCAGATCAACAGCCATGAACACGCGCGCCGCGCTCAGCCTGACCGAAGGCACGCAAGGGCTGGTGGTGGACCGGCTGCGAAAATCCTATCGCAAACGCCCCGTCATCCGCGACATTTCGCTGACGCTGGCGCGGGGTGAGGTGGTGGCGCTGCTCGGTCCAAACGGGTCGGGCAAAACCACGTCGTTCTACTGTATCGCAGGGCTGATTACGCCCGACGGGGGCCGCGTCACCATCGATGGTCAGGATGTGACGCTGTTTCCGATGTATCGCCGTGCGCGGGCCGGCATCGGCTACCTGCCGCAAGAAATGTCGATCTTCCGCGGATTGTCGGTCGAAGACAATATCATGGCCATTCTGGAAGTCGTGGAACCCGATCGCGCCCATCGCCAAGAGCGGCTGGAAGAATTGCTGGCCGATTTCTCGATCGGACATCTGCGCCGCGCACCGGCGCTGTCGCTGTCGGGCGGGGAACGCCGCCGGGTCGAGATCGCGCGCTGCCTGGCATCGCGCCCGCGCTATGTGCTGCTGGACGAACCCTTTGCCGGTGTCGATCCCATCGCGGTGGGCGACATCCGCCATCTGGTTCAAGATCTGAAAACGCGGGGAATCGGGGTGCTGATCACCGATCACAACGTTCGTGAAACGCTGGAAATCGTGGATCGCGCCTACATCTTGCACGATGGAATCATCATCAAGGCCGGCACACCCGACGAAGTGGTGCGCGATGAAAACGTGCGCCGCGTCTATTTGGGACAAAGTTTCCGTATCTCTTGATCCAGGGGATACCGCTTTGCGTTGACAGCCGCGTGGACGCATCGCCTAATACGTGTGATGTTCGCGTTCGCTTCATCCCTGATTCAGCCGGGCCAGACCCCGCGCAAGACCCGTTTCGGCGGGTTTTGGATCAGCCATAATCGCAATCGACCGAATGTTCCCTTGCGTCCGGGCGGCGGGTCATCCCGAACTGTCTGGCCCCGGCGCGCCCGAATGGCGGAGGCCCCATGCGCTACCAAATCAGCGGAAAACAGATCGATATCGGCGATGCGCTGCAAACCCATGTGAAGACCAGCATGGATGCGGCGGTCAGCAAATACGCCGAGCGACCCACCGATGCGACGGTGATCTTTTCGCGCTCGGGGGCCGAATTCATCTGCGAGGCGACGGTGCATCTGTCGACCGGATTGACCGCTTCGGCAAAAGGGCATGCCCATGAAATCTACAACGCCTTCGACAGCAGCTGTGAAAAGCTGGAAAAGCAGCTGCGCCGTTACAAGCGCCGCCTGAAGGACCATCACCGCAGCCGCCAAAGCCCCGTTGAAACCCTCGACGCGCCGATGTATGTGCTCGCGCCATCGGGCCACGAGGAAGAGGAACATGAACCGCGCGATCTGAACCCGATCATCGTGGCGGAAATGGCAACCAAGATCCCTTCCCTGTCGGTGGGCGAGGCCGTGATGCAGATGGAGCTGTTGGGCGCATCGGTCATGATCTTTCGCAACGAGAAACACAGCGGGGTGAACGTGGTTTATCGCCGGGATGACGGCAACGTCGGCTGGATAGACCCGCGGCTGGAATGAACACGGCGCACGTTGCGGCCCAAGGCATGGCCGCAACGTGCGAAACCGATCCGACATGCGGATCACTGTAGGGTGTAGAATGGACCTTTCGTCGCTTTTGAAACCGCGCGCCGTCAAAGTGCTGACCGATGTGACCAGCAAGAAGCGCTTGATGCAGTCAATCGCTGGCTTGGCGCATGATCTGATTGGGCTGCCTGAAGGTCAGATTTTCGACGCCTTGCAAGAACGCGAAAGCCTGGGCCCGACCGCCGTCGGCCATGGCGTGGCCTTGCCCCACGCGCGACTGCCGGAATTGACCGAAGTGCATGGGGCCTTTTTGCGGCTGGAAAAACCCATCGATTTCGATGCCGCCGACAAGAAGCCCGTCGATCTGGTGTTCGCCCTTTTTGCACCGGCCGATACCGGCGTCGATCACCTGAAGGCGCTGGCGCTGGTTTCGCGCACCCTGCGCGATGCGGCCTTGCGCAGCAAGTTGCGGGCCAATGCCGATCCAGCCACGCTGCACACGCTTTTGACCGAATACGAAACGTCTAAGGCGGCGTGAATCAGCCCTGGCTGAACCGCCGGAACCCCAGGTTCAGATAATCGCGGCGATAGGCCCGTTGCGCCGCTGTTTCGATCTGGTCGTCATAAATCCGCTCAAGCGGTATCGGCAGCGGCGATGCAGCCGCAACCACGGCCGGGCCACCGCCGATGCCCAAGGTGCGGGTCAGATCGCCCAAAGATTGGATCAATTCAGGCTCGCGGATCAGGTGATGAGGGGTGGCGACCTGCGACATGGCTTGCAACAGGGCCGACTGCGTCGCCCATGCGGCATCAACGCGAAGGCTGGTCTGGCCGGCCAGATGAACCTTCAGAAAATCCAGAAACGCCACAAACGCCGTTCTTTGTGACGACTCATCCCAGTCGGGGCCGGGGGCTTCGACCGGGATCGGCAGCCTGTAGCGGTTTCGCAAGATCCGGCGGGCCTGTGCATAATGAGGCGCATGGTCGGACAGCACAAAGCGGCAAAAGCTGTCGTAGGCCCGCAACACCGGGTGGCGCAGCACGCTAAAGCTGCGATGGCCGGGGTGGTCGTGCATCCACTGTCGCAATTCCTTTTGACCAAGGCCCCGCAACAACCCATCAAGCCCCACACCACCAAGCGCGCCCATCCAATCCAGAACGGCACGATTGGGGCCGCCCTTGATCGGCATGAACAACAAGCCAAGCTGCGGATGGGCGACGAAGCCTTTCACCCCGATGGCATGGAACGGTTCGACATCATGGATGTCCGATAAACCGAAAAAATCCAGATCGCGCAGGGCGCCCACCATCTCGGCGTAATTTTCGACCTTTTCGGCCAGCTCGTCGGGGTTTTGCTTTTTCAGCTTTGGGGGCGGCGCGGCCAAGCGACCGGTCGAGCCCAGAAAGGCCGCAAGACCATTCAGAACCGCAGCATCGTTGATGTCATCGTAGCGAATATGAAACGCGGTCTGCCCGGAAACCTGCAGGCCCCGCCGCAGCCGATGCTGAAACGCGGCCTGCCGTTCCACGAGGCCCTGAAACTCGGCCAGATCAAAGCGGATCTTTGCGGTCTTGCGATGGCGCACATCGGTCAGACGCCATTGCCCGGTTGCTGCTGCGATCTTGCGGCTGACATAGCTGTGCAGCGGATTGCGGGTCAAAATGACCTTGGCGATGCGGGGATCGGGCAGAACCCGCGCAACCACCCGATCGTCATGATCATGAAACAGCCGAAAACCCGGCAAGCCCTGGGTCTGGGCGATCATGGCGTCGAGCAACCCGATGGGGTCGGCCTCGCGCCGATCGATCGTGTAGCCGAACAGTTCGAACCGATTGTGCTCGCCCATGAAACTTGGGTTGTAGACCTCCCCATAGCAGAACACATCGGGCAGGGCATTCAGGCTATCTTGCAGATGGTTCGATCCCGTCCGCATTTCGGCAAAAAGAACAAAGGCGTCGAACCGGCGCAGGGGCATGGGTCAGCCCACCAAGACGGCCGGGTTGCCGTCGCCGGTCCGGGAATGGTCAAGCGCCACCAAGCCCACATCGCCGGTTGTGACCGGGTTCATGCCTTGGTTCTTGAGCCCCTTCAAAAAGCGCTCAAGACCCGAAAGATCCGCCATGATGGGTGCGTCCTTTGCCAAAAGCGTTTCTGTCCCGCCTGCCGCGGTCAGCACATCTTGCAGAATTTCGATCGGTTCCTTCAGGAAATCGGCCAGCGTCCAGATGCGCACATGCGCGCGCGAATTGACCCGACCCAAGGCCGCGACGAATTCGACCTCTTGGCGTTGAAGCCGGGCCGCTTGCTGGCGGATATCGTCAAAGCTGCGATTTGCGCGATGCAGCGGCACCGCCCATGCCCCGGTGATGACCATGATCTGCGCATTGGCATCATTGGCCATGAATCCGCCGATGCGCGGGTTGTCGCCCGGACCGAACATGAACAGTTGCCGCGCCCCGCGCGTGTTCCAGATCAAGCTGGTCAGGAACCGTTCGGGAACATAGTCGCGCAACACCGGGTTGGCCGACAAGCCGCCCGCATAAACCGATCCGCCATCGGCAAACTGGGCACCATCAGGGGCAAAGATATGGCCATGCACCGGCATCCGTAGCCGCCGCGACAGCCAAGCTTCGAAATCGACGAACAGATCATCAAAGCCGCAAAACACCGTATAGGGCGCCGCTGTCTTGCCCCTTTCGGGTTCGGCTTTGGGAAAGCGACTGTGCATGTACAGCCCCGCACGCCCCCGGGTGCGGCGCGCCCGTGATCTGGCAAACACCTTGTCGATCTGCCCCTGGGCGGGTTCCGCCAGAGATCGGCTGTCGGCGGCGCCACTGGCCAGGAAATTGGCATACAAACGATCCGCCCCCGGCCAGATCTTGCGTGCGACAAAGCAATCCGACCGACGCAGCAGATGCAGGTGGTCATCATAAAAAACATGCGGTTTTCCCTGCACGTCGAACTTCGACAGTGTCAGCGACCGGCTTTCGATGGTGTGGGAATGGGCGCGCACCAAGGTCTGAAAATAGCTTTCGTCCGGGATCCAGACATGGCGGAAATACTGTTCCAGCATCCCACGCCGGGGATCTTGCAAGATGGCGCTTAGGGTTTGGCGCGTCAGGCACCACCATTGACTGCCCAGATGCGGGGCAATGCCATCGGGCAATCTGCGACGGTACCCGAAACGGCGTTGCAAGGCGACATAGGCATCGAACAAGACGCGCTGGCGCTTCCACGAAAAGGGAAAGCGCAGCTTGAATCGCTCTTCGCTCAGGCCGCCAACGATCCAATCGGCATCCTCGATGGTGACGCTTTCGATGAAATCGGTCGTCGGGCGGGCCGCCAGATAGGCGCGCAGCTCTTCGATCGGCCGCAGCGGCAGGCAAGACCCTGAAATCAGGTAGACGTGACGCACATCTGGACATGTGGCCAACATCATTTCCGCACCGGCTTGCGCCGCCTGCACCAACGACCATGTCCCCCAGTCACAGCGCACCCGCTGGGCAAACCGAACATGATCCAGATCACCCAGGTCGCGGCGCAGCGCCGCAAAGTCGTGGGCCGCGACCCGCCCATCGACATGAA
The DNA here is from genome assembly GCA_041163945.1 of Pseudomonadota bacterium. Classification (GTDB taxonomy): domain Bacteria; phylum Pseudomonadota; class Alphaproteobacteria; order Rhodobacterales; family Rhodobacteraceae; genus Roseicyclus. Next base: position 6,983 of record JBEAQJ010000078.1, read on the forward strand.
TAACCACCGGACAGCCCCGTTCGGCCAGATGGCGCGCCACTTGCGCCGCGCGATGCAGCGCGGTGTGGCACAGCATGACAAAGCCCAGATCGCTCATGCCCAGTTGCCCTTTGACATGAGACCCAGAATTTCAAGCTGGCGCCAATTGATGTAGCGTTCCGACCAGCGGGTCCAAAAATCGGGATCATCGCGCAAACCGGCGTGGTAGGCTTGGTATTCTGCCGAGGCGGCGTAATGCTGGCCACGCGCAAGCTCTTCGGCGGCCTTGCCATGGAAGCTGTCCAGAAACTTGGCGTGCAGCAACACCCCCGATGTTTTTTCGCCGCCGCCGTCCTCATAGACAAGGTTCAACCCACGGGGCAGCAGCATATGGGTGGAATTGACATAGGCGTAGCGTCGGTGCCACTTGACCAAGGGGATCTTGTTCAGCGCCGGGGCCTGTGCGGGATCATGGGCAAAAAAACACCGCGCGCGCGGACCACCTTGTACCCACAGGTTGCCATAGGTGGGGTTGCGCTGGATCACGTAGTTGCCCGGATCGAACCAGCACGCAATCTGGAAAGGATCGCTGCCTTCCACATAGGGCTGCGCAGCGATGGGGCCCTTGGGATACATATCCAGCAACATCGCCCCGAAGGACCGGATGGATGACGCATCCAGCCAATCGGTCAAGGCACGGATGGGGCGGCTGTCGCAATAGGGAAAGACCAGAAATTCATCCGGGTCGACGACCAGCGTCCAGTGGCCATGCCCATATCGGCGCTGAAGATGGTTCAGCCAATCAACCCCATGATGCGCAGCCCCGTAGCTGCCATGGGTCAGCCAGAGCGAGACATCGGGCTGCTGGGCGGCGTAATCCCCGCCGCCATCCGTGCTGGCATTGTCGACCATGATGAAGTGATCGACCCCGAGACCACGATAATAATCAAAGAAATAGGGCAGGCGCACCGCCTCGTTTCGAAAGGTGCTGAACACCAAGACATCGCCGGGCCGAATGCGACCCGTGCGATTTTGCACCGGCCGCAGTTCCCAGGCCTTGCGCCAAGCCCGCAGGTGACGGCGCTGGCGCTGCATGCGCAATCTGAAGGATTGCAAGATACTCAAGCCTGACCTCGACCGACCGGATCGCCCCAAATGCACCCCAGCGCCCTAACACGGCTGGGTTAACGCTGCCCTTACCGTCGGGTCTTGGGCAGATTTTAAGACTTTTTTAAGACGCCAATCGGCCTTTCTTGCCAGCGCTGGATGGCTCAACGCCAATCGCCCGCCGACAGCAGACCCAAGCGAAGCAACTGGTCGGGGCCTTCGTAACGCCGCGATGCCTGATGCCAAAGATCGGGTCCTTCCATCAGACGGCGATGATAGGCTTCGTACAGGTCGCTGTTCTGGAAATGCTGGCGGCGCTGCAATTCTTCGGCGGATTTGGCCGAAATCTGCGGCAAGAACTTGCTGTGCAGCAGCACCCCTGTCGGGGCGCCCGTGTCGAACACATGGTTCAGCGCCAGTGGCAAGATCTGATGGGTCGAGGTGACATAGGCAAAGCTGCGGCTCCAACGAACCAGCGGTGTCTTGTTCAAGGTGGGCGCGCGGTCCGGCCGATCGCGGAAAAACACCCGGTCGCGCACGCCGCCCTGCACCCAAAGATTGTCGAACACCCGATGACGCTGTGCGCGATAGCCATCGGCATCGAACCAGCACAACAGCGCAAAAGGATCGTCGCCCGGCACATATTGGCCGGCATTGACCGGCCCCTTTGGATAGGCGTCAAGCATCACCGCACCAAAAGACCGCCGCCCGGTTGCATCCAGATGGGCAACCAGATCGGCAAGCCCCCGCCGATCGGGCAAGATCAGCACCTCGTCGGCATCAAGGGTCAGACACCACTTGCCAGCCCCAAAGCCGAACTTGAGACACATCAACCAATCCACCCCGAAACGCGCCGCTTTGTAGGACGCATCGGTTGTCCAAAGCGACACATCGGGTTGGGCGGCAAGAAAGCCATCGCTGCCATCCGTGCTGGCGTTGTCGACGATCAAGAAATGACCGACACCCAAGGCGCGATGATGATCCAGAAAATAGGGTAGCCGTTCGATTTCATTGCGGATGGTCGAAAACGCCAACACCGGCGCGGCCGCGATGGCTAAGGCATCGACGCGCAGACGGGTCAATTCAGGCCAGCGCCGCAAGGCCCGCAGGATCAACCGCCGCCGTTTCCATCGCATCCGATACGCATAGACGGGCGAGCGTGGCAGCGGCGGGTTCTGTGCGGCAAGCCTGGAAAAAAGCGGCTGCGGCTGCATCTGCCTGGAAAACCCGCCTATTGCGCAGCACGGCGCGCGGCGACCAAGTCGTTCAGATAGGCGGCCAGTTCATCGCGCAGATCGGCACGCCCCAGCGCAAAGGCGACGGTGGCTTGCAAGAAACCCGCCTTGGATCCGCAATCGAAGCGCTGACCCTGAAACCGGAAACCAAAGACATTGTCGGAATTGGAAATTTCCTGCGCGATCGCATCGGTCAATTGCACTTCGCCGCCGGCGCCGGCCTTGATCTTGGTCAGGTTGTCCATGATTGCCGGCGTCAGAATGTAACGCCCGATCACCGCAAGGTTGGACGGTGCGCTGCCCTGTGCCGGCTTTTCGACCATGCCTTTGACCGACACCACGGGGCCATTTTCCCCCTTGATGTCGAGAACGCCATAGGCCGAAAGCTGGCTGTCGGGGACCTCCATCGCCGCAACCATGTTGCCGCCGATGTCGGCATGGGCCTCCACCATCTGTTGCAGACAGGGCCGGTCGGCCGCAATCACATCATCTGGCAAGATCACCGCAAAGGGTTCAGACCCAAGCAGGCGACGGGCGCACCAAACGGCATGGCCCAACCCCATCGCGCGATGTTGCCGAATATAGGCAATGGCCCCCGATTCCATGTTCGTGGATTTCAACGTCGCCAAAAGATCGAGCTTGCCCTGTCGGCGCAGCTGATTTTCCAGCTCGGGGGCGTTGTCGAAGTAATCTTCCAACGCGGATTTCCCGCGGCTTGTCACAAAGATGAAATCCGTGATGCCGGCGGCCCGGGCTTCATCGATGGCATATTGGATCAACGGCCGGTCAACCAAGGTCATGATCTCTTTCGGGATCGACTTGGTGGCGGGCAAGAACCGCGTACCCAACCCCGCGACAGGAAAAATGGCCTTTGTCACACGCTTTTTCATTCACTCATCCTTGTCGGCCAAATGCGCCAGACCAGCCGCGCATGGCGCCAGAACATCACCCCGCCAGTATGACCCAGTTCATCTGAAAGGGAAATCTTGATCCATGTTCGAAATCCGTCATGTCCGTTTTTCCGCCGATGGGCCCGCCCGTCCCTGCACAATGGCGCGGCAAAGCCTAGCGGACGGGCGTGGGCGCAAAACCCGGCGACGGGTCATCACCCCGTCAAGGATGGCCCATGGCGATCAACATGCCTTCGATTCGCGCAACATCTTCGGGGTTGTTCAGCTCCCAGAATTTGCGGCCTTGTGCTGCAACTTCGACACAAAGAACCTGTTGGCCCGATTCAAGAAAGCGCAGTTGCTCCAACCCTTCGAGCTGTTCCAGCGGACCGACAGGCCATGTGGGATATGCCCTCAGGGCTTCGGGGCGGTAGGCATAGACACCGACGTGATGATACACCGGCGTATCGGCATCGGCTGCGTAGCTGTCGGCGGTGAAGGGAATCACTTCCTTTGAAAAATAGAGCCCGCGCATGGCCCGGTCGACGACAGCGGTGGTCCCGCCCACGCGGCCGGCGGCGCGGTCGGCCTTGAAGGCCCGAAGCGTTTCCCCGTCGCAGCGCAGGATCGGCGTGGCAATGGCGGCGGCCGGATCGGCGCGCAAACCAGACACCAGCGCCTCTAGAAACCAAGGTGGGGTCAAAGGGGCATCGCCTTGCAGGTTCACGACCATTTCGATGCCATCGCCCAGCTGCTCAAGTGCCTCGGCACAACGTTCGGTGCCATTGCGCGCACCGGAGGATGTCATCAGCACATCTGCCCCAAACGCCCTTGCCGCGTCGGCGATACGATCATCGTCTGTCGCGACGAAAACCGCATCCAGACCTGACACCGCACAGGCCGCACGCCAGCTGCGTTCGATCAGGCTTTGGGCCTGACCCGTTGCACCGCGCAGCATCGCCAGCGGTTTGCCGGGATAGCGGCTTGATGCAAATCGGGCGGGAATGATGCACACGACGCTCATGGGGCTTTCACCTCGACGCCCGGCGCATGGGCGATGAAAAATGTATTCGCATAACCGGGCTTACCATAGGAAAAGATTTGATGATCCTCGAACCGGATCATGCGACCACCGGCCCCGCGCAAGATGGCATCGCCCGCGGCCGTGTCCCATTCCATGGTGCGCCCAAGCCGGGGGTAAAGATCAGCTTCGCCCGTGGCAAGCAGGCAGAATTTTAGCGAGGATCCGGCGTTTTTCAGATCGGCCACGGCATATTTGCGGATATAGGCCTCGGTTGCGGCATCGCTGTGCGATTTCGATGCCACAACACGCAGGGCGCTGTTGTCGGGCAAGCTGACGCGGATGGGCGTGACCGTGCCGGGCTTGTCCGCATGAAAGGGGCCGGTTTCCTCAAGGCTTTGGCCCGCGGCATCGGTGTAGAACAATCGCCCCTTGGCGGGCGCGTAAACCACGCCGCGGGTGGGTTTGCCGTATTCCACAAGGGCGATATTGACGGTGAAATCACCCCGGCGTTGGACGAATTCCTTGGTGCCATCCAGCGGGTCGACGATCAAGAAACGCTGCGCCGTCTGGCCATGGGTATCGGGCTGTTCTTCCGTCACCAGCACCAGGTCGGGAAACGCAGACCGCAACCGCGCCGAGATCAGCGCATCGGCTGCTTCGTCGGCCTCGGTGACCGGGCTGTCGTCGGATTTGGCCCTGATTGCGAAATCGGGGGATTGATAGACCTGCATGATGCGGGCCCCCGCGTCGATCGCCGCGGCGCGGAAGACCTGCATCAGATGATCGTAATCCACATGTGCCTCCATTTCGCCTTCATTGGGGGTAAAGATGTTGTTGTTATCGTGGCCCCAAGGCGGCGGGGCAAGGGCGGCGCTGCACGCGCCTGGCGGCGCAGGTGGTAAACGGGGCACAGGGGTCGGCGCGCATGTACGAAACAAGACGCTCGCGATCAACCTTGGGTCTTGCGCTGAACATGTTGGACTTAAGCGTACAGGCCGCCGCGCGAAAAGTGCGCCAAAGCCATCGCAGCGCGCTTTGGGCCATTTTGCAAAGCGTGGTGCAATCGCTTTTGTTCCTGGCGGCCTTTTACCTGATGTTCACCGTCCTTGGCATGGAACAGGCCACGATCCGCGGCGATTTCATGTTGTATCTGCTGACGGGAATTTTCGCCTATCTGACGCATGTCAAGGCGCTGCAGCAGGTCATGACGTCCGAAGGGCCCGCCTCGACGATGATGCAGCACGCGCCGATGAATACGCTGGTGGCGGTTCTGTCTTCGGCGCTCAGCGCGCTCTACACACAGACGGTCAGCCTGTTTGTCCTGCTGGTGATGATACACACCTTGCTGAACCCCATCACGATCCATGATTGGCGGGGCGCCTTGATGATGTTTCTTCTGGCTTGGGGCACGGGCTGTGCGATTGGTCTTGTGCTGTATGCGCTAAAGCCATGGCTGCCCGATGTGACCAACATTTTGCAAAATGCCTATGTGCGCGCGAACATGATCGCGTCTGGCAAGATGTTCGTGGCCAACATGATGCCGGGTTTCATGATTGACCTGTTCGACTGGAACCCGCTGTTTCACGTGATCGATCAGGCGCGCGGATTCACCTTCGTGAACTATTTTCCGCATCATTCGAACTGGCAATTTCCCCTGTATTTTACACTGATCACCCTGATCATCGGCTTCATGGCCGAGGCCTATACACGCAAACACGCCTCGGCCAGCTGGGCGGCCGGGCGCTGAGCTGCCCCGCGATCGTGGCCAAGCCACCATAAAATTTTCAGCATTTTTCCGATATCAGGCCCCGCTTGCAGGGGCCAAACCCCCCTCCTATATAGCGTCGGAACCGGTCGGGCGTGCATCCCGGCCTGACGACTTGCCATTAACGGGGCGGCACCGGGGGCCACAACGGACCCGACACCGCCCGTTCGCTTGAAAGAAGGGACCCGACAGCCATGGCCAAAGTGATTGGTATCGACCTCGGCACCACCAACTCCTGCGTTGCGATCATGGATGGCAGCCAGCCACGCGTGATCGAAAACTCCGAAGGGGCGCGCACGACGCCCTCGATCGTCGGCTACACCGAAGACGAACGGCTTGTCGGCCAAGCCGCAAAGCGTCAGGCGGTGACCAACCCGGAAAACACCATCTTTGCCGTCAAGCGCCTGATCGGCCGCCGCCTGGGCGATGCCGAGGTGGAGAAGGACAAGAAGCTGGTTCCCTACAAGATCGTCAACGGCGGCAATGGGGATGCCTGGGTTGAGGTTCGCGGCGAAAAATATTCGCCCAGCCAAGTTTCGGCACAGATCCTGACCAAGATGAAGGAAACCGCCGAAAGCTATCTGGGCGAAGAAGTGACCCAAGCGGTCATCACCGTGCCGGCCTATTTCAACGACGCCCAGCGCCAAGCCACCAAGGATGCCGGCAAGATTGCCGGCCTTGAGGTTCTGCGCATCATCAACGAACCCACTGCGGCTGCGCTGGCCTATGGTTTGGACAAGAAAGAAACCCGCACCATCGCGGTCTATGACCTTGGCGGCGGCACCTTCGACATCACCATCCTTGAGATCGACGATGGCCTGTTCGAGGTGAAATCGACCAATGGCGACACCTTCCTGGGTGGCGAAGATTTCGACATGCGGATCGTCAACTACTTGGCGGAAGAGTTCAAAAAGGAAAACGGCGTTGACCTGACCGCCGACAAGATGGCGCTGCAACGGCTGAAGGAAGCCGCAGAAAAGGCCAAGATCGAACTGTCGTCGTCCAGCCAGACGGAGATCAACCAGCCCTTCATCTCGATGGGCGCGAATGGCCAGCCCTTGCACCTGGTGATGAAACTGACGCGCGCAAAGCTGGAAAGCCTTGTGGGCGATTTGATCGCCAAATCCATGAAGCCCTGTGCCGCGGCCCTCAAGGATGCGGGCCTGTCCAAGGGCGACATCGACGAGGTGGTTCTGGTGGGCGGCATGACCCGCATGCCTAAGGTCGTGGAAGAGGTGACCAAGTTCTTCGGCAAGGAACCCCACAAGGGCGTGAACCCGGATGAAGTGGTGGCGCTTGGTGCGGCCATTCAGGCCGGCGTTTTGCAGGGCGATGTCAAGGATGTCGTGTTGCTGGACGTGACCCCGCTGTCGCTGGGTATCGAAACCTTGGGCGGTGTGTTCACCCGGTTGATCGACCGCAACACCACGATCCCGACGAAAAAGGCACAGATCTTTTCGACCGCCGAAGACAACCAGAACGCGGTCACGATCCGGGTGTTCCAGGGCGAACGGGAAATGGCGGCCGACAACAAGATGTTGGGCCAGTTCAACCTTGAAAACATCCCGCCCGCCCCGCGCGGCGTGCCGCAGATCGAAGTGACGTTTGACATCGACGCCAATGGCATCGTGTCGGTCGGCGCCCGCGACAAGGGCACCGGCAAGGAACAAAAGATCACCATCCAAGCTTCGGGCGGCCTGTCGGACGAGGATATCGAACGCATGGTCCGCGAAGCCGAGGAAAATGCCGAAAGCGACAAGAAGCGCCGCGAGCTGGTCGAAACCCGCAATCAGGCCGAAAGCCTGATCCATTCGACCGAAAAGTCGATCGAAGAACATGGCGACAAGGTCGACCCGTCGACCATCGAAGCCATCGAATTGGCGATCAAGGCGCTGAAAGAACAGCTGGAATCCGAAGACGCCGGCAAGATCAAGGGTGGCATCCAGAACGTGACCGAAGCCGCCATGCGCTTGGGTGAAGCCATCTACAAGGCACAAGCCGAAGACGCCGACGAAGATCGTGACGCGGCCCGCCCGGTGGATGACGACATCGTCGACGCCGATTTCGAAGACCTCGACGACGACCGCAAGCGCGGCTGATCGCCCGGGATGAACCCAAAGCGACCGGCCGGGATACACCCCGGCCGGTTCATGCGTTCAGGGAAGGAACGACATGGCCAAGCGCGATTATTACGAGGTTCTGGGGATCTCGAAGGGCGCCTCTGCCGAAGAGATCAAGAAAGCCTATCGTCTGAAGGCGAAAGAGCTTCACCCTGACCGCAATTCCGACAACCCCAACGCCGAGGCCCAGTTCAAAGAGGTGAACGAAGCCCATGACGTTCTGAAAGACCCCGAAAAGAAAGCCGCCTATGATCGGTTCGGTCACGCGGCGTTTGACGGCGGCATGGCAGGCGGCGGGCGTGCTGGCGGTTATGGCGGGCGGCCAGGCCAGGGCGATTTCGCCTCGGCTTTCTCGGATGTGTTCGAGGATCTTTTCGGCGATTTCATGGGCGGCCAGCGCGGCAATGCCCGCAACCGCGCCAGCCGTGGCTCGGATTTGCGCTACAACCTGAAAATCACCCTGGAAGACGCGTTTTCCGGTCTGACCAAGCAAATCAACGTGCCCAGCACCATCGCCTGCGCGGCGTGTTCGGGCACCGGGGCAGAAGGTGGCGCCGAACCCAGCACGTGCCCGACCTGTTCGGGCATGGGCAAGGTCCGCGCACAACAAGGGTTCTTCACGGTCGAACGCACCTGCCCGACCTGTTCCGGCATGGGGCAAATCGTCAAGAACCCGTGCCGCAGTTGTGGGGGGGCCGGTCGGCAACAAAAGGATCGGGCGCTGTCGGTAAACATTCCGCCCGGCGTGGAAACCGGCACCCGCATCCGCTTGTCAGGCGAAGGCGAAGCCGGCATGCGGGGCGGCCCGTCGGGCGATCTGTATATCTTTATCGATGTCGCCGATCACGCGCTGTTCCAGCGCGACGGGCATGATCTGTTTTGCCGTGTGCCGGTTTCGATGACCAAAGCGGCCTTGGGCGGCGAAATCGAGGTTCCGACCATCGATGGCGGCCGCACGCGCGTCAAGGTGCCCGAAGGGTCGCAATCGGGCCGGCAGATGCGGCTTCGGGCCAAGGGCATGCCGCAGCTGCGTGGATCGGGTGTGGGCGATATGTATATCGAGCTGTCCGTGGAAACACCCGTCCATCTGACCAGCGAGCAAAAGGATTTGCTGCGCAAGTTCGAAGAGATCAGCGCCAAGTCGAACAACCCCAACGCCAGCGGGTTCTTCGAAAAGGTCAAGAATTTCTGGGACGGCATGACGGGCTAGGAACCCATGTCAAAACCCGGCGGCGGGCCGTGCGCCGCGCCGCCGTCAGCGACGCCCGATTTCGCACGCCGCCATCACCGCCATGTTCAAGATGTCATTGGCCGTCGAAACGGTCGAGCAAACCTGAATGGGGCTTTTCAGCCCCGTCAGGATCGGCCCGATCACCGTTGCGCCCGCCATTTCCTGCATCAGCTTGACCGAAATGCTGGCCGAATGCCGTGCCGGAACCACCAGGACATTCGCCGGACCCGACAGTCGCGTGAACGGGTATTGTGCCATCGCTTGGACATTCAGCGCGACATCGACGGCCATTTCCCCATCGTATTCGAAATCGACACCTTTGCGGTCCAGGACCAGTGGCGCGCGATGCATCTTTTCCGAACGTTCGCTGACCGGGTAGCCAAAGGTTGAAAAGCTGACGAACGCCACCCGGGGCTCAAGGCCCAGGTCTCGGGCAACCTGGGCACCGCGTTCCGCGATCAGGGCCAGATCTTCGGCCTCGGGCCATTCATGCACCAAGGTATCCCCGATCAACAAGATGCGCCCCTTGTGCAGCAAGGCGGTGATGCCGACCGCGCCATCTTGTGCGCGGGCATCGAAAACCTTGCCGATCAGATCCAGCACATGGGCCGATTTGCGTGTGGCACCCGTGACCAACGCGTCCCCATGCCCATGCGCCAACATCAATGCTGCAAACACATGCCGGTCGCGCGCCGCCAAGCGGTGAATATCGGACCGATCGTGCCCCTTGCGCTGGAGCCGCTCATAAAGAAACGTCTTGTAGGCATCCAAATGTTGGGTGTTGGCGGCGTTGACGACCTCAAGCTCGCGCACCGCATCGGCAAGACCCGCCGCCTCGAGCTTGGCGGAAACATCGGCTTCGCGCCCAACGACAAGTGCGCGACCCAGACCTTGCCGCTGATAGGCGACCGCGGCGCGCAACACGCGCACATCATCGCCTTCGGCAAAGATCATCCGCGCCTGTGCCGCCTTGGCGCGGGCATAGATGCCTTGCAGGATGGAACTGGTCGGATCAAGCCGCGCGCGCAAGCCTTCGGCATAACGGTCCAGATCCTCGATCGGGCGGCGCGCCACGCCCGTCTGCATACCCGCACGCGCCACGGCCGGGGGAATGGTGTAGATCAGGCGCGGATCAAACGGCGTGGGAATGATGTAGTCGCGGCCAAAGGCCAGATCGCGGCCGTAAACCACCGCCACCTCATCGGGCACGTCTTCGCGGGCCAATGCGGCCAGCGCATGGGCGCAGGCGATCTTCATCTCGTCGTTGATGGCGCGCGCATGGATATCCAGCGCGCCACGAAACAGGTAGGGAAATCCCAAAACATTGTTGACCTGATTGGGATAATCCGAGCGCCCGGTGGCCACGATGGCATCGGGGCGAATGGCGTGGGCTTCTTCGGGGGTGATTTCAGGATCAGGGTTGGCCATGGCAAAGATGACCGGGTTGGGCGCCATGCTGGCCACCATCGCCGGTGTGACCGCCCCCTTGGCCGAAACGCCCAGGAACACGTCGGCCCCGGTCATGGCATCGGCAAGGCTGCGTAGATCGGTCTTGATGGCATGGGCCGATTTCCACTGGTTCATGCCCTCGGTGCGGCCTTGATA
>JBEAQJ010000079.1:0-9983 GCA_041163945.1 Pseudomonadota bacterium
GGCGCGATGGCGTTGGGGACGGAGACGATCGAGCCCGTCCATATGCTCGTCGGCCCCGGCAATGCCTTTGTGGCCGAAGCCAAGCGCCAGCTCTATGGCCGCGTGGGCATCGACCTCTTCGCCGGCCAGACCGAGACCATGGTGATCGCCGATGACACGGTCGATGCCGAGCTTTGCGCGACCGATCTGCTGGGACAGGCCGAGCATGGCTACAACTCGCCCGCCTGCCTTATCACCAACTCCCGCAAGCTGGCCGAGGGGACGCTCTCCGAGATCGACCGTCTTTTGGCCATACTGCCCACGGCGGAAACGGCTTCGATCAGCTGGCGCGATTATGGCGATGTGATCTTGTGCGACACGCATGAGGAGATGCTGCAAGTGGCCAATGACATGGCCTATGAGCATGTGCAGGTGATGACCGACCGCGATGATTGGTATCTGGAACACATGCACAGCTACGGCGCGCTGTTCCTCGGGCCGCGGACCAACGTGGCCAATGGCGACAAGGTGATCGGCACCAACCACACGCTGCCCACGAAAAAGGCGGGCCGCTACACCGGCGGGCTTTGGGTCGGCAAGTTCCTGAAAACCCACAGCTACCAGCGCGTGACGACCGACGCAGCAGCAGCCGAGATCGGCGCCTATGGCTCGCGGCTTTGCATGCTCGAGGGCTTCGTCGGCCACGCCGAGCAATGCAACATCCGCGTGCGCCGCTATGGCGGCAAGAACGTGCCCTATGGGGCGGCCGCGGAATGACCCTTCCCCGCACGCCATCGTTTCGACTGGACGGGCGCCGCGCACTGGTGGCGGGCGCGAGTTCCGGCATCGGCCGGGGGGCCGCGGTTGCGCTGGCCGAGGCGGGTGCCGATGTGACGCTGGTCGCGCGGCGGGTCGAGCCGATCACCGAATTGGCGACAGACCTGCAGCAGATGGGGCTGCAGGCGCGCAGCTTGCCGCTTGACATCACCGACATCGCCGCGACCGAGGCCGCCGTGGCGCAGCACGGCCCCTTTGACATTCTGGTCAATTCGGCGGGGCTGGCCCGTCATGGCCCGGCGCTTGCGACCACGCTGGCCGATTATGACGCGGCCACCGATCTGAATGTCAGGGCCGCCTATTTCCTGACCCGTGCCGTGGCCGCAGGCCTGATCGCGGCAGGCAAGCCGGGCAGCCTGATCAACATTTCAAGCCAGATGGGTCATGTGGGCGGGCCCGATCGGGCGGTCTATTGCGCCACGAAGCACGCGCTGGAAGGCATGACCAAATCCATGGCCATCGAATGGGGCCGGCATGGCATCCGCGTGAACACGATCTGCCCCACCTTCATCCGCACGCCCTTGGCCGAACAGACGCTGGCCATCCCGGAACGGCGCGCCTGGATCGAGCGCATGATCAAGCTGGACCGCCTGGGCGAAATCGCGGATGTGATGGGCCCCGTGGTGTTTCTGGCATCGGACGCGGCCGCGTTGATCACGGGCACAAGCCTGTTGGTCGACGGCGGCTGGACCGCGGAATAGCCCCGCCCGTCCGCACGCCCAAAGCTATGCGGGCATGGCCAGACTGTGCGCGGTTATTCGATACTCGGTCGGGCGAACCGGCGCCTCGGGCGGCGCCGCATCCAGTTGCCCCCGGGGCACGCGCCATCCGCGGCGCAACAGGTCGGGAACGGGATGGACGGCGCATCGACGACACCGTAAGCGATGGCCATGAGCAGCCTTGCCACCGACACCCCGCCCAGCGATCGGATCCTTGCCGGCGTCGCCCTGATGCTGGGGTTCTGCCTGACCGCCCCCCTGCTGGATGTGGCCGCAAAGCTTGCATCAGACAGCGTGCCCGTGGGCCAGGTCACCACGGCGCGCTTTGTGGTGCAGTGCGTGTTGATGGCGCCGCTGGTGTGGTTGATGGGGCTGTCCGTGCGGGTGGCGCGCAGCCAGCTGCCGGCCTTGGTTCTGCGCGCGGTGTTCTTGCTGGTCTCGACCTTTTGCTTCATCGCCGCGATCAGCGTGATGCCCTTGGCCGACGCTTTGGCGATCGCCTTCATCGCGCCCTTCATCGTGCTTTTGGTGGGCAAGTTCTATCTGGGCGAAGACGTTGGCCCGCGACGGGTGGGCGCGGCCATCGTGGGCTTCATCGGGGTCTTGTTCGTCATCCAGCCCAGCTTTGCGGCCTTTGGCGCCGTGGCGCTGTTTCCTTTGGGCACGGCGGTCGGTTTTGCCTTTTACATCCTTGTGACGCGGGGCTTGTCGCGGCGCGTGCATCCGGTGGCCTTGCAGTTTCACACCGGCCTGATCGCCAGCCTGATCTGCCTTCCGGTTCTGCTGCTGGCCCAAGGCAGCGGATCGCCATGGATCGATCCCGTCTGGCCCGACGGCATCTTTTGGTTGTGGCTGTTCGGGGTCGGCTTTTTTGCCGCCGTCAGCCACATGATGATGACCTATGCCCTGTCGTTTGCCCCATCGGCCACCCTGGCCCCGATGCAGTATCTGGAGCTGCCGGTGGCAACGCTGCTGGGCTATATGGTGTTTGGGGATTTTCCGAACACGCTGACCCTGACCGGGATCGCCATCATCATCGGGGCGGGGCTATACATGATCCACCGCGAACGGGTCACAGCCCGTCGCGCCGGCACCTAGGTCCGGCAACGGCCATGGCACGGATGTCACGTTAGCGCGGCGGCGCGATCAGCTGCAATGCATCGGCCAGACCCGCCGCGGGCAGATCGACCAGGACGGTTTCCTGCGGTGACGGGGAAAAGCGCACCTGCAGCGATCCGGCCTGATACATCGTCTCGGCCTGCGCCTGGGTCAGCTCGGCCCCGGCCAGACACCCGTCCGCGCCGCATCTTTGCACCTCCATCTCGACGATCGGCGCATCATCGGCGACCAGCGCAAGCCCGTTGGGCAGGAAAAAGCCCAAGGGCGACAGGATCACAACCCCGTACCCCGGCTGACCGTCCCGCGTCTCGAACGTGACCCGGAACAACAACTGGCCGGTTTCCTGAACAAAGACCGAATGGGCGGCCGAGCAGGCCAGCGGTGCCGTGCGCGACGAGGCACGGCACTGCGTTTCCCAATACGAGCTCTGCGCCCAAGCGCCAAGTGGCAGACAAGCCGCCACCCAGAAAGATGCCAAAATAATGGTTTATGCGAACACCCCGCCGCGCGGGGCTGTTTCCAGGCAGCGGAAAATCTGCATCGCCCCCCGTGACGCGGGCCGGCACAACGGGCTATGCTGTTGTCAGGTCGGGGGCTTCGCGGATGGATTTGGGGCTGACGGGCAAGGTCGTGATCGTGACGGGCGGCGCATCGGGCATCGGTGCGGCCATTGTCGCGGCTTTGCAGGCCGAAGGCGCGGTGCCGGTCACGCTGGATCGCCAACCGGCCCCGGGCGGCGACAGCTTGCTGGTCTCGCTGTCCGACGATGCCGCCTGTGCCGATGCCGTGGCCGCGGTGCGGGCCCGCCACGGGCGCATCGACGCGCTGGTCAATTGCGCCGGCACGAATGACGGCATCGGTTTGGATCAATCGCCCGACGCGTTCCGCGCATCGCTGGATCGCAACCTGGTGCATTACTTCACCATGGCGCATCTGTGCCGGGCCGATCTGATCGCGGCCCGGGGCGCCATCGTCAACGTCGCCTCCAAGACCGCCCTGACCGGACAGGGCGGCACCTCGGCCTATGTGGCGGCAAAGGCGGCACAGCTTGGGCTGACGCGCGAATGGGCGGCCGATCTGGCCCCCCACGGCGTGCGCGTCAACGCCATCGTGCCGGCCGAGGTGATGACCCCCATGTATGAAACCTGGCTGGCCACCCAGCCCGATCCTGCCGCACGGCGGGCCGGGATCGAGGCGTCGATCCCGCTGGGTCGGCGCATGACCACGCCCGCGGAAATGGCCGCCACGGCCGTATTTTTGCTATCGGAAAAGGCCAGCCACACCACCGGGCAATGGCTGTTCGTGGATGGCGGTTACGTCCATCTTGACCGTCGCCTGACACTTTAGGACCGAAAACCATGACCCTTGGCCGCATCACCCGCATCCACGCCCGCGATATCCGCTTTCCCACCTCGCGCGCGCTGGATGGGTCCGACGCGATGAACCTCGCACCCGATTATTCCGCCGCCTATGTCACGGTGGAAACAGCGGGCGGGCTGGTGGGGCACGGCTTTACCTTTACCATCGGGCGCGGCAACGAGCTGTGCGTCGCCGCGGCCCGGGCCCTTGCCCCGCTGCTGGAAGGCCGGGATGCCGACGTGCTGCTGGCCGACATGGGGGCCACCTGGCGGCATGTGACCGGCGACAGCCAATTGCGCTGGACCGGCCCCGACAAGGGCGTGATCCACCTGGCCACGGCGGCGGTCGTGAACGCGCTGTGGGACCTGAAGGGCAAGGCCGAAGGCAAGCCGGTCTGGCAGCTGTTGTCGGATATGTCGCCCGACGACATCGTGGCGCTGGTCGACTGGCGGTGGCTGTCGGATGCGCTGGATCCGGCCGATGCACGCGACCGGCTGGCCGCCAAGCTTGATGGCCGGCCCGCGCGCCTGGCCGAGCTGCGCGCCAAGGGGTTTCCGGCCTATACCACGTCGGCGGGCTGGCTGGGCTATTCCGACGACAAGATGCGCGCCCTTGTGCGCGCGGCGCTGGCGCAGGGCTGGTCGCATTTCAAGATGAAGGTGGGCGGGGACCTGGCCGACGACATCCGCCGCGCCCGCATCCTGCGTCAAGAAATCGGGCCTGATCGCAAGCTGATGATGGATGCCAACCAGGTCTGGGGCGTGACGACGGCCATTTCCCATATGCGCGCGCTGGCCGAATTCGACCCCTGGTGGATCGAGGAACCCACCAGCCCTGACGATGTGCTGGGCCATGCCCGCATCGCGCGCGACATCGCCCCGATCGCGGTGGCCACCGGGGAACACTGCCAGAATGCGGTGATGTTCAAGCAATTCATGCAGGCGGGCGCGTTGCGTTTCGTGCAGCTCGACGGGGCACGCCTGGGCGGCGTGAACGAGGTGGTGGCGGTGCTGCTGCTGGCGGAAAAATTCGGGCTACCCGTGTGCCCGCATGCGGGCGGGGTGGGCTTGTGCGAATTGGTCCAGCACGCCAGCTTTTTCGATTTCGTTGCCGTGGGCGCCAGTTTCAACGACCGCGTGCTGGAATATGTCGTTCACCTGCACGAGCATTTCCACACCCCCGTCACCATCCGCGACGGCCGCTACATGCCGCCGCAAGCGCCCGGTCTGTCGACCGAGATGTTCGCCGCCAGCCTCGCGGCGCATGAATACCCGAACGGGTCGGCCTGGCGGGCGCAGGGCTGACCGCCGCACCCCGGCGCCGCGGCGCCCCTTTGCGCCCGGCTCAGGTGTTCGACCAGCCGCCGTCGATACCGATGGCCTGGCCGGTGACGAAACCGCTTTCGTCCGAGGCCAGATAGACCGCGAGTGCGGCGATTTCCTCGGGCTGGCCGATGCGCCCCATCGGCTGGCGGGCGATAAAGGCCGCACGGGCGGCTTCGATTTCAGCCTCGGTGCGACCTTGGGCGCGGACCCGTCCATGCCAGCTGGGCGATTCCACCGTGCCGGGGCAGATCGCGTTGGCGCGGATGCCCTGCGTCACGAAATCGGCCGCCACCGCTTTCATCATCCCGATCACGGCTGCCTTGGTCGCGCCATAGACGAAGCGATTGGGCGCCGCGATCATCGACGACACGGCAGATGCCACAAAGATCACCGATCCACCGCCCGCGCCCAGCATGGCGGGCAGCAGCGCGCGCGTGACGGCGTAATTTGCCTTGACGTTCAACGCCATGGAAAAGTCGAAGGCCGCTTCGTCACATTCCAGGATCGTGCCGTGATGCACGAAGCCCGCGCAGTTGAACACGATATCCACGGCCCCGACCGCGGCCGCGGTGGCGGCGATGGCGTCTGCGTCGCGCACATCAAGCCGGCGGGTCTGGATGCGCCCGCCCGCAAGCGCGGCCAACGCATCGGCATCGATGTCGGTGGCGATCACATTGGCCCCTTCGGCGGCAAAAGCCAGCGCCGTGGCCCGCCCGATCCCCGCGCCTGCCGCGGTGACAAATGCCGTCTTGCCTGTCAGTCTCATGTCGCCTCCCTACATCACCGCGCCGATTTGCCAGGGCACGAATTCCACCCCGCCAAAGCCCAGCTCTTCGCTTTTGGTCTTTTCGCCCGAGGCCACGCGCAGGAACAGTTCAAAGATTTCCTGGCCCTTCTGCTCGACGCTGATGCCCGCATCGATGATGTCGCCACAGTTGATATCCATGTCTTCGGCCATGCGGTCATACATCTCGGAATGGGTGGCCAGCTTGATGCAAGGCGTGGGCTTGTAGCCCGAAACCGATCCGCGCCCTGTGGTGAACGCCACCAGATTTGCACCGCTGGCGATCTGGCCCGTGACCGAACAGGGATCATAGCCGGGGCTGTCCATGTAAACAAAGCCCGGCGTGGTGATCCGTTCGGCAAAGCGATATACCCCGGACAGGGGGGCGGTGCCGCCCTTGGCCACGGCACCCAGCGATTTTTCAAGGATCGTGGTCAGCCCACCCCGCTTGTTGCCGGGTGAGGGGTTGTTGTTCATCTCGCCGCCATTGCGGGCGGTGTAATCTTCCCACCACAAGATGCGGTCGACGAGCGCCTGACCGACGGCGGGGCTGACCGCGCGCCGGGTCAACAGATGTTCGGCGCCATAGATCTCGGGCGTCTCGGACAAGATGGTGGTGCCTCCATGGCGCACCAACAGGTCCGACGCCACCCCGAGCGCGGGGTTGGCGGTGATGCCCGAATAGCCATCCGACCCGCCGCATTGCAGCCCCACGGTCAGATGCGACACCGCGGCCGGGCGGCGTTCGGCGGCGTTGGCCACTTGGGCCATCTCGCGCAAGACCTCCATGCTGCGGGCGATGGTGCGCCGCGTGCCGCCGGTCTGCTGGATGGTCATGTAGCGGAAATTGCCGTCTGCGCGCATGCGGCCCGCGCCGATCAGGTCGGGGATCTGCATGACCTCGCAGCCAAGCCCCAGCAACAGGATGCCGCCGAAATTGGGATTGCGCGCATATCCCGCAAGGGTGCGAAACAGCGTGTCATAGCCCTCGTCGGTGCCCGACATGCCACAGCCCGTGCCGTGCACGATGGGAACCACACCGTCGATGCCGGGAAAATCGGCCAGCCAGCCCTCGCGTTCCACCGCTTCGGCCACGAAACGCGCGACCGATCCCGAACAGTTCACCGAGGTCAGGATGCCCAGATAATTGCGCGTGCCCACCTGCCCGTCGGCGCGATGGTAGCCCATGAACTGGCGCGGCGGGTCGATGGGGGCCAAGGCGTGGCAATCGGCGCCAAAGGCGTGGTCTTGCCGATGATCGCCCATCCCAAGGTTGTGGCTGTGCACATGCCCACCGGCGGCAATGGGCGCGCTCGCCGCGCCGATCATCTGGCCATAGCGATAGACCGGCGCCCCCGGCGCGATGTCCACCAGCGCCACCTTGTGGCCGCGCTTGATCGGCTCGCCGGCCACGGCCCCGCCCGGCAGGGGGCAGGCCGGCTCCAGATCGGCCAAGGCCACACCGATATTGTCCATAGGGTTCAATCGGATCACGCGCGGTGGGGGGGTGGTCATCCTGGGCTCCGTCGGGGGCGCACGCCCTTGACTTGGCGCGGCCCAAAGCTAACATGTTAGCATGTTACAAACAGAAACCGGTCATCCGCAAGGCCCTGCCCAAGGGCAATCCCGCCTGAAGCCCCTTTCCAGCTTTTCCGGATCACTGGCCAACCGGTCGTATCTGGCCCTGCGTGATGCGATCCTTGATCTTGGGTATCGCCCGGGCGAGGCCCTGCGCAAGACCGAAATCTGCGCCGAACTGGGCGTTTCGCGTTCGCCGGTTGCCGAAGCCATTTCGCGCCTGGCCGCCGAGGGTCTGGTTGACGTCGTGCCGCAGGCGGGCACCTATGTCGCGCGCTTTTCGATGGACGAGATCCGCGAAGGCGCGTTCCTGCGCGAGGCCATCGAACTGGCCGCCATCGAAGCGGTGGCACCGATCTTGACGGACGAACAGCTGGTCGCGCTGCGGCGCAACCTGCGCGTGCAAGAAGCCTTGGTCGCCGATGGTGATTTCCGGGGCTTTTATGCGCTCGACGCTGACATGCACGCGCTGATCTTGTCGTTTAGCGGCTTCAAGAAGCTGGCGCTTGTGGCTGACACCGCATGGGTGCATGTCAACCGCGCGCGCCAGCTGATCTTGCCCCTGCCCGGGCGGGTCGCCGAAACGCTGCAGGAACACAAGGCGATCCTTGCCGCGCTTGAGGCGCGCGACCCGGACGCGGCGCGCCGGGCGATGCGCAGCCATCTTGGCCGGCTCATCACCTTTCTCGAGCCTCTGGAACGCAAACACCCGGAACTTTTCGCCCCGGGCTGACACGAAGGACCGTCATGTCGACCCCCATCCCAAACCGACCCCGCTACGCGGCGCGGCTGAACGCGTTCAAGACAGCCGGCGCGCGCGGCATCGCGGGAATGATCGCACAGGCCGGGCGCGTGGGCGGGCTGGACGCGGCCGACCTGAATTACCCCGATCATTTCGACGGCCAGACCCCGGCCAGCTTGGGGCGCATGCTGGGCGACGCGGGGCTGGCGTTGAACGGCCTGGCCATGCGCTATTACACCGACCCTGCCTTTTCCATCGGGGCCTTCACCAACCCCGATCCGAAGGTTCGGCGCGCCGCGATCGATCTGACCAAGCGCGGGATCGACGCGGGCCACGACATGGGCGGGCGCCTGATGACACTGTGGATGGGCCAAGACGGGTTCGATTACGCCTTTCAAGGCGACTATGCGCGCATGTGGGACGATACCATCGCCGCGCTGGTCGAGATCGCCGATCACGCCCCCGATGTCGACATCGCCATCGAATACAAACCCAATGAACCGCGCGCCTTTGCGCTGATGCCGGATGTGGGCACCACGCTGCTGGCCGTGCGCGACGCGGGGCGGCGCAACATCGGCGTGACGCTCGACTTTGCCCATGTGCTTTATGCCGATGAAATGCCGGCGCACAGCGCCTACCTGATCGACCGCCACGCCCGGCTGCTGGGCGTGCATCTGAACGATGGCTACGGCAAGCGCGACGATGGCCTGATGGCGGGCACCATCCATCCCGTGCAGACCGTGGCCCTGTTCGTGGAACTGGACCGGATCGGCTATGACGGCGTGATCTATTTCGACACCTTTCCCGATCACTCCGGTCTTGACCCGGTGGAAGAAGCGCGCACCAACGTGGCCCTGGTCGAACGGTTGCGAGCGGTCGCGGCAGATCTGGCCGGGGACGCGGCCCTGATGCAGGCGATCGCCCGGCAAGATGCCGCGCTCAGCCAGCGCATCGTTGCGCGGGCGTTGTTCGGTGGGTGACGCGCAGATCCTTGTGGTCGGGGCCTTGCACCTTGATGTGGTGGTCGATGCACCGCATCTGCCGGCGCTGGATGAAACGGTCGTGGGTCACGGCGTGGCCTATCGCTTTGGCGGCAAGGGCGGCAACCAGGCGGTGGCGGCGGCGCGCATGGGCGGGCGCGTGGCAATGGCCGGGCGCGTCGGCCCCGACCGGTTCGGCGCGCAGATCCTGGCCGGGCTGGAGGCCGCGGGCGTTGATCGAACCGGCGTTCTGACAGTTCCCGGCGCCTCCGGGATGAGCGTGGCCATCGTGGATGCTGCGGGCGATTATGGCGCGGTCATCGTGTCGGGCGTCAACCGCGACATCGACGCTGGGGCGGTCGTTCTGCCGGCGGGCCTGCGCACGGTGCTGTTGCAAAACGAGGTTCCCGAAACGGTGAACACCACCATCGCCCGGCGCGCCGATCCCGCCGTGCGGATCATCCTGAACGCCGCGCCGGCCCGGTCGCTTGCGCCCGATCTCTTGGCGCGCGTCGATGTCTTGATCGTCAACCGTGGCGAAGCCGCGGCGCTTGCGGGCAC
>JBEAQJ010000080.1:0-9284 GCA_041163945.1 Pseudomonadota bacterium
ACCCGCGCGGCGTGGTCATGCCGGCGCCTCGGCGTCGAAGCCGCGATAGTCGTCCGGCACGCTTTCGGGGCGCACGGGGCGGGCCTCGGTTGCGGAGAGCGCGCAGGCGAGCGTCGCTGCCGCGGCGCTTCGCCCCTCCGCGCCGGTGCAGAGCACATCGTCGGGCGCGCCGTCCATCAGATCGGCGAACCGCTCTAGCTGCACCGCGAGCGGATCGACCGCGGCAAACCTCGGCCCGTCGTGGGGGTGCATGGCCAGGCGCCAGTCGGCGCCCCGCCAGCGGCGCAAGGAGGGCAGTTCCAGCGCGCCCGCCGTCCCGATCACGCGCAGATAATCCTGACCCGAGGCGGCAAGCATCGGGTTTTCGCCGGTCGCGGCCTCGAACCCCCAGGGCGAGGCGCCCGCATCCGAGATCAGGACCGACCCGAGCGCGCCATTGGCAAAACGCAGCGACAGCGCCGCGGTATCCTCGACCGCAAGCTCGCGCCGGGCGCGCGAGAGCAGAGCGGAAACCTCCTCGATCGGGCCGAGCAGCATCTGCATGAGGTCGATTTCGTGCGACAGGTTGGTCATCATCACCCCGGCGCCCGGGCGTCGGCGCCAGCCCTCGTCGAAATAGCCCTCATGCTTGCGCAGCGACCAGAGCGCCTGCACGCCCACCGGGTCGCCCAGCGCCGGAAGCTGCGCGCGCGCCGCCTGCACGAAGGGATGGCAGCGGCGATGATGGCCGGTCACGAGCGCAAGGCCGGCGCGCGCGGCCGCCGCGCAAAGCGCGCGCGCCTCGGCGAGCGTTGCCGCGAGGGGTTTCTCGACGATCAGCCCCCAGCCCTCGGCCAGCGCTGCAAGCCCCGCGGCGGCGTGAGCCTGCGTGGGCGTGGCGACGACGGCCGCGCGGGTTCCCGCCGGCACATCCCCAAGTGTGGGCACCGCGGGAAGGCCCATCGCGGCCAACTCGGCACGCCGCGCCGCCCGCGGCTCGACCACGGCAGTCAGCAAGATCCGCTCCGAGGCGACCGCCACCTGCGCGTGCCGCAAGCCGATCTGCCCCCCGCCGATCACGCAAAGCGGCAACGGCACCCGCACCCGACCCTCCCCGCCTGACCCACCGACGGACGCAAGGATCGCCTGCCCTTACCGCCCGAACAAGCGTTTTCGCGCATCAATGGCCGCCTGCGGTCGCGCAAGATCCGCTTGCAGCCCCGGTGGAGGTTTTCCGGTCCGATGCGGATGACGATGTCGCGCAACGCCTGCATCAGGCGTGATCGCCCCCGCGCCTCAGTTGCTGGCGCGGGTCATCATCCTTTCGTGCACCGCGTGCGTGCCGCGCGCGATCACAACTGCGGCCTGCGCCGGCGAGCTACGGTCGAGCCCAGGTTCGCGACGCCGTTCTTGCCAATTCTGCACCGAGGCCGCTTCAAGGTTCCGAGATAAAGGCGAGGTGATCGTCGGCGGCCTCTGTGATGGCGAGCGAGAGCAGGTCGCGCCCGTGCTCTGGCTGTGCCAGTTCGGACCACGCGCCGACCCTGCCACAAGGGAAGCGGGCCCGATGTGCGTCAGGCGGGCCGTGGCGGTCGCCGGCATGGGCGGCGCGGAATGCGGCGTCAAGCTTTTCGGGTGCTGGCAGTGGCGCACGGTCGATCCGGCGATGGACAGCCTGGGTGATCGCGATTTCCGAAGGGGTCGCGTGCATCCCTTCCCATTCACCATAAAGCGCCAGTCGATGGGCATTGGTGCGCGGATAGTCCCACCA
The DNA here is from genome assembly GCA_041163945.1 of Pseudomonadota bacterium. Taxonomy (GTDB): domain Bacteria; phylum Pseudomonadota; class Alphaproteobacteria; order Rhodobacterales; family Rhodobacteraceae; genus Roseicyclus. The sequence continues at coordinate 1,751 of JBEAQJ010000080.1, forward strand.
GGACCTTATTCGCAAGGCCAAGGGCGCTGCCTGTGCGAGCGCCTGCAAGGGCGCCAGATTGGCACCGTGGCCGTTGAGCACATAGAGCCTGCGAAACCCATGCGCGGCGAGCGACGACAAGATGTCCGATACCAGTGCCGAGAAAGTGTCCTCGGACACCGAGACGGTTCCGGGAAAACTCATGTTGAAGGGCGCGGGCGTGTAGGCAACGGTTGGCAGCACGATCGCCCCGGTCCGCTGCGCAGCACCCTCGGCCACTGCCGCTGCACATATCGCATCGGTACCGATCAATCCGATCGGTCCGTGCTGTTCGGTCGATCCGATCGGCAGGAAGGCATCTTGGCGCAGGTTCAGGTAGGCGGCAACCTCCTCCCAGGCCATCAGCTCCAGCCTCATGCCTGCACGCCTTTCGTGTGCGCCCAATGTGAGAGCGCTCTGCGGTAAGCCTCCAGATGCGACGCGACAGCCGGGACTGTCTTGGCCGCCGCGGCGAGCGCCGGGGTCGGCAAACCCAGGTCAAGCGCCCGGTCAAGCATCTCCTGAACGGCCGCAACCGACCAGAGCCCGCAATCCGGCAGGCCCGGCGTGCCACCGGTCAGAAAGGGGCCCGGGCCCGCCAGGCGCGCAAGGGTATCGTGATGGCCCAGCAGCGCAGCGCGGTAGGCATCGGGCACGGGGGCGTGGGTTCCCACCAATGGAAACAGGGCACGCAGGGCCGGTTCCAGCCGCGTGTCGAGAAACCGCGACACGGCCCGTGCCCGTGCCCGTTCCCGCACCCCGGCCGGCAGCAGCGGCGGGCCGGCGCCGATGTCATCGAGATATTCGATGATGGCGTCCGACTCGGCCAGCACGAAGTCCCCATGCACCAGTGCGGGAACCGTCGCCTGCGCTACGATCGTCCTGTAGGCGCTGGCCCCATAGCCGCCAGGTGGTGCGACCTCGGTCCAGCGCAGTCCCTTCAGGGCCAATGCAAGTCGCACCTTGCAACTGTAGACGCTGACGGGGGTCGCATAGAGCAGAAGCTCAGTCTCGTCCATGCACACCCGCCCCCATCCTGCGCTCCATGAGCCGCACCCCCCACGACACCGCCAGAATGAGCACCAGATATTCCAGCACCAGAAAGCTGTATATCTCCAGCGGCCGGAATTCGGTCAGCGTCAATTCGTTGGCGCGGCGGGTCAGCTCCTGAAACCCGATGACCGACACCAGCGAGGACATCTTCAGCACATAGACATACTGATTGCCGAGCGCCGGCAGTACCGCGCGGACCACCTGCGGCAAGATCACGAGGCGCATCGTGTGCCAAGGCGACAGGCCAAGACTGCGCGCGGCTTCGTCCTGACCCTTCTTGATAGATTGAAGACCGGCACGCCAGATTTCCGAGGTAAAGGCGCTATCCGAGATGGCAAGGCAGATCAGCCCTGTCATAAAGACCCCGAACTGCACGCCAGTCAGCGCGGGCAGGCCGTAATAGACCCACAAGATCATCACCAGCAGCGGGATCGAGCGAAAGAACTCCACATAAGTTCGGCTGGTGTAGTAGAGCACACGCCGCTTCGCGAGCCCCATCAGCGCCACCATGAGGCCCAGACTGAGAGAGACCAGCATCGCGAGTGTCGAGATCGAGACCGTGGCCCAGAAACCCCACATCAAGAAGCGGAGGTTGGCTTGGCCACGTGGGTCCCAGGGCGAGAGGATATACCAGCCGAAGCTGTATCCTCCGCCCGAACTGGGGCCTCCGCACCCCCCAAGCAAAAGCAAAGCCACCAGCCCAAGCGCCGGCACGTGCCAGTGCCGCCGGGGGACCCTCAAGGCTTCGCGCACTTGGGGCTCAAGTCTGGCCAAGCCATTTGCGGTCAAGCCCGGCAAAGAAGCCCTCGGTCCGCTTGAGCGTCACCCAAGTGTTGACGAAGTTCAACCAGACCTGATCGTCCTGCGCTACGACATAGGCAAATGGTCTGCGGTTGCGCATCTGCGCACCGGGGACGAGGATCCGCAATTCCGGGAAACGCGTCACCAGCGTGCCACCCTCGACATTGGACGTGATGGTGACATCGGCCCGCCCGGCAAGCACCTCCTGAAAGCCTGTTGCAGGGGACTGAACCGCCTGGATCGTGGCGTTGGGAAAATGGGCGCGGGCCTGTTCCTCGAACACCGTACCCATGGAAACCGCAACGCGGACATCGGTCTGGTTGATCGCCTCCCAACTGCTGAAGCGGTCGGCATTGGCGGCCATCGAAAGCGGCACCGTGCCGGCCTCGGTATAGGGCATCGAAAAGGCCGCGACGCGGGCGCGCGCGACGTTCACCGAAGCCCCCGAGAAGATATCGTAGCGGTCGGCCGCGATGCCGGCGGTGATGGTTGCCCATTCGGCGACCACCCATTCGACCTGAACGCCCATATCCGCCGCCAGTTGGGTCATGGCCTCGATATCGTAGCCGGAATACGTGTTGTTGGCGGTGTCTCTGAACGACATCGGGTTGAAATCACCGGTCGTGCCGACGCGTAGGGTTCCACTGTCCAGGATCCGCGCGAGGCGCGACCCCGCCGTCTGAGCCTGCGCCGTCCGCACGCCGGACAGAAGCGCCACGCCGCCACCAAGTGCTGCCGCCACAAAAAGATCTCGTCTTTGCATTGCAGTTTCCCCTGTTGATTGGAATTGATGTGGTTCTTTCCTTGTTGCCTTTCAGGCTGCCTTTGCGTTGCGCAAACGCGCCAGCGGTCCGGGATCGATCATCGCCTCGATGTCGAAGTCCCGTTCCAGAAAGCCATGCTTCAGCAGGTGTTTGCACTTGCGCCGCACCAGCGCCACCCGTTCCGGCGAGAGGCTGACATCAACCTGATCAGGCAAGCGTGCGGAATAGCCGTGATCGAGCAATGCCTCGGGAAGACCGGTGTCATTGGCAAAGATGCGTCGCGTCTCCGACCGGTTCGCCCGAACCCAGCCCTGTGCGCGCAAGAGCTGCGCCACCCAGCGATCCACAAGATCGGAACGCTCCTTCAGAAGCCGCGCCGAGACCGTCAGCACGATGGGATGACCGAACCCTGCCTCTGTGTCGTCCTCATACCCTTTAAAAAGCACCAGCGGGATCGCTCCGGTGGTTGCCGTCAAGATCGCCGCCAGAGCCGCGTCGGAGTAGATGGCGTCGACTTCACCGCGGTAGAGTGCTGCCACCTCTTCGCGCTGAACGGCGAACTGGCTGCGGCTGCCCCAGAGCGAGGCACGCGCCTCGGGTCCGGTGGTGGCATCGTCGAAATAGGTGCGCTCGATCTCTATGGGAACTATTTCCGGGGCGGCGTCGCCCGGAGCAGAGATGGCGCGCAGATGCGCGATCCCGGCCAGAACGGTAGCGCGCCACCAATCGGTGCGATCATGCTTTCGGATGGGCAAGGCAAGCCTGGCCCCGGCAAGTGCCCTCGTGCCCTCGGCACGGCGCGCGGCCAACGGATGGTCTGGCAGGGTGAAGAAACCGGCCACCCGGTCATGCCAATTCAGCCCGATGATCCGCAGATCCACCCCGCGGGCCATGGCCTGAAGCGGTGGCACATAGCCCCCGAAACGGAACAGGGCGGGGTGATCGTGGCTGTAATGTGCCAGCCTCGTGGGTTCGTCGAGGGCTTCGGAAATCGAGCGGACGGCGATACCGTCGGCCGCGAATTCTTCCTCGAGCCACCCCTGCCGGATGGCGATCGAGGCTGCCGTCGGCGCTGGACAGCGCGTATACCAGAGCGTTGTCGTCACAACAGTGGTTCCCCAACGGCAGATTTCCGTCAGCCTTGCGCAGGCTTGCGCGGGGCGCAATCGCTGGGTGGTAATGCCTTCGATCAGTCACGCTTATCGCAGATCGCGGCTTCGGTGAGGATCCAGTCGTGAAAGGCCCTGATCGCGGGGCGGTCCAGAGCCGTCTCCGGGCAGACGAACCAAAAAGCATAGTCGGACGGAACCGATGGCAGCGAAAAGGGTTTGATCAGGCGCCCGTCCGCCAGGGCATCCATCACAAGTGCGTCGCGCCCCAATGCCACGCCCAGACCTTCGACCGCGGCTTGCACCACCATATTGGATTGGCCAAAACGGCGCAGCCTTGCCTGTCGGGGCAGGCTGACCCCGGATTGTGCGGCCCAGAAATCCCAGTTCGGCAATCGCCCGCCCACGGGCTTCAGTTCATCCACAAGCAGTGTGTGCCACCGCAGATCGGCAGGTTCGCGCAAGGGTGGATCGGACTGGATCAGGCTCGGGGCGCAGACGGGCGTCAGGCTCTCGCCCAGAAGGCGGCGCACATGCAGGCCGGGGTATCGGCCCATGCCGTATTGAATTGCCAGATCGGATTCGCCGGCGGCGAAACTGATCGGTCTGGGATCGGTCGAGATCGACACGGAGATTTCGGGGTGGGCCTGATCGAAGCGGATCAGCCGTGGAAACAGCCAGTTGATGGCAAAGCCCGGCAGGCAGGAGACCGAGAGGGTTGCGCCGCTGCGGCCTCGGCTGCGCAGATCAAGGCAGACGTCCCCGATCCGCCCCAGACCTTCGGCCACGGCGGCGGCAAGTCTGCGGCCTTCCTCGGTCGGTTTGGAAAGGCGTGCGCCCCTGACCAGCAGGCGCTGGCCAGTCCAGTCTTCGAGGAGTCGAACGTGTTGCGAGACGGCGCTTTGCGACATGCCCAGTTCCTCGGCCGCGCGCGAGAAACCGCCAAGCCGGACCACCGACTCAAAAGCGCGCAGCGCCGCATAGGGCAGGGTGGCCAGCATGATCCCAGTATAAGCCTGACTTAAGGCGAAGATTAGACCTCGCATATTGCGCCGCGACACGCAACGTCATGCACTGGCGCTGTCTAGGAAAGAACCCGGTGCTCGACAGGCATGACTGGAAATCTGACAGACGGGGTGCAGCGGGCAGTGGCAAACCTGATGCAGGGCTGTGCCGCCGCGCATTCCGGCGCGCGGGTCCTGCTGCTGGAAGAGGATGCTCATCTGGGCCATTACGGGCGCGGCCTCGGGCTGGCAATTTCCGAGGCCGCCGCTGTGCAGGGATTCGCCGTCAGCCGTCATGACATCGGCTTTTCTGCCCAACCCGGCACCTTGCCACCTGACACGCTGGCGGCGATGGACCAAGCAGACCACATCATTTATCTCGCCCGTTTGGGCGACCAGATGCGTTTTCGTCCCCTCCCGTATGCCGAGCGTTCGATCGTCAATTACGCAGTGACGCTTCCAGCGCTGGCTGGCCCCTTCGGAACTATCCCGCATGCGGCCATGTTAGCGCTCAAGATAGCGATCAATGCATCCATGCAAGCTGCTCGCGAAATCCGGGTGACTTGCCCGCTGGGCACCGACCTGCTCGGTCGCATGACCGGAACCGTTGCTGATCTTGCCGATGTCGGGATACGCCGCTTTCCGATGTGCGTGTTCGCCCCGATCCCGATGCAGGGCTTCGCCGGTCGGATCGCCCTTGCGCGGTTCCTCGTGGGAACAGGCTCGATCTATTACGAACCCTTTGTGCACGCCTTCGACGGCGTGGTCATGGTGCGCGTCAAGGAGACGCGGATTATCGGCTACGACGGCCCACCCGACGCGGTGGACGGCATCCGGACCCACGTCGCCAAACTGGCTAAGCAATATGGTCTTGATGGCGATTTCGTGCATTCCTGGCATGCCGGCATTCATCCGGGTTGCGCCTATGAAGGGCGCGCGCTGGACAACCCCGGCCGCTGGACCGGCAGCGCCTTTGGCAATCCGCGACTGCTGCACCTGCACACCTGCGGTGCCTATGCGCCGGGCGAAATCTGCTGGAACCTGCTTGATCCCACGATCATGCTCGATGGGGTTGCCCTATGGCAAGCGGGGCGGCTGCACCCCGAGCGCATTCCAGGAGGAAGCGCCGTGCTGGAAAGTTGCCCCGAACTTGCCGCAGCATTCGCAAGGCCTGCCAACGCTGTCGGACTCGACTGAGGAGACCCGCATGTTTCTCTACAACGCCTGGTATGTCGCCGCCTGGGACCACGAGGTCAGCCGCACCTTGAGCCCTGTGCGGATGCTGGATCAGGCGCTCGTCCTTTACCGCACCGCCGCGGGACAGGTCGCCGCTCTCGAGGATGCCTGCCCGCACCGCAAGCTGCCGCTGTCGATGGGGCGCCTGATCGGCGATCAGGTTGAATGTGGCTATCACGGGCTCACCTTTGACGAGACCGGGACCTGTACCCGCGTTCCGGGCGCAGAGCGTATTCCCCACAGAGCCTGCGTGCGCGCCTATCCCGTGGTAGAGCGTTACGGTCTGGTCTGGGTCTGGATGGGAGATCCCGCCCTGGCCGATCCGACCCGCATCTTTGATGTGCCTAACTGGGGCGATCCGGCGTGGGGGGTGAACCGAGGCGACGCCATGACGATCCGGTGCAATTATCTTTACATGACCGACAATCTGCTTGATCCCAGCCATGTGGCGTGGGTGCATCGCAGCAGCTTTGCCGGTGCCGGCACGGACCAGGTGGCCCTGAACACCGACGTCCATGATCGCGGCGTCACGGTCTGGCGCTGGATGTGCGATACGCCGCCGGCGCCCTTCTATGCTCAGTTCCTCAAGTTTACTGGCAACTGCGACCGCAAGCAACATTACGAGGTGCATTGGCCGAGCCATGCCATCATCAAGGCGATCTTCGTGCCCGCCGGTACCGGGGGCGAGGGACAAGCACTGCATCCGGATGCGTTTGTCATGGACAGCTTCAATTTCATGACGCCGGTGAGCGCGACCGAGACGCGCTATTACTGGTTCCAGCTGCGCAATTTCGCTCCGTCGGACGCTGAGGTGAGTACTCGTTTTGCCACGTCGGTACGCGGCGCCTTCGAGGAAGACCGCCTGGTGCTGGAAGCCGTTCAGCAGGGCATGGACGCAATGCAGACCCCGAACCTCGACCTGGCTATCGACCTGGGTCCGCTGAGGTTCCGCGCCCGGTTGCGCAAGATGATCGAAGCGGAAGCGCAGGCATCCGCGATGTGACCATACGCATTGGGATGATTCAGGCCAGTACAGAACGAAAGCGGCAGGACAGGTCCGTCCGCCGCGCTGAAAAACTGCGCTGCCGAGCCGGGATGACGCGGGTTCGCGGCTTGATCCGCCCGACTCCGGGCGTTTGGGCGACCGCAGACACCGCTCGGAGCGAAAGACGCTTGACCAACTGGCAAGATCAAGCGAGCTTGCTGGCAGATGGCAGTCCACTTGGGGAATGTCGGCTCAAATGAATAAGAAAGGTACCGGAATATGCGAGTTTCAATCCGCATCGTCACGTTCGCGGCAGGTATCGCAAGTCTGAGTGCTGCGGCATTTGCCTACCAGGAAACACCAATCGATTCGGATGGCCAGATCGGCGTAGCCCCACTGGCGGAGGGCACTGCCCGGGTTACACCCTTTGGAGGAAGGGGAGCCGCAGATGCCGCGGCGCTTCGTCGTGCTGGTGCGACTCTCGTCGGTGAGAGTGTGCCGCCTTCGAATGAGATGGACAGCGTGGCCTATGGCGCCTTTGGGCCGCCCGCTCCCGAATCGATT
>JBEAQJ010000081.1:0-2755 GCA_041163945.1 Pseudomonadota bacterium
CTCAAATTCCAGAACATTACGCAGACGTCTTTTGGTAACTCCCAAGCACCCCCTCGCGGATTATCGGTCGGTTTTCGGGTGAGTCTTATTTGCCATCTGACGCATGAAGTTTTCGTTCTGGTCTGAATTCCGTGGCACCGGCTGGATTTCTCTGAATCAGTTGTGGGATGGATCAGGTTGCCGCCCTTGAACAACTTCTCGCCACGGCTCTACGTCGGATCGCTGAGCTTGAAGCTGCGTTGGCGAGCATGGCGGAAGAGAACGCGGACCTGCGCCGACAGTTGGCCAAGAACAGCGGCAATAGCAGCAAACCCCCTTCGAGTGATGGCTTGAAGAAGCCGGCCCCGCGCAGCCTGCGTGGCAAATCCGGAAAGAAAAGTGGCGGCCAGGTTGGCCACCGGGGCGACACCCTGCGCCAGACGTCAACACCCGACTTTGTCGAACGGCATGAGGCGACTCATTGCAGCGCCTGTGACGGCGCCCTGACGGCGGAGATGGTGAAGGGGGTCGAGAAGCGTCAGGTGTTCGACTTGCCCGCGCCACGCCTGGAGGTCACCGAGCATCAGGCTGCAGTTTATTGTTGCGACCATTGTCGTGCCATGACGACGGCTGGCTTTCCCGATGGCGTGGCGGCGCATGTGCAGTATGGCACGCGCATGCGGGCAGCGGCGGTCTATTGCAATGTTCAGCAGCTGATACCCGAGGATCGGGTCTGCCAGCTTATGCGCGACCTTTTTGGGGCCACCAGCTTGTGCGCGGCCAGCGTGACCAACTGGACACGCGGCGCGGCGAATAAGATGGGTGTCGTGGTTGAACACATTCTTGCCCGGCTTACCGAAGGCGGCGTTCGGCATCTGGACGAGACTGGACTTCGTGTCGCCGGCAAGCTGCACTGGCTGCACTCGATCTGCGATTCCGCCTTCACGCATTACCGCATCGACGCCAAGCGCGGTGCTGTTCCAACCTTTCTGACCGGCGGGACGATCGTTCATGATCACTGGAAACCCTACTACGCCCATATGAACGGAGTGGACGCCCACGCCCTCTGCGGGGCGCATCACTTGCGCGAACTCAAGGCCATCGAAGACATCGAAAAAGAGCCTTGGGCGGCGGAGATGAGCGCGGTGCTTCGTAGCGCCAATCAGCTCAAGTGCGCGGCTCAGGATCAAGGCGAGACCGAACTCCCGGAACCGGTTCGCCAGGGTATCGTCACCAGATACATGGCGATCCTCGCCAAGGGGCTCGCCTTCCACGAAAGCCAGCCCCCGCTGGCCAAAAGCCCCGGTACCCGCGGCCGAAAAGCCAGGCGGCCAGGCCACAACCTGCTCCTGCGCCTGCGTGACTACCGCGATGACGTCTTGCGGTTCATCGCCGACTTCGCGGTCCCCTTTACCAACAATCAGGCCGAACAAGACCTACGCATGATGAAACTGCGTATGAAAATCTCGGGCACCTTCCGCACCCTCGAGGGAGCGCAGGTCTTCGCCGACATCAGGTCTGTCATCTCGACGGCCAGAAAGCACGGGCTCAACATCCTCGAAACCCTGACCCTGTCACCACCTCAGATCATTGCACGCCTCTGACGGCAGGCACCCTATGCACCTCGTTATCGCGCTAGGGGTGCTTGGGAGTTACCCTTTGGCATGAACAAAGAAACCGGCGGCATCGCCCGCCAGTTTGTTCTGGGTGTGGTGCAGACCGCTGAGGGCCTGCCGCTGATGCACACTGTGCATCCGGGCAATGTGGCCGAGACCAAGACATTACAGGCCATGCTGGCCACCGTTCTACAACGCTTCCCCATCGAACGGGTGATCCTTGTGGCTGATCGTGGGCTCTTGAGCCTTGATAATATCGACGCATTGACCAGCCTTGCCGAGCAGGGAGGGCGCACCCTGGAGTTCATCCTTGCGGTCCCTGCGCGCCGCTACAGTGATCTGGTCGAGACCTTCAAGAAGATGACATTTGAAGATGGGCTGGCTGAGGATAGCTTTGCGGGTCACCGCCTGATCGTGGCCCATGATCCCGTGCGAGCCGCTGAACAAGGCGACCGACGTCGTGCTCGTATCGCCGAGTTGGAAGCCGCGGCCGAAAAAATGGTTGAGAAACTCGATGCTCAGGACGCAGGCAAAGTCACCAGAGGACGCCGCGCCTCAGATCGCGGTGCATACAGCCGCTTTACCCGAGCCGTTGCCGAGGCCGAGATGACGCGCTTCCTCAAGGCTGATCTCTACGCAGATGACTTCAGCTGGTCGGTAGATAACGATGCCATTGCTGCTGCGGAACTCTTCGACGGCAAGCTGGCGCTGATCACCAACGCCCCCGACCTCAGCCCTGCTGACACAGTCGCACGCTACAAGGGTCTCGCGGACATCGAACGTGGCTTTCGCGTTCTGAAATCGGATATCGAGATCGCGCCGGTGCATCACCGGCTGCCCGATCGCATCCGCGCTCACGCCATGATCTGTTTCCTCGCGCTCGTCCTCTATCGCGTCATGCGCATGCGCCTGAAGGCCAAGGGTCACAGCGCAAGCCCCCGCACAGCGCTCGACCTCCTCGCGCGCATCCAGAAGCACACCGCGCATGTCGGTGAGCGCAAGCTCGAAGGCACCAGCAGAAGAACTCCGGAACAACTTGATCTCTTCGATGCTCTGAACCTGCCGAAACCAGCCTGACCCCGCGCGCGTTGTGGCAAAAACGCCAATCCGGCATAAAGAATATCAATTACTTACGCGCGTAGCTGTCGAAGTCCGGCTCG
>JBEAQJ010000082.1:0-12706 GCA_041163945.1 Pseudomonadota bacterium
TGAACCGGTTGCTGGACCGGGAACGGGGGCAGGGCGATCAGCTTCTCGACCGGATCACGGTCGAAAAAGGCTTCGAGGCGGCCCTTGGCGCGGCCTTGTCCGATGATCTGAAGGCGGGGGAAACCAAGGTTCCCGGCGGCTCGGGTTGGAGCGCGCTGGCCGCTTATGACAGCCCCGCGGCGCTTCCCGCCGCAGCCCGTCCGATCACCGAGGTGGCGCAAGGGCCAGCGCTTTTGGCGCGGCGCCTGTCGCAGATCGGCCTGATCGATCGCGCCGATGGTCCGGCGCTGCAGCCCCTTTTGCAGCCCGGTCAGCGCCTTGTCAGCCGCGAGGGGGATCTTTGGCGTTGGGATGGATACGCGGTGGCGGCCGCCGATGCCGTGTCATCGGCCGCGCGTCGGCTTGAACAGGTCAATCGTCTGAGCGAATTGCGCGCCGAGGCCACCGAGGCGGCGGCCACTGCCGCCGGCACCCGCGCCGCCCATGAGACGCTGGCCCGCCAGTTGGCCGATCTGACCGAAGCCGATCGTGCCGCGCGCGCCGCGCGTCGCGATGCTGACACAAGGCTGGCCGACGCGTCGCGCCTGCTGACCAAGGCCGAGGCCGAGCGTGGCGTGTTGCAGGGCAAGCTGGAAACGCTGCAAGCCGCCGCCGCCCGCCATGCCGACGAAGCCCATGCCGCCGCCGCGGAACTGGCCCGCGCCGAGGCCGCCCGCGCCGAATTGGAAGATCTGGATGCCGCCAAGGCCCGGCTCGAGGATATCCGCACCACGGTCGAGGCGTCGCGCATGACCATGCTGGCGCATCGCACCGCGCATGATGAGCTTAAGCGCGACGGTGAACGGCGCAACGCACGCATTGCCAAGATCGGTGAAGACATCGCCGGCTGGCGCAAGCGTCTGGACAGCGCGGCGGGGCGTCTTTCGGAACTCAAGACCCGCCATGCCAAGACTGAGACAAGCGTGCGCGAGGCCCGCCAAAAGCCCGGCGCCCTGGCTGATCTGCGGGCGGGCCTGGCCGAGCAGATCACCACCGCCGAGCGGCGCAAGGCCGCCGCCGCCGATGCCCTTTCGGTCGGCGAAGCCGCCTTGCGCAGCGCGATTGCCGCCGAACGCGACGCGGAACGCGCAGCCTCGGACGCGCGTGAGGGGCGCGCCGCCGCCGAAGCCCGCCGTGATGCGGCCCGCGAAGCCGAAGATGCCGCCGCACAGCGCATTGCCGAAGAAATGGAAACCACCCCCGTGGCCCTGCGCGACAGCTTGGGCGATCTGCCCGACCCGCTGCCGCGCTCGGACCACATCGAAGCCGAGGTGCAGCGCCTGCGCCGCCAGCGCGATGCCTTGGGGGCGGTCAACCTGCGCGCCGAGGAAGACGCACAGGCCGTGCAACTGGAACACGACACGTTGGCGGCGGAAAAAACCGACCTGGAACAGGCTATCGGCAAGCTGCGCACGGGCATTTCCAGCCTGAACCGCGAAGGGCGTGAGCGCTTGCTCAAGGCCTTTGACGAGGTGAACGCCAACTTTGCCAAGCTGTTCACGCATCTATTTGGCGGTGGCGAGGCGCGGCTGGTGCTGGTGGAAAGTGACGATCCGCTGGAAGCGGGTCTGGAAATCTTGTGCCAGCCACCCGGCAAGAAGCTGTCCACCCTGTCGCTGCTGTCCGGGGGCGAACAGACATTGACGGCGCTGGCGCTGATCTTTGCGGTGTTCCTGGCCAACCCGGCGCCCATTTGCGTGCTCGACGAGGTGGACGCCCCGCTTGATGATGCGAATGTCACACGGTTCTGTGATCTTTTGGACGAGATGACGCGCCGAACCGCCACGCGGTTCCTGGTCATTACCCATCACGCGGTCACGATGGCGCGGATGGATCGGCTGTTTGGTGTGACGATGGTGGAACAAGGGGTGTCACAGCTGGTTTCGGTCGATCTGCGCAAGGCCGAACAGCTCGTCGCCTGACAGGCCGCTGGGCGGCGGGTCCGACGTCAGGTGGGCGTTTGCCGGTGGCGCCGACGAAACGCCGCGGCCTTGGCCCGATTGCCGCAACGCGCCATCGAACACCAACGCCGACCCGCCCCGCGCCCATGATCCAGAAACAGGTGCGAACAGCGGCCACATTCGCACAGCCGATGCAGATCATCGCGCCGCATCAGGTCAAACAGCGACAGCACCAAGCGGTCATGGAGGCCGCCCAGCGGGCCGGGCATCACCGACAGGCCACCGGCATGAAAGCCCAGGCTTGCGTCCTGCAACGCGCCCTTGATTGCCGTTTCCAACATCAAGGCTTCTTCGCGGTCGGGTTTGCGGCCGGCAGCCAGCGCCGACAGGACCGCGTAGGCGGTTTCGCGCAGGGCGATCAGCGTCGCCATCTGGCCCGGCCCCGGCGCCGCGGTGCCGCGCGGGGCAAGCCCTGCATCCACCAAGACATCGCGCAAGCCTTCGGGGCCGGTGAAGCTGTCGATCCGGCGTTGCTTGCCGTCATCGCGCACCGTGTTGACATACAGCAGGATCGGATGACCCGGATGCGAAGCCGCCATCGTAAAGCCCTATCTGGCTTGGCGCAGGGGCCAGCCTTATGCGCCGCATCATGAAGCTTTGTGCCCCGGGCGTCCAGTCAATGCGGTGTGGCGGATTCGTGACGTTTGCAGGTGCAGCATATTCAAATCATTGACCAAATCCGGAAACGATCCACCTTATCCACAGACCCTCCAGAAAAGGAATCGGAGATGTCGAGTTTTCTGCCCAAGTCCGTCCGCGACGAACTGGCCGCCGCACAGAAATCGGCCCGGCGCCGCCGGGCCACGCGCGTGGTCCATGTGGGCGACGAAGCGTTTCCAATTCTCGACATGACCGAAAACGGCTTTGCCGTGGACGCGGCCGATGCGCCACGTCTGCGCGGCTTTATCGATATCTACGATGGGGCGCGGCATCTTTATCAGGCGTTGATCGTGGCATCCGAACAGCAGGGCGACCTGATGCGCTATGAATTCAAGCGCAACACGGCCGCCGCGACCACGGCCCCCGTCGATTTCGAGACCTTGCCCGATCGCCCGGTGGCGCTGCTTCCGCATTTGTGAAAGGGCGCTTTCGTTCCGGCCCGGCTTGCGGCAGGCTGCGCCAACCCCTGTCCGGTAGGAGCCGCGATGATCACCGTCACGCCCGATCGTTTTCGGTTGGCGCAGGCCTTTGTGATTTCGCGCGGGGCGCGGACAGAGGCACAGGTGCTGACGGTGCGCATCACGCGCGGGGGGCAGACGGGCTGGGGGGAATGTGTGCCCTATGCCCGCTATGGCGAAACGCTGGCCAGCGTGACCGATCAGATTGCGGCACTTGATCCCAACATCACGCGGGCCGAATTGGGCCAGGCCCTTGCCCCCGGTGCCGCGCGCAACGCGGTGGATTGCGCGCTTTGGGATCTCGAGGCGAAAACATCCGGTCGGCGTGTCTGGGATCTGGCGCGGCTTGGCGCCCCCGGACCGGTGATCACCGCCTACACCCTGTCTTTGGCGCCACCCGATGCGATGCGCGCCGCCGCAGCCCGCAATGCGCATCGCCCGCTTCTCAAGATCAAGCTGGGCGGTGAGGGTGACATGGCCCGGCTGGAAGCCGTGCGCCAAGGCGCACCGCGCGCGCGCATCATCGTGGATGCCAACGAGGGCTGGAGCGCCGATGCCTATGCCGAACTTGCGCCCCATCTTGTTCGGCTGGGTGTGGCGCTGGTGGAACAGCCTTTGCCCGCCGGCGCCGACGACATGCTGGCCGAGATCGCCCGGCCGCTGCCGGTCTGTGCCGATGAAAGCTGCCATGACCGCGCCAGCCTGCCGGCGCTCAAGGAAAAATACGACATGATCAACATAAAGCTGGACAAGACCGGCGGCCTGACCGAGGCGCTGGCGCTCAGGGCCGAGGCCCGGGCGCAAGGTTTCGGTGTGATGGTGGGTTGCATGGTGGGCAGCTCGCTGGCGATGGCCCCGGCGGTGCTGGTTGCGCAGGGTGCATCGATTGTGGATCTTGACGGCCCGCTTTTGCTGGCCGAAGACCGCGCAGCGCCTTTGGATTACGACGCCGCCGGTGTGCACCCGCCGCGGCCAGAGCTTTGGGGATGAGACCGCGATGACCCGCACCGTCTATGTGAACGGAGATTACCTGCCCGAAACCGAGGCCAAGGTGTCGATCTTCGACCGCGGCTTCCTGTTTGCCGATGGCGTCTACGAGGTGACCAGCGTTCTGGGCGGCAAGCTGATCGACTTTGCCGGGCACGCCAAGCGGTTGCAACGCTCGCTTGACGAGCTGGGAATGACCAACCCCGTGACCGATACGGAATTGTTGGACATTCACCGCGAATTGGTGCGGCTGAACGAGATCGACGAAGGTCTGGTTTATCTGCAGATCACGCGGGGTGCGGCCGATCGGGATTTCGCCTTTCCCAAGGAGGCGACGCCCACCATCGTGTTGTTCACGCAAGCCAAGCCCGGTCTGGCCGATGCGCCGATGGCCAAGGTCGGGCTCAAGGTGCTGAGCATCGAGGATCAGCGCTGGGGACGGCGCGACATCAAGACGGTGCAGCTTTTGTACCCCTCGATGGGCAAGATGATGGCCAAGGCGGCAGGCTGTGATGATGCGTGGATGGTCGAAGACGGTCATGTCACCGAAGGCACATCGAACAACGCCTACATCGTCAAGGGCAACACCATCGTCACCCGCCATTTGGGCAACGAGATCTTGCACGGCATCACGCGGGCCGCAGTTCTGCGCTTTGCGCGCGAGGCGCAGATGACGGTCGAGGAACGCCCCTTCAGCCTTGAGGAAGCCAAGGCCGCCGACGAAGCTTTCATCACCTCGGCCTCGGCGTTCGTGATGCCGGTGGTCGAGCTGGACGGCCAGCCCATCGGCACCGGCAAGCCCGGCGGCGTAACCGGGCGGCTGCGCGACATCTACCTGGACGAGATGCGCAAGGCTGCCATCTGACCGCGCGTCAGACGAAATCGCCTTGCGCGAACCACCCGCCCGACACGGCGCCCCCATGGGCATAGAACAGCCACAGCCGGTGCCCATCGGATGTGGTCACGCGCCAGTAATCGCGCACGCCTGATCGCCAGCCGGGATCGTCCAGCCACCATTCCGGGGCAATGCGCTCGGGGCCTTGGGCCGCCAGGGTCTCGAACACCCGGCCGCGCCAGCGGAATTGCCCGGGCGGATCGGACAGATCGGGCGCGGTGACGGGTTCGGGGCGAAACAAGACCAGCGGTCGCGGTCGCTTGGCGCTGGGCCAGTTGGCGGCGGCCGCGCTATAGGCGGCGGCTTGAGTGGATTGGGTTTTTTCGGGGATGTGACTGTCGGCGGGGTATTCGCGGGTGATCCGGTCAAGCCCCACCCGTGCGCCGATGCGCGCGATCAGATCATCGAGCGCCTGACCAGGCGAGCGGGTGGCCTGTGCGTGTGCCTGCGCTTGTGTTTGTGCCTGTGCCTGTGCCTGTGCCTCGGCGGCGACGGCCCAGCCGCCCTTGTGTTCGACGTCATGCAGCGGCTCGGTCACGGGTGCGATCAGCCGCAAGATGTCAAAACCGAAGCCTGCGTCGATGGTGCCCAGTTTCAGGGCAAACAGCGCGCGCAGGTTGTCGGGCCGGTCGGCGGGGCGGGCCAGCCCGATCTCGATCGTTTCCGTGCCGCCTTCGGTGCGGATCATTTCCAACCGCAGCCGTCGCGCCCCGCGTCCACGCTTGCGCAGCTTGTCGCACAAGGCCGGTAGCAACCGATCCAGACCGGCAAGGATATCGGCCTGCAGCCCGATGGGTTCGGGCAGGCTGATCCGGGCGGCGAAATGCAAGGGCGCGCCCGCGGGCGAGATCGGTTCGGGTTCCACCCCCAAGGCCTGGTCCAGGCGGCGCACCAGATCCTGGCCAAAGCGCCGCGCCAGCCCTGCGCGTGGCATGCCCCAAAGATCGCCGATGCGGCGCAGCCCCAGCCGGGCCAGGCCCTGAACCGTGGCCGGCGGCAGGCGCAGCGCGGCGATGGGCAAGCCCGCCAGCGACTGCCGCAATCCGCCCGGCGCACAGATGCGCCCAACCCCGCCCCTTGGGCCGTCTTGTGGCAGGGGCGCGGGGCCACCTTTGACCCAATGACGTTTTTCCGCCCGCGAGCGGGTGGCGCGCGCCTCTTGATCGATGGCGTCGCCGCTGCGGGCGGGCAGGCCGGCAGACCCACCCGCGTAGCGCGCCAGCGCCCAAGCCGCACCCGGCGTATCGGCGATGCCCGCAGCCAGGCTGAAGCCCAGATCGGCGCAATCATGATGCACCTGTTCGAACAGGGCCGTTTCACCGCCGAACAGATGCGCGCAGCCTGTCAGATCGACCAGCAGCGCGTCATCCCCTTCTTCGGCGACCCAGGGGCTGAAGCGGCCCGCCCAGCGGCGCAGCGCGGCCAGAACCTGGGCCGTGCGGTCGGGGTTGGCGGGACGGGTGACCAGATCGGGGCAAAGCGTCAGCGCCTCGGCCAGCGGTTGCCCGCGTGACAGGCCGCGCGCGCTGGCGGCATGGCTGAGCGATGCGATCTGGCGCAGGTTGCCCTGTGTCGTGACCACGGCCAGTGGCGCATCGGCCAGGCCGGGTTCCGTGCGCAGCAGGTGTTCGGCCGCCAACCGGGGAAACCAGAGCGACAGGATGCGCCGGTTGACGGTGCGGGCGGCATGGGGTGTGGCGGCAGGCATGGCGCGGGCGTCTTGGGTATGTTCATGTTATGTTCCATACCTAGCCGCGGCCGTATGCGGAGTCGAGTCCGCCCCCCGTGCGATCAGAGAAACAGTGCCGCGTTGTTGCGCAGGATGATTTCGAGCGCATAGAGCCCGAGGATCACGATCAGCGGCGCCAGATCCAGCCCCCCCATCGCCGGCAAACGGCGGCGGATCGGACCATAGAGCGGTTCCACCAGCCTGTTCAGCCCGTACCAGATCTGTGCCACCAGCGGTTGGCGCAGGTTCAGGACGCTGAAATTGATCAGCCAGCTCATGATGATGTGGACCAGAATGATCATGAAGGCCACGTCGATCAAAAGCAGAAGGATCTGGAAAAGCGAGGTCATGGCCGGGTGTCCTTGGCTGCGGGCAGGGCTGACTTGCCAGATAGTCGGGCGGGGCGATGGGTGCAAGCCGGGGTTGGGGGCGCTGCCCCCGGCCTGCGGCCGCCCCCGGAGTATTTCCAAAGCAAAGATAGCGCCTGTCTTGGGTGTGACGTCGCGATAGGCTTGACGGCGATGCCGTGCTGCGGTTTGGCGGGGGCATGTATCCCTATGGTCGTCTGGCCCTTCTCATGATGTCCGAGCGGCGCAAGCCGCGGCTGGGGCTGTTCGAGACCCATCACCTTGATTTGCGCTGTCTGCCGCAGGATCTGGACGGGTTTTGGGAAATGAACAACGGGCGCATCTTGACGCTTTACGATCTGGGGCGGTTTGCGCTGTCGATCCGGATGGGGTTGTGGGATGTGCTGAAACGCGAAGGCTGGGGGCTGGTCGTGGCCGGTTCATCGGTGCGTTATCGCGCGCGGATCACCGGCTTGCAGCGCTTTGTGTTGCGCACCCGCCTGTTGGGGTGGGATGGGCGGTTTTTCTACATCGAACAGGGCATGTGGCGCGGCGCGACCTGTTGCAATCATGCGCTGCTGCGCACGGGCATCACGCAAAAGGGCCGCCTGACCCCAGTGGCGGATGTGGCCCGCGCGCTGGGCCATGCGCCGGTGTCGCCCGCCCTGCCCGATTGGGTGACGGCCTGGGCCGAGGCCGATCTGTTGCGGCCCTGGCCGCCGATGGCGGACCCCGGCGGCGCCACCCCGCCATCAAGACCGTAGACAAATCAGCCCCCGATCGCGGATGGTGCGCAGCATGAGCACCGCGACAGCCGATCCTGCCGACCTGTCCGCCCGGGCGCTGCGTCGCCGCGTCTGGGGGTGGTGGGCCTTTGACTGGGCCAGCCAGCCCTATTTCACGCTATGTCTGACCTTTGTTTTCGGGCCCTATTTCGCGGCGGTGGCGACCGAAAGCTTCATGGCGCAGGGTCTGGCCGAACCCTTGGCCGATGCGCGCGCGCAAAGCCTGTGGTCGTTGGGTCAAACGGTGTCCGGGGTGGTGATCGCGCTTTGTGCGCCGATCCTTGGCGCCTTTGCCGACAACACCGGGCGGCGGATGCCATGGATCGTGCTGTTTTCGGCCTTTTACATCCTGGGGGCGCTGGGGCTGTGGATCTTGCTGCCGGATGGAAGCTTTCTGGTGGCGGCGCTGATCGCGTTCGGCATCGGCATCATCGGGGCCGAGTTCACGACGATCTTCACCAATTCCATGCTGCCCGAGTTGGGCCAAGGCGGTGCGATCGGGCGTCTGTCGGGCAATGGGTTTGCCTGGGGCTACCTGGGCGGGGTGGTGGCCCTGTTCGTGATGTTGATCTTTTTTGCCGAAGGCGAGAGCGGCAAGACATTCGTGGGCCTGTCACCCGCGCTGGGGCTGGACCCCGGGCTGCGCGAAGGCACGCGCTTTGTGGGCCCTTTCACTGCGATTTGGTACATCGTCTTCATGATCCCGTTTTTCCTGTGGGTCCGCGAGGTGCCGCGCCCCGCGATCCATGCGCGTTTTGGCGCGGCGCTGTCCGAGCTTTGGGGCACGGTCAGGGGGCTGCCGCAGCGGCGCAGCCTGTTTGCCTATCTCGGCTCGTCGATGTTTTATCGCGATGCGCTGAACGCGCTTTACGGGTTTGGCGGCACCTATGCGGTCTTGGTGTTGAATTGGTCGATCACGCAGGTGGGCGTGTTTGGGATCGTCGGGGCCATCACGGCTGCGCTGGCGACGTGGATCGGCGGCAAGCTGGACAGTGCCTTGGGCCCGAAGCCCGTGATCATCGGCTGCATCGTCGTGCTGATCGGCGTGTGCCTGGTGATCGTGGGGATGACACGCGACAGCCTGTGGGGCATCGCGCTGGCGCAAGGCTCGGCGGTTCCCGATCTCGTGTTCTACATCTGCGGCGCGCTGATCGGGGGGGCAGGCGGCGTGCTGCAATCGGCGTCGCGCACGATGATGTGCCTGCATGCCGCGTCTGGCCGCCCGACCGAGGCTTTTGGGCTTTACGCACTGTCGGGCAAGGCCACGGCGTTCCTGGGGCCGGCGCTGATCGGGGTGACCACATGGGTCACCGAAAGCGCCCGTCTGGGCATGGTGCCCTTGATCGGATTGTTTATTCTGGGCCTGGTCCTGATCGCCTGGGTCCGTGCCGATGGCGAGGGGCAGGCGTAAATGCCGGTTGCACCTGCGTGGGCGGGCATGGCCATATGCGCCTTTCTGGCATTGGTGGGCTGCGCACCCGCGCCTGAAGCAGACGCCCTGCCGCCACCGCTTGATGCCACCGTGTCGGGGCAAGAGGCGCGGCTGTTGTTCGGGGCGGCGGCGCTGCCCGATACGGCCGCCAGTGCGGTCATCGGGGCCTATGCACGGGGCTGTCTGGCCGGTGCGCAACCCTTGCCCGAAACCGGACCGACCTGGGCAGCGATGCGGCTGTCGCGCAATCGCAACTGGGGTCATCCCGAATTGATCGATTTCGTACAGGATTTCGCCGGGCAGGTGGCGGAACAGACGCCATGGCGCGGCATCTATGTGGGGGATCTGTCGCAGCCGCGCGGCGGGCCCATGCTGTCGGGCCATGTCAGCCACCAATCGGGGCTGGATGCCGATATCTGGATGCTGCCGCCCACCCGCTTCGATCTGTCGGCGGCCGCGCGCGAAAGCCTGTCGTCGATATCGGTGCAATCGGCCCGCGGCGCGCGCGTGGGTGAAAACTGGACGTCCACGCATATGGCGGTGATGCGTCTGGCCGCCAACGACCCGCGCGTGGCGCGGATCTTTGTCTTTACGGGCGCCAAGGTCTGGATGTGCGACAACGCCACGGGCGACCGCGACTGGCTGCGCAAAATCCGGCCGGCGGCCGGGCATCACTCCCATTTCCACGTGCGTCTGCACTGCCCGCCCGGTTCGCGCGATTGCGAACCGCAAGACGACATTCCCCCGGGCGACGGCTGTGATGAAGCGCGCGCGCGTGCCGAGCTGATCTTGAACCCACCCCCGCCCGACCCCGATTATGTGCCGCCGCCGCCACGCCCGGCGCTGACCTTGGCCGATCTGCCGCGGCAATGCGCGGCGGTGCTGGGGGCGCTTTAGCGCCCCGGGATCTCGCCCCTGCGTCCCTTGAGCGTCCATCCGTCGATGACGGCCAGCGCCTGATCGGCGGTTTCGACAAAGCGAAACAGCGCCAGATCGTCGGGTGCGATGGTGCCCGCCTCGACCAGCGCCTGCCAATCGATCACGCGCCGCCAGAAGCTTTCGCCGAACAAGATCACCGGCACCTGTTCCATGCGCCCCGTCTGGATCAGCGTGATGCTTTCAAACAGCTCGTCGAGCGTGCCGAACCCGCCGGGAAAGACCGCGATCGCCTTGGCGCGCAGCAGGAAATGCATCTTGCGGATGCCGAAATAGTGGAAGTTGAAACACAGATCGGGCGTGACATAGGCATTGGGCACCTGTTCATGCGGCAGCACGATGTTGAGCCCGATGGAACAGCCCCCCGCGTCGGCCGCGCCGCGATTGCCCGCCTCCATCACGCCGGGGCCGCCGCCGGTGACGATGACATGTTCGGTGCAGTTGCTGGCCACCGATCGTTCGGTGATGGCGCGGGCAAAGCGGCGCGCCTCGTCGTAGTAATGGGCCATGGGGTGCGCGGGGCCTTTGCCTTGCGCTTCGGGGCTGGGGATGCGGGCGCCGCCGAACAGCACCACGGTCGACCGGATGCCGCGGGCGTCAAGCTCCAGCTGGGGTTTGAGGAGCTCCAGCTGCAGCCGCACCGGGCGCAATTCGTCGCGCAAGAGGAAATCGGGGTCGGCAAAGGCCAGCCGGTAGGCCGGCGATTTCGCCTGTGCGGTGTCGGGGGCGTGACGGGCCGATTGCAGATCCTGTTCGGCGTCGCGAAACGGGCCGGGCCTTGGGTCTTCGGTCATGTCCTGTCCTTGTGCGGGGGGCCACCCCTGACCTAGCAAGGCCGCGCCACGATTGCCAGCCAAGGGCGCGCCCGCTATAGCCGCGCAAAACCCATCTTCCCGCAGGAGAATGCCGCCATGTCCAACGCCGCGCTCGAAACCGCCATCGAAGCCGCCTGGGAGGCGCGCGACCAGATCACCCCCGCCACCAAGGGCGCGGTCCGCGACGCGATCGAGGCGACGCTTTCGGCGCTGGATAGCGGCAGCCTGCGGGTGGCCGAGCGTCAGGCCGATGGTCGCTGGCATGTGAACCAATGGGCGAAAAAGGCGGTGCTGCTGGGCTTTCGCCTGAAGGACATGGAATTGCAGCCGGGCAGCGCGCAGGGCGGCAGCTGGTGGGACAAGGTCGATAGCAAATGGAAAGGCTGGGGCGAGGGCGAATGGCGCGCTGCGGGTTTCCGCGCGGTGCCCAACTGCGTGGTGCGGCGGTCGGCCTATATCGCGCCGGGCGTGGTCTTGATGCCATCCTTCGTCAACCTTGGGGCCTATGTCGACAGCGGCACGATGGTCGACACATGGGCCACGGTCGGCTCTTGCGCGCAGATCGGCAAGAATGTGCACCTGTCGGGCGGTGTGGGCATCGGCGGCGTGCTGGAACCGATGCAGGCCGGCCCCACCATCATCGAGGATAATTGCTTTATCGGCGCCCGCTCCGAGGTGGTCGAAGGCGTGATCGTGCGTGAAGGATCGGTGCTGGGTATGGGCGTGTTCATCGGCCAATCGACCAAGATCGTGGATCGCGAAACCGGCGCCGTGATGTATGGTGAGGTGCCGGCCGGATCGGTCGTGGTGGCAGGCTCGATGCCCTCAAAGAACGGCATCAACCTCTATTGTGCCGTGATCGTGAAGCGGGTGGACGAACGGACCCGCGCCAAGACATCCATCAACGAATTGCTCCGGGATTGATCGATTGGCCATTGGCTGGGCGGTCAGGGTGGCGCTTGGACCGTCCATCCCTCAGACCAGCCTTGCACGATCTGGGGCGCGGCGCGGGGGCGGGCTCAGGGCGGCACACAAGGGCCGAACCCTGATCATGCCCAAACGTTGACCCACCATGCTGTCCAACGCGATCGTTAACGTTATCCATGCCACGGTCGGGCGATCGGGGCCAAGTGGCACCGATCTTTCGTGCGATGTTCGGTCTGATCTGTGCAGAAACAGGTGCAGGGCCGGCCCCATGCGCTGATGCGCGCGGCCCTTATTGCAGCCGATCCAAAAGGCCGGGTGAGGCATAGCCGTCGGGCACCAACCCGACCGAGGCCTGAAACCGCCGGATGGCTTCGGATGTCTGCGGGCCGAGGATGCCGTCGATTGCCCCTGTATGCAGCCCGCGCGCGGCCAGACCGCGCTGAAGCGCCTCACGCTCGGCGCGGCTCAGCCCACGATCACCGCGCGGCCATGAGGCGCGAAACGGCCCACCACCCGCGATCCGGTCAGACAAATGGCCCACCCCGATGACATAGGAATTGGCGGGGTTGTAGCGCGCGATCACGTGGAAATTGTCAAAGATCATCAGCGCCACGCCCCGGTGGCCGCCCGGCACGAGGATCGAGGCCCGACCGTGATCGGGCACGGGCCCGCCATCGGCCAGCCGCACGCCTTGGCGCGCCCAGAACGCCGCGTCGCGTTGCGTTCCGGCGCCGG
>JBEAQJ010000083.1:0-9102 GCA_041163945.1 Pseudomonadota bacterium
CCGCCCGAAAGCTCATGGGGATAGCGCCGCGCGATGGCTGCGGGATCGGGTAACCTGACCTGTGTCAACAAATTCAGGACGCGCGCGGCATGCTGCGCCTCGGGCAAGGCGCTGTGAAGGCGCAGCGCCTCGGCGATCTGGTCACCCACCCGCATGGTTGGCGTCAGCGATTGGCCGGAGTTTTGCGGGATCAGCGCCAGACGCCCGCCCCGCACTTTTTCAAGCGCTTGGCGATCCTGCGCAAACATGTCGATCCCGGCAAAGCCAACCTTGCCGCCCAGAACGCTTAGACCGGTCTTTAGATAGCCCATCATGGCAAGCGCGAGCGTGCTCTTGCCCGACCCGCTTTCGCCCACAAGGCCCATGCTTTCACCCGCCGCGATCGACAGCGAGATATCACGCAAGACGGGCAGCCAAGCGCCCGCGCGGCCACGAAAGCCGATGCTTAACCCTTCGACCGTGATCACCGGCGCGTTCTGTGTCGATGGCTCTTTCATACCGGGGCCTTTTGGGCGCGGTCGATGCCAAGGGCCTTGGCCAGCGCATCCGCGGTCAGGTTGATCCCAATGATAAGCGACGACAGCCCGATCATGGGCGCGATCACGCCAAGGGGGGCAAAGGACATGAACCCGCGCGCATCCGCAATCATCAGCCCCCAATCAGGGGTCGGCGGCGAGACACCGAACCCCAGGAAAGACAGCGAGGAAAAGGCCAAAAGCATCCACGACCAACGCATCGCCCCCTCGACCAGCAGCGCATCGCGCACATTTGGCAGCAATTCGCGCCAGATGATGGTGAAACGTCCATGCCCGCGCGCGCGCGCGGCCTGCACAAAATCGCGCGCAACCACATCATGGGTCGCGGCCCGCGCGATGCGAATGACCGGGATGCCGTAGAAAAAGGCCAACGTGGGGATCAAGACCTCGATCCCTGTGCCGAAGGTCACGATCAGGACCAGCATCTTGAGGATCCAAGGCAAGGACAGGAAGGCATCGACGATGCGCATCAACACATCGTCCAGTCGTCCGCCCGACAGGCCAAAGAACACCCCGACCAGCCCCCCCCACAAGACCGCAAGCGGGGTCGCGATGCCGGTCACAAGCATGGCTTCGCGCCCGCCCAAAACCGTGCGTGTCAGCGTATCGCGCCCCAGATGATCGGTGCCCAGCCAGTGATCGGCCGAGGGGCCCGACAGCATCTGTGCGGCACTCATCGTGGTGTAGTCATAAGGCACGATATAGGGCCCGATCAGGGCCAGAATGACATGGGTGGCGACCAGCCCCAGCCCGATTGCACCCGAGGGGCGTGCCCAGATATCGCGGATCAAGCCGAAAAAGCGCTGAAGCGCCATGCCTCGTTGGTATATTCGAAGATCCGTCATGCCGATCACCGCCCGCGCATATGCGCGGTGCGAAGGCGCGGGTTCGCAATCATGGTCAGAAGATCCGCCAACAAATTCACGCCGACGTAGACGGAGGCGATGATCAGCGCGATGGCTTGCGTCACGGGCAGATCACGATCCGAGATGCTGTCGATCATCATCCGGCCCAACCCGGGATAGTTGAAAACCGTCTCGATCACCACCACACCCCCCAAAAGCCACGCGATGGTCAGCGCGACCACGTTGATGGTGGGCAAAAGCGCATTGGGCAGAACGTGGCG
Source organism: Pseudomonadota bacterium (assembly GCA_041163945.1). Taxonomy (GTDB): domain Bacteria; phylum Pseudomonadota; class Alphaproteobacteria; order Rhodobacterales; family Rhodobacteraceae; genus Roseicyclus. The sequence goes on from JBEAQJ010000083.1 coordinate 1,663, forward strand.
AAATACCATCCGCCAATAGGGCACGCCCTTCAGGACCGCCATTTGCGCATAATCCGAGGCCAAGGTTTCGATCACCGATGAGCGCACGGTGCGCAGGATATGCGCCGTCATCACCAGCGTCAGCACCCCGATGGGCAAGAACACCTCGGGGAAAAATTCGGCCAGCGGCGCGTTGGGCGATGTCAGCACGATGCCGGGGACCCATCCCAGCCAGATCGAAAAGACAAGGATCAACAATGTGGCTGAAACGAATTCGGGGATCGTCATCGCCGCAATGGCGGTGGTTGACACGATGATATCGACCGGGCGGTCGCGCCACAACGCCGCGACGATCCCGAGAAACAGCGCAAGCGGGATCCCGCACAGCATGGCACCCGAAGCCAAGAGCAAGGTGTTGCGCAGACGGTAGCCAACCAGTTCCGAGATCTGCCGCTGCCCGTCGGGCGAAACACCCAGATTGCCCTGGAGCGCGTTGGCCGCCCATTCGCCGTAGCGGACCATGGCTGGGCGGTTCAATCCCAGATCGCGTCGGCAATTTTCAAGCAAAAGCCCTTGCGCCTCGCGTTCGAGATAGGCGGTACAGGCATCACCCGGCAAGATCTCGACACCGATGAAGATGATGATCGAGACCAACCAGACCGTGACCACGCCCAAGGCCAGTCGTCGTACGAGCATCGCGAGCATCAAGAATTTCCCGTTGCACAAGAAAAGCCGGGGCGCCGCCGATGACGACGCCCCGGCCCTGTCGTTTCGATCAGTCGACGGTCACAAGATGCCAGCGAACCGACATGTTCTCGACCGCGTCCAGATTGCCCACCCGCGCCGATGTACCGACCAGCCGCGTGACGTGATAGGGGATCAACGTGCCGGCGGTCTGCCACAGATGCTCTTGTGCCTTGATGTACAGGCTGCGGCGTAGGTCGAAATCGAGTTCCTGCCGTGCTTGCGCCAGCAGCGCGTCGAAATCGGGATCCTTGTAGTAGCTTTCGTTCCAACGCGCTGTGCTGACATAGACTTCGTTCAATGCCTGATCTGCGGGACGTTCATTCCAGCGCGTTGTCACCGCATCTTTCTGCATCCACACATCGCTCCAGAAGCCATCCGTGGGCACCTGCACGATATTCACGCGGATGCCGGCAGCTGCGGCTTGCTGTTGATAGACCTCAGCAAGAACAGGCCATGTCGGTTCCAGCGTGGCGACGTGCAGATCGATATCGATCCCGTCCGGAAATCCTGCCTCAGCCAAGAGCGCACGCGCGCGGTCGATATCTTGCGGGCAGTTTATCTCGGCACGGTATTGATCACGGGGACCAACGGGCGTGTCGCAAGCGACCACGGCGCCTCCGCCCATCACCAGATCAACCATCGCCTGCCGGTCAGCAGCCAGCCTAAGCGCCTGGCGGACGCGGACATCATCGAAGGGCGCCACATCGGTGCGGAAGACCAGACCGCGCCAGTTTCCGGTCGGGATCATCTGGATGTTGAACCGATCGGAACTCGACAACATGACACTTTGCTGGGCGCTGATGCCACGCTCCATGTCGATCTGCCCGCCAAGCAAGGCCTGCAAGCGGGCCTGCGCATCGGGAATTCCGATGATCTCCATTTCGGCCACGCCGGGCGGGCCTTCGAAATAGTCCATGTTGGCCGCAAGCCGCGTGGTCCCTTCCGCATCGAAACTGACCAAGCGGAACGGTCCGGTGCCAATGCCCGTCGTGGCGATGGTATCGCCCGATCCTTCGGGGATCATGCGCAGACGATAATCCATCAGCAGCAAGGGAAGGTCTGCGAAAGGCGCACTGAGCGTCAGCTTGACGGTGCTTGCATCAACCGCTTCAACACGGTCGATCATCGCGATCGCCGCGCGCGCCGGGCTGTCGTTTGCGGGGTCAAGCACGCGTTGCAGCGAATAAACCACATCCTCCGCGCCGAAACTGGAGCCGTCGTGGAACATGACGCCCTCACGCAAGGCGAAGGTCCATTCCGTTGCCGCGGCATTCGCCGACCACTCGATCGCCAGATCAGGCGCCGGGCGACCCTCCATGTCGGGGCGCACGAGGCGGCTCATGATCTTCTCGGTGATCTGGAACACCCGACCCTTCGAGATGGGATCGAGGCTGGATTGCGCCCCAAAACCATATTCATGCGCCTGACGGAACGTGCCTGTCGGCTCGGCCAGCGCCGTTGTTCCCGCGAAGGCAAGCGCCAAGGCAGTAAAGCTCAAGGTCTTTCTCATTCGGATTTCCTCCCTGGATGGCGGCTTGCGTTCTTTCATCGACGCTCGGCCGCGGTCTGTAGGCTCAATCGCAATGTCCGACTGGACAAACGACATTTTATAGACCGATACATAAAGAAATTTTGATCCATGTATCAGATCTGGGTTCCCAACATGATCCTCGGGTCAATTCGGATGTTCGACAAATAGAGTTATTTTCCGATTCTATTCGCAGAGCCTATGTTACGTCGCGCGCGCCTTCTGGGATGCAAAGGGGACTGCCGATGCCTGAAACAATCCTGATCGCCATCGGTGGTGGGGGCGCAACCCATGGGACCCACCCCGCATTGGACCACCTGTGCCTTGCGCATGCCTGTGCGCGGCCACGCATCGGCTTTGTCGGCATCGCAAGCGGCGACGATCCGGCGCAATATCACATGTTCGAGGCCAGCATCGGGCCCATGGCAAGCGCGGTCCTGCGGTTGGATCCCATGGCAGATGAACGGACGGCTCGGCACTGGGCCGAGGGGCTTGACCTTGTCTATCTTGGCGGCGGCGATCCCGTGCGGCTGGTCGCGCAACTAAAGGCAACGCGGATCGGGGCCGTGCTGGAGGAAACTTACCGGCGCGGCGTGCCGTTGGCCGGCGTCAGTGCAGGCGCAATGTGCTGGTTCGACAGCTTTCTCTGGCGTAGCCCTGATGTGGGTCTTGCCCTGGCGGCTGGACTTGGGCTGGTGTCAGGAAGCATGACCCCGCACAGCTTGATCGAGCCCGAGCGCCTGGCCCGGATGCAAGATCTTGTAGACAGCGGCACCGTGCCCGATGCGTGGGCCGTAGATGATGGGGCCGCGCTCGTCATCCAAAACGGGGGCACCTACAGCTTCTTTCCAAAGGACGGCACATCAAGGGTTCATCGCTTTGCCCGGTCCGAACCACAGAAAGGATCAGACGTTTAGGGCGGCTTCTTGGATCATCCACTTGCAAACCTCGTCGATCTCACGCCGCTGGCGCGCACCGGGCCGGGTCAACAAATGAAAGGACCGCGTCGGTTTCAGATCAATGTCGAAAGGTTTGATCAACCTGCCCGAGTCTACCTCGGGCTGGCAGAACGGAAAAATACCAAGGGCCATGCCCTGCCCTGCGATGGCAGCTTGAATGACCACATTTGTATCGACAATCGTCGCCTTGTCGATCAGGGGCATCCCTGCGCAGCCTGCGACTTTCAGCCATTCATGCCACTCATGCCGGTCTTGCTGGTGAATGACAGGAAAGCGCGCGACATCATCTGGGCGCTCAGGCATCCCGAGCCGTTCGGTAAGTGCGGGGCTGAGCACGGGCGAATAGACAATCTCGAGCAGCGGCGTGTTCTCGAGCCCGAACCATGGCCCTATACCCCAATCAATGGCGATATCGGCGGTCATCATGCTGGCGTCGGTGATCCGCGGCGAGTTGCGCAATTCGATGTCTATGCCGGGCAGATACTCGCCAAAGCGATCCAGCCGCGGGATCATCCACCGCGAGCCAAAGATCGGGCCGACCGCCAACGACACAGATTTCCGTCGGGCGCGCATATGGGTCTCGACCTCAACGCGGATATCTTCGAGCGCTCGTGACAAGACGCGAGACAGTGACCGACCGGCGTCCGTTAGCACCACGGCGCGCGTTCTTCGGATGAAAAGCTTGCAGCCCAATTCCTGCTCAAGGCGCCGGATCTGATTACTGACCGTGGTCGCACTGACGCAGAGTTCTTCGGCTGCCTGCTTGAAACTCAGGTGCCGCGCCGCACTCTCAAAGGTACGCAGCGCAGCAAGGGGCAGGTTTCGTGGGTGCATTCATGAACTCGCTGCGCATAGATCAATTTTGTTTTATCCATATTCGTCTATCAAGTCACTTGTCCACCGCTTCCTGCATGGCAGTATTCGGCGTGGGCTAAGGACAAAACCAATGAGCGCCAGACGCAAAAGACGCGACCGGCCGGCAGAGCATGCCGCAGGCGCACAGGTGCCAAACTTTGTCACCAAAGGGGGTCGTCTGGAAATCCTCGACGACGCAGAGATGGCGCGCATCCACGAAGTCTCGGTGACATTGCTGGCAGAGTTCGGGCTAAGCGACGCGCCGCCCGTGGTGGAAGAACTCGTCTGTGCCGCCGGGGGGCGCATGACCGACGAGCGCCGCCTGACCTTTCCGCCCGAGCTTGTGGCGCGTGCGCTGGCCGGTCTGCGGCGCGACGTCACCCTGTGCGGGCGCTTGCCGGAACAAGACCTCACCCTGGGGGATGGCGCGGTACATGTCGGCTCTGGCGGTGCGGCACCGATGATCTTGAACATCGACAGCGACACCTACCGTGAGACGACGCTGGGCGACCTCTACGATGCGGCACGACTGGTCGATGCCTTGCCGCATGTGCAGTTCTTTGCGCGCTCGGTGGTGGCACGTGACATGGACACCGACAGCCTGCTCGACATCAACACCTGTTATGCTGCGCTTGCGGGCACGACCAAGCATGTCTTTGTCAGCGCCGCATTCCCGGAGCATGTCGCCGATATCGCCGAGATGTGCCACATTGTGGCAGGGGGACGCGCGGCATTCGAGGCGCGCCCCTTCTTGTCGCTTAACATCAACCATGTGGCACCGCCCATGCGTTTCGCGCCGGATGCGGCCGAGGTGCTCGTCGCCGCCGCACGCGCGGGTTTGCCTTGCATGGTGAACACCTTCGGACAGATGGGCGCGTCGAGCCCCGTAACGGTCGCTGGCTGCCTGGCGCAAAGCAATGCCGAGACGCTGGCCGGGATGATCGTGGCATGGCTTGCCAATCCCGATGTCCGTGCGGTCTATGGCGCACGCCCGATGGTCACCGATCTGCGATCGGGCGGGATGGCGGGCGGCAGCGGCGAACAGGCGCTACTTACTGCTGCGGCAACGCAGTTGGCACGGTTTCTGGGCTTGCCGAACTCGACCATCGCTGGGGCCACCGACAGCAAGATCCCGGATGCGCAGGCCGGGTATGAGAAGGCGCTGTCAATCACCATGGCGGCGCATGCCGGGGCCAACTTGATCACCCAGACCGCGGGCATGCAGGCGGGCTTGATGGGCGCTTCGATGGAGGCCTATGTGATCGACAACGACATGCTGGGTGCAATCCGGCGCAGCCTTGCCCCGGTCGAGATCAGCCTCGACACATTATGCGCGGCGATGATCGCAAGAACCATCCGCAGCGACGGCCATTTCCTCGGTCATCCACAAACCTTTGACCGGATGAAATCTGACTTTCTCTATCCCGGCCTTGCCGATCGCCGCTCGATCGCGGATTGGCAGGCCGCCGGCGCGCAGGATATCAGGATACAGGCAAAGGAAATGGCAACCGACATATTGGCGGCGCATTTTCCCCAAACACTCGCCCCGGCGGTAGATGCCATCTTGCGAAAGACATTCGATATCCGCCTGCCCATCGAACGGATGACCTGTCCATGAAGATCGTGATCTATGGGACCGGTGCCATGGGCTCTGTCTACGCCGGCCTTTTCAAGGAAGCCGGTCACGAAGTCTGGGCCGTCGATCCCTGGGCTGCCCATGTCGCGGCGATTGCCGCCGATGGCCTGCGGCTCGAGGGAGCCAGCGGCGACCGGTGCATCACTGGCATTCATGCGACAACCAACATGGCCGATGCCGGGTCGGCCGATCTTGTCGTCATCGCGACCAAAGCTGCGGGCGTCGCCCCCGCGGCACGGGCGATCGCACCACTGATGGCACGCGAAACCCTTGTGCTGACCATCCAGAACGGTTTGGGGGCGGCCGAACGCATCGCGGCGCATTTGCCCTTGGACAAAGTGCTTTTGGGGGTCGCAGACGGTTTTGGCGCCTCGCTTAAGGGGCCGGGGCATGCGCATCACAACGCGATGAACCTTATTCGGATCGGCGAGATCGCAGGCGGGCCAAGCGCCCGCGCCGAAGCGCTTGCCGCCCTGTGGCGCGCGGCGGGTTTCAAGGCCCAGGCCTTCGACGACATTCAACAGCTGATCTGGGAAAAATTCCTTTGCAACGTGACCTTCAGCGCACCCTGCACCGTCTTCGACATGACGGTTGGTGAACTGCAGGCACATCCCGAACGTTGGGCCATTGCCTTGGGCGCCATGCAAGAAGCCTATGCGATCGCATGTGCGAAAAAGATCAATCTGACCTTCAATGATCCCGTGGCCTATGTAACCGCTTTCGGCGCGCGCATGCCTGCGGCACGCCCCTCAATGCTGTTGGACCACCAGGCCGGGCGGCTCTCGGAACTTGACGCGATCAATGGACAGGTGCCCGAACTTGGGCGCGCCCTGGGCATCGCCACGCCGTTCAACGACACCTTGGTGGCCATCTTGCGCCAGCGCGAAGCTGCTTTTGAAAGGCCGTCTGGATGAAGCTGGTCAGTTTTCTGCACGATGGGCGGCCGGGCTATGGCACCACCGACGGCGTCATGATCCGCCCCGCAAGCGAGGCGATGCGCGCGCGCTGCCCCGACCTGCGCGCGGTGCTGGCGCAAGACGCGCTTGGCGCGCTCGCCGCCGATCATGGGGGGGCCGGCGTGCCCATGACGGCGGTCAGTATGCTGCCGCCAATCCCCAACCCATCGCGAATTTTGTGTGTGGGGCTGAACTATCGCAAACCCTATCCCGTGGACGGCGTCGCGCCGCCAGACCCCGAGAACATCATTCTCTTCGGCAAGGAGCGGCAGGCCATGGTGGGCCATGGCGCGACCTTGCAGATCCCCCTGGGCGAGCCGGCCGAGACCTTCGACTACGAGGGCGAGATCGCGATTGTCATCGGACGCGCGGGGCGCGATGTGCCGGTGGAGCGCGCGATGAGCCTTGTGGCAGGCTACAGTGCCTTCAACGATGGATCGGTGCGCGCCTGGCAAAAGCACAGCATCCATGCCGGCAAAAACTTTGAACGGTCTGGATCGTGGGGGCCATGGATCACCACAGCCGACGAAATCGCCGACCCGCTTGCGTTGGAGCTTTCGACACGCCTGAACGGCGATCTGGTTCAAAAAGCGCTGGCATCCGAGATGATCTATACGATGGCCGAACAGATCGCCTATGCCTCAAGCATCACAACGCTCGAACCCGGCGACGTGATCGCCACCGGCTCTCCTGATGGCACGGGGGGAAGCCGCACCCCAAGGCGGTTCTTGCGCGACGGTGACCGTGTCGAGATCGCAGTCAGCGGTGTCGGCACGCTGG
>JBEAQJ010000084.1:0-7042 GCA_041163945.1 Pseudomonadota bacterium
CGCCATGCCCGGTTTGTGGAAAAGGCATTTCCGGGCTGTCACAGAAATGCCCGCATTGCGGAAACATCCGGCGCCTGACCGAGATGCTCACAAGGCGCCAGCTGGTGGCCTTCGTTTCGCTTATCATGCTGCCGGTGTTTTTCATTCATCCGGATGCGCCAGAGGCGCTATCAGCGCCTGCTGCGCTGCTATGGTTCGCGGCTCTCGGCTATATGCTCTTCACCCATCTCAAAGGTCGTTTCTGACCGAACGCCGGGTAAAATGCCATCCGCGCCGCCGAGCCTGAATTTGCGCGCTTGGCTTTGGCAGCGTGACGCTGCCCCCATGTTTTGCCTGCGCGAACGGGGTTCTGGTTTTGGGTTTTGCCGGTTTGGGTCATGGGGGAAGGCGGGGCGCCTTGGGGGGATCGGTCGTGCCCCGCTAACACGGCCGCGTTTTTCGTCGTTAGGAGCGTCATGACAAATGACGAACGCAACATCATCATTTCGGTCTGGAACGACCAGGGCCTGCGGATGAAGCTGGAGGATGATCCCTACAGCTTGACCCAGGATGAATTGAGATCCTTGAAGAACAATGATGCCCTGACCGCCATGCTATTTTCCGACATCGGCGCCTGCAAAGCGGATTTGGGCCACGCCTAGCGCGTCAGGCCCAGCCGATCCCTGACCCTGACGGGTCAAGGGCATGGGGCGCAAGGCCATCAAGGCAAGGGCTACTCGCCGGCCAGCACGGCTGCGCGCGACGCGCGTATGGCACCCAGACGCGGGTGCAAGCGTCCGGCCACGGCAAATGCACCCAACAACCCCGCCCCGGTCGCGGCAAAGATGCCGGGCAGCGGGGCCACCAAAAGCACCAGCCAGGCAAAACCGGGCGTCAGGATGCCCGACACATCACGGAAGCTGGAATAAACGGCACTCATCTCTGTTCGCTCGGACGGCTTGACCGCCATCAGGAACGGCAGCCCGCCGACGACGTCGAGCAGCACGAGAAAGACCGATGCCCCCATGCAGGCCACCACCGTCAGCCAAGGCAGGGGCGACACGATCGCCGCCGTCAAAAACAATGTCGCGCACAGGCCAAATGCCAGCCGCACCGCGCGACGCACCGAGGCGCGTCGCGCCTGCCGCAGCATCAGCGGCGACAGGAACAAAAGCGCATTCGACACCGACAGTGCAATGCCGCCCACCTTGTCGCCCAGACCGGCCTCGATACAGAAGATCGGCAAGTAAACGACATACACCCACCAGCCGCACGATCGCATGACCGCGAACATCCAGCCTGCGATCAATCGTGGCTGGCGGAAAAAGCGACCCAGGTAGGCCAGCGGGTTTGGTGCGGGCCCTTTCGCCCGCCGGATCTGTTTTCCGTTGCCAAGCCGCAGCACCCAAAAGGTGATCAAAAGCCCCGTTGCAAAGCTGCCCGCCAACACGAAGGGTGCGGGCGCCCACCAATCGTGTAGCCAGACCCCGGTCATCGGCCCGATGGCCCAGGGGCCGGCCGCATAGACCATCTGCGTTGACTGGCTTTTGCCAAGTTCGGACCGGTCGATATAGTCAAGGATATAGGCGTTGAAGCAGACAAAGGTGGTGGCCGTGGCCATCGATAGGCACATCAGGGCAAGCGGCACGGTCGTTGGCGTACCGATCATGGCCAGCGCCATTCCCGCAAGGTACAAAAGACAGCCCGCGGAATAGGCCCAGCGCCGCGGCACATGCCGCGTCGCCCAGGGCACCATCAACCCCCAGGCAAGCGCAACGATCCCCGCCATGAAATAGGCCGAAGATGTCGCTTCTGCGCTGCCCAGCGCGTCATAGACAACCAACGGCATCGCCGAGATCAGCGTGCCCCGCACACTTGCCTCGATACCGGCCAGAAGCGCGAAGTGGCGAACCTTCGGGGCGGGGCTGTGGCGCAGTTCGTGGGGGATGTAACGGTTGACCATGGCTTCGCTGTGATTTCAGCCATCAGGCGCGCGAACGCGCCGCGGGTCTGGCCCAGCCGCGACAGGCGCATGTCGGGAACATGCCCGCGGGCCGCGCGACAGGAAAAGCCATGCCGCCTTGGACCGGCCCCGCATCATCACCGAATGGCTGCGCGGGTTTGCGACGGGGGAAAACCTGCCGGGTGGTGCTGGCCATGCCCGCACCCAACCCAACCCATCGGGCCGGTATGCCCAGACGACCACAAGCCAGCACGGATCACGGCGTAAACTATAGTCGTATGGGCCGTTTGGGGCCGATCCTGCAACTTGGGTCCAATAGATTTTGATCTGAAATGATCTGACATCTGCCGCAGACGAGGCTTGAGCGGCCTTTTTGCGGAGATCTTCGATGAGAACCATAATCGCCCATGATGGCGACCCGGCGACACAGCCGCTGTTCGACAACGCCCTTGCGCATATCGCCCGTTGTTATCGGGATACCTTTTCGGCGGACAGTCGTATCCGCCCCTCGCGCCTGGTGATCACCTGCGCGCCGAACGGCGATGTGGCATGTGCCACCAGCATGCGTCGCCATGACGAAGGTTTTTTCTCACAGCAGTATCTGGACCGGCCAATCGCCGAAGTGCTGTCGCGTCGGACGGGGCTAAAGGTCGCCCCACAGGCCATCCTTGAAGTTGGTGGATTGGCCTGCAGCACGCCCTTTGCGGCCTATCCAACCTTGAGGGCCGTGTTCGAATGGGGCCGTGCAAACGGGGCGCAATGGGGGCTTTTCACCGCCACGACCGAGGTGCGCCGCTTGATCCAGCGCGCCAGGATCGCGCCGCTGTTGCTGGCGCGCGCCGAGGCAAGCCGCGTCGAAGACCCCGCGCAATGGGGCGATTACTATGCGCATGATCCATGGGTTTGTGCGTTTCGCGATCCCGATCAGGTCGCCGAAATATGCCCATCCTATGAGGAATTGGCCTGATGACCGCCCAAGTCTTCCGCGCGATCGCCGGCCATGCGCGCCATACCCCGGATCGAACCGCCCTGCGGTCGGGGGAGCGATTGATCGATTATCAGGCATTGGTCGCTTTTCTGGCCACCAACGCCGCGTGCCTGAACGGCACGCAGCGCGTGATCGGGATTGCCAGTGCCGATCCCCTAGAGGCGGCACTGGCCGATCTGGCCGTAACCTATGCCGGCCATGTGGCCGTCCATCTGCCGCCGTTTTTTTCAGCGGCTCAAAATGCGCATATCATCGCGATCACCGGGATGACCGAGATCATCGGCACGCTGTCGGGTGCGACCGCCCCGTTGACGTTGTGCCGGCCCGAAGCATGCCCGCCCCATGATGGCCCATTGGCGCCGCCGGTTCCCGGGGCGCGAAGGATCATTTTCACATCAGGGTCATCGGGCACGCCCAAGGGGGTCGTGATTGGCGAACGGCAAATGTCGGCGGCCCTGGCAGGGCTGACAGCGGCGATCGAACCTTCGGCTTCGGATGTGCATCTGTCCCTTCTGCCCATGGCGCAACTGCTTGAACAGGTGGCAGGGCTGTACCTGCCGCTTTTGGTCGGGGCGCAGGTCTGGTTTTGCCCCGAAGCGCTTGCGGCCCTTTTCGGCGGGCCGATGGCCCCGGTTCTGGCGGCTCTGGATCAGGCGCGCCCCACGACCTCGATCCTGGTTCCTGCCGTGCTGGCCCGGCTGGTGGCCAGCCTGCGGGAAGCCGATCGTCGGGCGCCCGATAGTCTGCGTCTGCTGGCCGTCGGGGGCGCGGCCGTGGCCCCTGGCCTGATCTCTGCGGCGCTTTCCGTGGGGCTGCCCGTTCATGAGGGCTACGGCCTGTCGGAGTGCTGCGCGGTCGTCGCGCTGAACCGTCCCGGTCAGGCAGAGCCCGGCACGGTCGGAACGGTTCTGGACGGTGTGACGCTGCGGATCGACAAGGGTGAAATCGTCGTTTCCGGCCCCACCGTGATGGAAGGCTATCTGGGACAGCCGCCGGTATCTGGCGAATGGCGCACCGGCGATCTGGGCGTGATCGAAAACGGCCGGCTTGTCATCAAGGGGCGCAAGGATTGGCTGATCGTCACACCACAGGGGCGCAACATCAATCCCGAGTGGATCGAGGGGTATCTGGGGGGCGATCCGCGCATCATCGCGGCCGGGGCGCATCTTGGTTCGGATGGACAGCTACAGGTCGTCGTGGCCGTCACCGCCCGGATCGACCCCAAGACCATCGAGCATCTGTTGATGCCATTGCCCACCTATGCGCGGCCCACGCGGGTCGTCGTCGTGCCGGCCTCTCATGATGGTCTTTTGAAGCCGGGCGGCGGCATCGCCCGCAACCAGCTGGCGCGGGTATCGGCATCGATGCCCGCATTTCCCCTGTTCCAGACACTGGCGGAGTACGCACAATGACCCACCAAACCCGCGTGGCCCTGATCACCGGCGCCGGATCGGGTATCGGTCGCGCCCTCGCGGTGGAAGCGTCCCGTGCAGGGTATGAGCTGGTGCTTGTCGGGCGCAGGCCTGCGTGCCTTCGGCAAACCGCCGATCTCTTGGAAACGCCGGCTGCGCGTCTGGTCGCGGCCGACATCACGACCCGCGAAGGCCGGGCCGACATCGTGGCGGCTGCCGAGGGACGTCTGGACGTGTTCGTGAACAATGCAGGCCAGCTTGCGGTTGGGCGGTTGACCGAACTCGATGACAACCAGATTGCCCAGGTCGTCGGCACCAACCTGACCGCCGCGATGCAACTGACGCGCGATCTGGTGCCGCTTCTGTCCGAAACGCAGGGCCGGATCGTCAACATGGGTTCGATGTTCGGCTTGATCGCGTTTCCTTATTTTTCGGCCTATTCTGCGACGAAATTCGCCATGCGTGGTTTTTCCGATGCGCTGCGCCGGGAATTGTCCGAGTTCGGCATCGGCGTCACCTATGTCGCGCCGCGGGCGACGCGCACCCCCGCCCAAGCTGCGTTCGCGCATTTGGTCGAACCCTTCGGGATGGTGCTTGATACACCCGAGCGTGTCGCGCGGCGGGCCTGGGCCGGGATCATGGCCGGGCGGAAAACCATCTACCCGGGGCCGGGGGAACGTGTGTTTGCCCTGATCCAGGCGTTGGCGCCATCGCTGATCGACACCGCCCTGATCCACAAGGCCGGCACCGAACAGGCGCAGGCTGCGCTGTATTCCTACACTCACCATCATGAGGTCTGAACCATGATCTACAACATCATCCGCCCCACCGACGCCGGGCAGGCCGTGACGGATCCGGGCGTCGTGACGCAGATCCAATCGCATCTGAAATCGGATGGCTGGACCATGCTGCGCGGCTTTCGCCCCGACATGTCCGCATTCAGCGCCTTGATCACCGCGCTGTGCCGAAAGATCACCTTTGATCCGGCCCGCGAATATGGGGACGCCAACACGCAAAAGGTCGATGCCGGGACAGGTCCGATCGGCTTGCATACGGAAAACGGCAATACGCCCGTCTGTCCCGATGTCGTGGCATTCTACAGCCCCGTTGCGGCGTTTGAGGGGTCGCAGACCACCGTGTGCGACGGGCGTGCTGTCTACGCGGCGATGAGCGATGCCCAAAAACACCGCTGGCAGCGTGACATGGTCGTGGAACGCTACCTGCCCGAAGCCCTGTGGAAACGCTATCTGGCCAATGAACATCCCGCGATTTCCCGACCGGAAGAGGTGACCGAGCGCCATATCGAAGAGTTTCGCGCAGCCGTTCCCAACCAGGATTTCGACCTGCTTCCCGACGGTGGCATCACCTACCGTTTGACCGTGAAACCGGTGCGTGCATCAGCCATCTCGGGCGGGCGCGGCTTTGCCAATGCCATGCTCGGCCCGTCGCACAATTATGCGCCCCCCCGCTATCGTTTCAGCGACACCGAACCGGTGAGCCAGGACGAGATCGAGGATTTGCGCGCATTGGCCGAAACCTGCACCCATGAGATCAACTGGCAAGACGGGGATATCGCCGTGCTTGACAACACACGGGTGATGCATGGCCGCCGCGCCATCATCGACGGCAATCGCCAGCTTTTCATCGGCATGGGAAGCGTCTGACCCCCGTGCCGGCCCATCAACCCCGAAAAAACGGAACACATCATGAAACGGTTCATGTCCCTTATGTCTTGCGCGCTTTTTTGCATCGGTCCGGCCATGGCCGATCCCATCGAAGGGCTGTGGCGCACGGCCCCGGATGATCATGGCGATGTCGGCTACATCCGCGTGGCGTCGTGCGGCCCGGCTTACTGTGGGACCCTGGAGCGGGCGGAAGACACGCAAGGCGCCGCCATCGCACCCCCGACGCTGGGTCGTCAGATCGTCTGGAACCTGACCCCAGGCAAGAACGGGGATTACGAGGGGCGGATCTATGCGCCCGACCGAGACAAGGAATACATGTCGCGTCTGGAACTGTCGGGTGACCTGATCTCGGTCAACGGCTGCGTATTGGGCGGGTTGATCTGCCGCAATGGCGGTCAGTGGACGCGTGTGGAATAGCCACGACCCGATGCCTTCCGTCACACCCGCATTGGGTTTTCCGTGCCCAGCCGCATCGCAGGCGGCCGGGCACATCCGCCCGCCGCTTGTCTTGCCGGCGGCCTGCCGGAAATTGATACGTTTCCCGACTTCCGAGGGGCGTGGTTATGCGGCATAAGGGCAGCATGCAGGCCAGTACCCTCAAATACGTCACGTTCTTCTTGATCGGCAGCGTTGTCTTTTTCGTGTTCGATATCGCGAGCGACATCTACGAACGGATCATCGCAAGCAACATGCCAAGCCTGCTTGACTTGGCGCATCTGGTTTTCGAAATTTTCTCGGCCGCGGCGCTTATTCTGGCGATCCGTATTCTTTTGCGGCAGCTGCGTTGGTTGCGGGCCCGAAATTCGGAACAATCGAAATCGCTTAGTTTCTTGCGGGGTGAGATGGACAGTTTCGCCCGCAGCAAGTTCGACCAATGGAACCTTACCTTGGCCGAACGCGACATCGCGATGTATATGCTCAAAGGTCTGAGCATCGCCGAGATCGCCGCCGCGCGATCCACGGCCGAAGGCACGATCAAGGCGCAGACATCCAACATTTTCCGCAAGACCGGCGT
>JBEAQJ010000085.1:0-23795 GCA_041163945.1 Pseudomonadota bacterium
CCCAAACCCCATATGGAGGAACACTATTCCCAGGCGCATCTTGCGTGGCGAATGGTGATCGAACTGGTCGCCGGTTTCGGCATCGGGTTCGCCATCGGTTATGGGCTCGATACCCTGTTGGGGACGACGCCGTGGTTGATGGTGGTGTTCACGATCCTGGGCTTCATCGCCGGGGTCAAAACGATGATACGCTCGGCCGCAGAGGTCCAGCGCAAGCAGATCGCGGCGGCAGACCTCGCCGCCAAGGATGAGAAGGGGTAACGGCGTGGCGACCGAAAGCACCAACACACAGGCCAAGACCGGCGCCGGCCGGATGGTCTTTTTCGTGCTGATCGCACTTGCGGCGGTTCTGTTCGTTCTCGGTCTTGTCGACGAATACACGCAAGACGGCCCCAACATTCACCCGATGGATCAATTCATCGTCAGCCCGCTGTTCGGTGAGGGGCCGGTGCATTGGTACACGCCCACCAATGTCACCCTGTGGCTGGCCTTGTCGGTTTTGTCGGTCATGGCGCTGATGGTGATGGGCACGCGCGGGCGCGCGGTGATCCCGTCGCGCAGCCAGTCGATTGCCGAACTGGCCTATGGGTTCGTGCGCAAGATGGTCGAAGATGTCGCCGGCAAGGACGCGCTGCCGTTCTTTCCCTACATCTTCACGCTGTTTCTGTTCATCCTGACGGCCAATTTCTTGGGCCTGATCCCGATGAGCTTTACCACCACCTCGCACATCGCGGTGACCGCGATCCTGGCGGCGGCGGTGTTTTTGACGGTGACGATCGTGGGGTTCATCAAGAACGGCGCAGGATTTCTGAGCCTGTTCTGGGTGTCATCCGCGCCTCTGGCGCTGCGCCCGATCCTGGCCGTGATCGAATTGATTTCGTATTTCGTCCGCCCGGTCAGCCATTCCATCCGCTTGGCGGGGAACCTGATGGCCGGTCACGCGGTGCTCAAGGTGTTTGCCGGTTTCGCCGGCGCCATGGGGCTTGCGGGCATCGCGCCGATCATCGGCGTGGTGGCGATCTACGGGCTTGAGGTGCTGGTGTCGGCCATCCAGGCTTACGTCTTCACCATTCTGACGTGCGTCTATCTGAAAGACGCATTGCATCCGCATCACTGACGGGGGGCGCAACGCCCACCCGAAACCAGATCGTCCAACGTAAGGAGATAGGACAATGGAAGGCGATATCGCACAAATGGGTCAGTTCATCGGTGCCGGCCTGGCCGCCATCGGTTCCGGCGCCGCCGCCATCGGTGTGGGCCACGTTGCCGGCAACTTCCTGGCCGGCGCGCTGCGCAACCCCTCGGCTGCGGCCGGTCAGACCGCCACGCTGTTCATCGGCATCGCATTCGCAGAAGCGCTGGGCATCTTCGCCTTCCTCGTCGCGCTGCTGCTGATGTTCGCCGTCTGATCCAGCCCCTTCGCGAGACCATCCTTACGTCTGGGGCGCGCGTCGCTGATGATGCGTGCCCCGATGTAGACACGGTTCCAGGAGGACGACGCTTATGGCCGAAAACGCCGCACATGCTGCCACCGATGCCGCCCATTCGTCTGGGCCAGGCATGCCGCAGCTCGATTTTGCGACCTTTCCCAACCAGATCTTCTGGCTGGTGATTGCCCTTGTCGCCATCTACCTCATCCTGAGCCGCGTCGCGCTGCCCCGGATCGCGGCGGTTCTGGCCGAGCGTCAGGGCACGCTGACCAATGACTTGGCGGCTGCCGAAGAGCTTAAGCAGCGCGCGGTCGAAGCCGAAGCCGCCTACAACAAGGCGCTGGCCGATGCCCGGTCCGAGGCGAACAAGATCGCCGAAGAAACGCGGGCCGCAATTCAGGCCGATCTGGACCGGGCCATGGCCCGCGCCGATGCCGAGATTGCCGCCAAGGCCACCGAAAGCGAAGCCCGCATGGCCGAGATCAAGGCCAGCGCCATCCGCAGCATCGAAGCGGTGGCGGGCGACATCGCCGGTGACATCGTGGGGGCCGTGGCCCCTGGACAAACGGTGGACCAGAAAACGATCACCGCAGCCATCGCTGCGCGGGTGAAAGGGTAAGATGATGCGCAATTGGATTGCCCCGACCCTGTTGCTTGCTGCGGTGCCCGGCATGGGCTTTGCCGCGGCCGAAGGTGCAAAGTACGATTTCACATCGTTGTTCAACACCGATTTCGTGGTGTTGATCGGCTTCATCGTTTTCGTTTCGGTCCTGTTCTTCTTCAACGTTCCGGCGATGTTGGGCGGCTTGCTGGACAAGCGGGCCGAATCCATTCGCGCAGATCTGGATGAAGCACGTGCGCTGCGCGACGAGGCGCAGATGCTGTTGGCCTCCTACGAACGCAAAAGCCGCGAGGTGGCCGAACAGGCCGAACGCATCGTGGCCCAGGCCAAGGCAGATGCCGAAGCCGCCGCGGTCGAAGCCCGCGCCGCATTGGAACGTTCGATCGCCCGCCGGGTTCAGGCGGCCGAAGACCAGCTGCAAAGCGCCGAGACCAAGGCCGTGCGTTCGGTGCGCGACCGCGCCATCGAAGTGGCGATTGCGGCAGCAGCCGAAACCATCGCCAAGCAGATGGCGGCCGCCGATGCCAACAAGATGATCGATGCCGCCATCGGCGAAGTCGAACGCCGCCTGCATTAAGGCAAGGCTGCGCCGCAGACGTGAAACCCCGGATCGGCGATCCGGGGTTTTTTCTTGTGCCGGTTACGCATCCATCAGTGCCCCGGCCATGGCGCGGGTCACGTGCCCGGCGGCCGCCCGGTAATCACCCGCCCGCCCGCCGCAGCGCGGCCCCTAACCGAACCGCTGGGTCCAGGTGGGTGTCACATCGCCCGGCGCCGGGCGGGCGGCATGGACCCCGCGGGCAATCGCGCGCGCCAGACAAAGCGCCGCCAGATGCCCCAGCATCAACGGAACGCCCAGCGGATCGGTCAAGGCCCGTGCACCCGTTGCGGCGGCAAAGACCAGATCGCCGTCCATCGGCGTGTGGCTGGGCCAGATGGCGCGCGCCATGCCATCATGGGCGGCCACCGCCATGCGCGTGGCCTGTGCCTGTGTCAGCGCGGCATCGGTCGCCACGATGGCGATGGTGGTGTTGCGTCCCTCGGCGCCCTTGATGGGGGGAACGGTGCCGGGATCGAACCCGCCCGCGATACCACGGCCGCCGAATTCGGCATCGAATTCAAAAGGGGCGGCCCAGAACTGGGGCCCGTCGCCCACCGTCACGCGCCCCAGCGCATTGACCGCGACCAGCGCGCCCACCGTATAGCCCCCCCACATGGCCGAGGCGGACCCAAGCCCCCCCTTCAGATCCGCGATCAGCGCGCCGGTTCCGGCGCCGACGGATCCCAACGCAAAGCGGTCCGTGGCATGGGCAAGCGCATCGGCCCCGAGCCGCTTGTAAGGGTTTTCCGCCCATGCCTTGTTGCCGCCGTTGATCAGGTCGAACAAGATCGCGCCGGGCACGATCGGAACCCTTTGGTCGCCCACGGCAAAACCGCGGCCCTTCGCACGAAGGGCGTCGGCGACGCCCGAGGCCGCATCCAGCCCAAAGGCCGAACCGCCCGACAGCACGATGGCATCGGCTTCCTGCACCAGCTTGTCGGGGGCCAACAGGTCGGTTTCGCGCGTGCCGGGCGCCCCGCCCATCACATGCACGGCCGCCACAAAGGGCCGTTCGCCCACCAACACGGTGGCACCGGTCTTGATCGCGGCGTCGCTGGCGTGGCCCACGCTCAGGCCGGCAACATCGGTGATCAGGTTGCGCGGTCCGGGGCGGATCATGTGGCGGCCCGCTCCGCTACCAGATGCGGAACGCGCCCCCGCCACAGCCCCAGACGGGGCAGGGCGGGCGTATCGGCCAAGGGGCAATCCAGCCCCGCGTAGGCGGCGGGCAAGATCAGGACCAGCGTGGTCCACGGGGCGGCGGCGGTCTCGATGGCAGCGGCGGTGGCGGCCTCGAAGCGCGCGGCCAGCCGCAACCGGGGCGGGCCATGGATCACCTCGACATGGGTCAGATCCAGCGCGGGGCACGCCCCGAGAATGGCGGCGTAAGCGGCGGGTTGGCTGGCAAAAACGCCCGCATGCACAACGATGTCAGCCGGCAGGTCGTGGCGCGTCCAGCGGGTCATATGCAGCGGCCCCCATCGACCTCAAGCGCCACGCCGGTGATCATCGAAGCCGCGTCGGAACACAAGAACGCGGCCGCTTCGCCCATGTCGTCGGGGTTGGAAAAGCGACCAAGCGGAATGGTCGACAGAAATTTTGCCCGCATCTCGGGCGTGTCTTCGCCCATGAAACTGGCCAGTAGCGGTGTTTCCCCCGCGACAGGGCACAGCGCATTGACCCGCACGCCAAAGGGGGCAAGTTCCACCGCCATGGTCTTGGTTGCGGTGATCATCCAGCCCTTTGACGCGTTGTACCAGTTCAGCCGCGGGCGCGGCGACAGCCCGGCGGTTGACGCGATGTTCAAGATGGCACCGCGCGCGGCGGCCTTCATGCCGGGCACGATTTCGCGCGCGGTCAGGTAAACGGATTTTGCGTTGACGGCGAGCACGCGGTCGAATTCGGCCTCGGTCACCTCTTCCATCGGCTTGGGCAGATGGGTGATCCCGGCGTTGTTCACCAAGATGTCGACATGCCCCCAGGCATCGCGGGCGGCCGCCGCCATGGCGGCCACCGATGCACCATCGGCCACATCCACGGCATGTGCGATGGCGCCGATCTCGGTGGCGACGGCGCGCGCGGCGTCTTCGTTGATATCGGCGATCATCACATGCGCCCCTTCCCGGGCAAAGATGCGCGCGATGCCGGCGCCAAAGCCTGAACCCGCACCGGTCACGATGGCGGTTTTTCCCTGAAGTCTCATCTTGCCTCCCCCAAGTGTTCCAAGGCCTGCCGCAGATCGTCGGGAATGGGCAGGGCGCGCCGCGCCGCCAGGTCGAAATGCACCGAGACGTTTTCGGCGGTAAATACGGTGGCCCCATCCGACAGGCGTGTCATCACATGCGCGAAGCGGGCCGATTTGGTGCCGACCGACAGCACCCGGCTGTCGATGCGGAACACGTCGCCCGCCAGCATCTCGGCGCGGTAGTCGCATTCCAGCCGAGCCGCCACGAAAGAGCGTTGCGCCACCCCCATGCGCGCCCGGTCGAGCCCGGCCATGCCCTGCAAGATGAACATCGCGTCCGACACCGCATCGACATAGGCCGCCACGTTCATATGGCCAAGAATGTCGCAATCACGCGGCGCGACGGGGCGGCACAGGGTCTGCATGATCAGGCCCTTGCCTGATCGATGGCGCGCGCGCGGCGCATCGGCCAGACCGCCAAGACCGCGCCCAGACCCGCCGCGACATACGCCGCGTCATGCATGAAGCCCGCACGCAGGAAATCGGATCGATCCACCGCGGCGGGCGGGGTGACAACCGCGTCGAGCAGACCCGTGGCATCGACGATCAGCCCGCCCACCAGGCCAGCCAGTGCCGCCAATGTCGCCAGCACGATCACCAGCCCAATCGCCCCGATGCCGGCGGCCAGATAGCTTTGCGCACGCGGCACGGTGAACAACCCCAGCGCAAAGGCCGGCAAGCTGACCAACAGGCCGGCCCACCAGCTGGCTTGTGCGCCGACAACGGCGGCCCCCAATCGCGGCGCGGTGGTTTCGGCGATGCCGAACTGGGGAAATTTCAAGCTGTGGAAGTAATCGGGGCCAACCGAGTAGCTCAATTGATTGTGCAGCGCCCCAAAGACCGCCGCCGAAAGCGCCGCCAGCGCAAGCAAAAGGAAAAACACGGGAAATTTTCCAAGGCGCATCTGCGGCTCCGGTGACAGCTGCGCCAAAGCCTAAAGCACAGCCCCAGCGGATGGAAGCGGCCCGTTGGGCCCCGCCCGCGCGATGCCCGGTCAACCGTGCAGCGCCGCGACCGTTTTCAGCGTGCTGAAGCCATAAAGCGCCTCGAACCCCTTTTCACGGCCATGCCCCGACAGGCCGGTGCCGCCAAAGGGCAATTCCACGCCCCCCGCCGCGCCGTAGTTGTTGAGAAACACCTGACCGGCACGCAGCCGCTTGGCCAGCCGCATCTGGCGGCCCCCGTCGCGCGACCAGACCGAGGCGACAAGCCCGTATTGCGTGCCGTTGGCGATGCGGATCGCGTCGTCTTCGTCGGCGAAGGGCAAGATGATCTGAACCGGGCCAAAGATTTCTTCCTGCGCCAGCGGATGGTCGGGGCCTGGGCCCGAAAGAAGCGCCGGCGCGATGTAATGGCCCCCCGGCGGCAGATCAGGGGCGAGTTGCCCGCGAGCAAGGATATGGGCGGGGTCGGCCATGCCCAGGTAGCGTTCCACGATCGCCTTTTGGCGGGCCGAGATCAGCGGCCCCATGCGCAGGTCGGCGGTGGCCGGGCCCACGGTCAGCGCGCGATAGGCGGCGGCCATCCTTTCGCATAGCTCGGGGTAGATGGTGCGCTCCACAAGGATGCGGGACGATGCCGAACAGGTCTGCCCCGCATTCTGGATGCCTGCATTGATCAGGTAGGGTAGCGCCGCATCCAGATCGGCGTCCGCAAAGACCAGCTGCGGGGATTTGCCCCCCAGTTCCAGCGTGACCGGCACAAGATTTTCCGCCGCGGCAGACTGTACCTTTCGGCCCGTGGCCACCGACCCGGTGAACGAGATGTGGCGGATGCCCGGATGCGCGGTCAGCGCCGCGCCCGCCTCGGCCCCCAGACCGGGCACCACGTTCAGCGCGCCGGCCGGCAGCCCCGCCTGCCGGGCCAGATCGGCAAAGGCCAAGGCGGTCAAACAGGCCTCTTCGGCCGGTTTCAGAACGCAGGCGTTGCCGGCCGCCAGCGCCGCGCCGACCGAACGGCCGATGATCTGCATGGGGTAGTTCCAGGGCACGATATGGCCCGTGACCCCGTGCGGTTCGCGCAAGGTATAGACGGTGTAGCCGTTCTGGAACGGGATCGTTTCGCCCATCAGCTTGTCGGCCGCCCCGGCGTAGAATTCGCAGTATCGCGCCAGCGCGATGACATCGTTGCGGGCCTGCGTCAGGGGTTTGCCGACATCGGCGGCCTCCATCGCGGTCAGCGCCTCGATGTGGTCAAGCACAAGTTCGCCCAAGCGCGCCAAGATGCGCCCACGCGCAAAGGCGGGTGTGGCGCCCCATTCCCCCGCAAGGGCCGCCTGCGCGGCGCCGACTGCGGCGTCGATGTCGGCGGCGGTGCCGCGGGCCATGCGCGCGATCTCGGCCCCGGTCGAAGGATCGATCACCGCAAGGGTTTCGCCTGCCGCGGGGGCTTGCCATTGACCCGCGATGAAGACACGGGCTGGGTCGAACCAGGCTATCATGTGGGGGCCCCTTCCAGGTTGGGCAGCCGCGGTGCCGCGGCCAGCAGGTGACGGGTGTAGGGGTGGCTGGGCGCATCGAAGACACGGGCCGTCGGGCCCTGTTCGACAATGCCACCCGCCTGCATCACCAGAACACGGTCGGTGATGGCGCGCACCACCGTCAGGTCATGGCTGATGAACAGATAGGATAGACCAAACTGGCCCTGCAATTCGGCCAGAAGATCCAGAATACGCGCCCGCACCGACACATCGAGCGCCGACACGGCTTCATCCAGAACCAGGATCTGCGGCCGTGTGATCAGTGCGCGTGCGATGGCGATGCGCTGGCGCTGGCCGCCCGAGAATTCGTGCGGATATTTCGCCATGTCCGCCGGTGACAGGCCGACGGCGGTCAATGTCTCGGCCACGCGGTCGCGCCGTTCGGCCCCTTGCGGGGCGCGGGCCATCAGGTGAAACGGTTCGGCCACGATCCGGTCGATCCGCCAGCGCGGGTTGAAGCTGCCATAGGGGTCTTGAAACACCGCTTGGATGCCCGCGCGCTGGGTCCGGGTCAGGCCGGGCAGGATCGATTGGCCGAACAGCTGGATATCGCCGCTTTGGATGCGATCCAGCCCAAGGATGGCACGGGTCAGCGTGGATTTCCCGCATCCTGATTCCCCGACCAGCCCAAGGCTTTCGCCCTTGTGCAGCGTAAAGCTGACATCGCGGACCGCGACCTGCGGCGGTGCGCGGTGCAGGCCCCGGCGTGGGCCGGGGTACTGGCGCGTCACGCCGCAAGCCGCCAAAAGCGGGTCGGGCACGGGTTGGGATGGGGCCGGTGACATGCGGGCGGGCCGATGCGCCGAGGCTGCAAAAAGCTGCGCGGTATAGGGGTGGCGGCGCGCGGCCAGCACGGGTTTCGTGGGCCCCGCTTCCACGATCTGGCCCGATTGCATCACGCCGATCCGGTCCGCCATTTGCGCGACAACGGCCAGGTCATGGGTGATCAGCAGCAAGGCCATGCCGTCGGTGCGAACCAGATCATGCAACAGCGCAAGGATCTGGGCCTGCGTCGTGACATCAAGCGCCGTTGTCGGCTCATCCGCGATCAGCAGCCGCGGGTTCAAGGCGATGGCTGCCGCGATACACACCCGCTGACGCTGGCCGCCCGACAGCTCATGGGGGTAGCGATCCAGCGCCATCTGCGACAGGCCCACCCGGTCCAGCCTGTCGCGGGCGATCCCACTGGCCGCCGCGCGCGTGGCCTTGCCATGGATGATCAGCGTCTCGGCCACCTGTTGGCCGATTGTCTGAACCGGGTTCAATGCTGTCATCGGCTCTTGAAAGATCATGCCGATCTGGTTGCCCCGGACGCGGCAAAGCTGGGTTTCGCTCAGGCCCAGCAGATCGCGGTCATCCAGACGCGCGGTGCCCGAGACACGCGCGCCTTGCGGCAACAGCCCCATCAGCGCCAGCGCCGTCATGGATTTGCCCGATCCGCTTTCGCCCACCAGGCCGAAAATCTCGCCCGGCGCGATTGTCAGCGACACATCGCGCAGGATCGGCGTGCCATGGATGTTGAGCGACAGATGCTCGACCGCGATCATGGCATGGCCCCGAATTTTCGGACGAAAATGCGCAAATCGTGATTTTTCGGACGAAAAATCATGTCCGCCCTCGCCGCAGCCGCGGATCCAGAACATCGCGCAGCCCGTCACCCATCAAGTTCAGGCCCAGCACCATCATCACGATGGTCAGCCCCGGCAGCACGGCCAGCATCGGGTGGGTATAGATCATGGTCTGCGCCTCGGCCAACATACGCCCCCAGCTGGGAACGGGCGGCTGTGCCCCCAGCCCGACATAGGACAGCGCGGCCTCGGCCAGAATGCCCAGCGAAAACTGGATCGTGGCCTGCACGATCAGCAGGTTGGCAATGTTGGGCAAGATGTGTTCGGCCGCAATCCGCAGCAGCCCCTTGCCGGCCGTCCGGGCGGCCAGAACATAATCCAGCGTCCAGATGGGCAAGGCAGCCCCACGCGCCACCCGTGCAAAGACGGGTATGTTGAAAATGCCGATTGCCAAGATCGCATTGCTGGCCGAGGGGCCATAGCGCGCCGTGATCAGAATGGCGATGACCAGCGACGGGAAGGCAAAGATCAGGTCGTTGGCGCGCATGATCACATCGTCCAACCAGCCGCCCCGATGGGCGCTTGCCGCAAGGCCAAGCGGCACACCGATGGCACTGCCGATGCCCACTGCAAGCAGCGCCACCGCGATCGAGGTTTGCGCCCCCACCATCAGCATCGACAAAAGATCGCGTCCCAGATGGTCGGTGCCCAAGGGATGCAGCCCCGAGGGCGGTTGCAGGCGGTTGGCGATTGCCACGCCATCCACCGCATGGGGCACCCAAACAAGCGACACCAACCCCGCCACCAGGAACATGCCCGACAAGGTGGCGCCGATGATCAGCGCAGGGGGCAGGCGGTTCATTTGCGGCGCAGCCTTGGGTCGACCAGCGCATAGGCCAGATCGACCACAAAGGTGACGAGGATCACGGCAAAGACCAAAAGCATCGTCACCGATTCCACCACGATCAGATCGCGTTGGGTGATGCCCTGAAAGATCAGCCGCCCCAGGCCAGGCAGGAAGAACACGTTTTCAATGATGATCGCCCCCGCGATCAGGAACGAGAATTGCAACCCGATGATGGTCAAGACCGGGATCAGCGCGTTGCGCAGCGCATGGCGCCGGATCGTCTGCGGCCGCGACAGGCCCTTGGCGCGCGCGGTGCGGATATAATCGTGATCCAGCGTGTCCAGCAGCGACGATCGCATCACCCGCGCCAGGATCGCGGCCTGTGGCAGCGCCAGGGCCACGGCCGGCAAGGTCAGCGCTTGAACCGCAGCCATGGGGTCGGACCAGCCGGGAAAGCCACCGGCCGAAAACCATCGCAGGTTCACGGCAAAAATCAGCACCAGAAGCATCGCAAACCAGAAATTCGGCACCGCGATGCCCAGCTGCGTCACCCCCATGATCCCATGATCGGCCCAGTGACCGCGCCGCGCGGCGGCCAGGATCCCGATGGGAAAGGCGATCAATGTTGACAGGGCCAAGGCAAAGGCCGCCAGCGGCAGCGACACCCAGATACGGTCCACCACCAGATCGGCCACCGGCACCCGGTAGGTATAAGAGGTGCCGAAATCGCCTGTCAGCATGCCGGCCACCCAAGTCAGGTAGCGCGCCACCGGCGATTGCCCCAGGCCCAGCTCGGCGCGCAATGCGGCCAGGTTTTCCGCGGTCGCGTTCATGCCCAGCATGTAGCTGGCCGGGTCGCCGGGGATGACCTCGATCACGGAAAAGATCACCACGCTCGCCAAGATCAGGCTAAGCCCGAGGGACATCGCGCGGGTAAGAAGGTATCTGAGCATGGGAGATACGCTACCTTGCACCGCGCATCGGGGCCAGAGGGCAGTTGCTCGTGGCAGGCACCGAACGCGGGCGGTGCATCGGCCATCGTGCCGCGTTGCAGCGAATTGACAAGGTCATAATATTGTCAATATACCCGCTTTTGCGAAATCTTATTTCCGCGCGTGATGCAGGAGCCGCCCATGACCACCCCAAACCGCGATATGCCATGGCTGATCCGCACCTATGCCGGCCATTCCACGGCCAAGGCATCGAACGCGCTGTATCGGGGCAACCTGGCCAAGGGACAGACGGGGTTGTCGGTGGCCTTCGATCTTCCGACCCAAACGGGATATGACAGCGATCATGTATTGGCGCGCGGCGAAGTGGGCAAGGTCGGCGTGCCGATCTGCCATCTGGGCGACATGGCCGCGTTGTTCGACCAGATCCCGCTGGAACAGATGAATACCTCGATGACGATCAATGCCACCGCCCCTTGGCTCTTGGCACTTTACATCGCGGTCGCCGAACAGCAGGGCGCCGATGTCACGCAATTGCAAGGCACGGTCCAGAACGATCTGATCAAGGAATATCTCAGCCGCGGCACCTATATCTGCCCGCCCAAACCCAGCTTGGCGATGATCGCGGACGTGGCCGAATATTGCTACACGCATGTGCCGAAATGGAACCCGATGAACGTGTGTTCCTATCATTTGCAAGAAGCCGGGGCGACGCCCGAACAGGAATTGGCCTTTGCCTTGGCCACCGCGATTTCGGTGCTTGATGAATTGCGCCCCCGGGTGCCGGCGGCCGATTTTCCGGTCCTGGTTGGGCGCATCTCGTTCTTTGTGAACGCGGGCATCCGGTTCGTGACCGAGATGTGCAAAATGCGCGCTTTTGTCGATCTGTGGGATGAAATCTGCGCCGAACGTTATGGCGTTAGCGATCCGAAATACCGGCGGTTCCGCTACGGGGTTCAGGTCAATTCCCTTGGGTTGACCGAACAGCAGCCCGAAAACAACGTCTATCGCATCTTGATCGAGATGCTGGCCGTGACCCTGTCAAAAAAGGCGCGCGCGCGCGCGGTGCAACTGCCCGCCTGGAACGAGGCGCTGGGCTTGCCGCGCCCATGGGATCAGCAATGGTCGATGCGGATGCAACAGATCATGGCCTATGAAACCGATCTTTTGGAATATGAGGATCTTTTTGACGGCAACCCCGCGGTCGAGGCCAAGGTCACGGAATTGAAAGCGGGTGCGCGGGCCGAATTGGCCAATCTTGACGCGATGGGCGGCGCGATCGCCGCGATCGCGTACATGAAGGCCCGGCTTGTCGAGAGCAATGCCGACCGGGTGAACCGGATCGAGCGGGGCGAAACCATCGTGGTGGGGGTCAATCGCTATACGGCCAGCGAAGCCTCGCCGTTGATTGGCGGTGACGGCGGCATCATGTTGGTCGATCCCGCGGTCGAAGCCGACCAGATTGGCCGCCTGCATGCATGGCGGGCCGAGCGCGACGCACAGGCGGTGGCGGTGGCCCTGGACGGGCTGCGTGCTGCGGCGCGTGCGGGGCGCAACGTGATGCCCGCCTCCATCGCCGCGGCCAAGGCGGGGGTGACCACCGGCGAATGGGCCGGGGTGATGCGCGCCGTGCATGGCGAATACCGCGGCCCCACGGGCGTGTCGAAATCGGTCTCGAACAAGACCGAGGGGCTCGACGACATCCGCGCCGCCGTCGATGCGGTCAGCGATCGCCTGGGCCAGAGATTGCGGTTTCTGGTCGGCAAACCTGGTCTTGATGGTCATTCGAACGGTGCGGAACAAATCGCGTTTCGGGCGCGCGATTGCGGGATGGACATCACCTACGAAGGTATCCGCCTGACGCCTGAGGAAATCGTTTTGGCCGCCCAAGCGCAGGGCGCACATGTGATCGGTTTGTCAATTCTTTCGGGCAGCCATGTGCCCTTGATCGAGGATGTGATGGATCGATTGCGCGCCGCGGGATTGGGCCATGTTCCCGTCATGGTGGGCGGAATCATCCCCGACGAAGATGCCGCAAAACTGAAATCCTTTGGCGTTGCGCGGGTCTATACGCCCAAGGATTTTGAATTGAATCGCATCATGTTGGATATTGTGGCATTGGCCGATCCCGAAAAAATCGCGGCGGCGTGATCCTTGGCCAAGCTTTAGATCAGCACAATTTTCTTTGACGGCTTGCAATTTAAATGGCAATGAGGCAGGCGTAGTGTGTTTATCAAGCCAAAGGACCGTTTAAATGGCGAAAAATATCGACACAATGAGCCTTGCCGAATTGCAGGCTTATCAAAAAGAAGTCGAAGCTGCGATCAAGGGATATGAAAAGAAGCGCCGGGCAGAAGCCTTGGCCGCTGCGCGCGCCGCCGCCAAAGAGCACGGCTTTTCGTTGGAAGAGCTGATGGGCGCAAAGCCCGCGGCAAAGGCCACCGCAAAAGGCGCCGCCAAATATGCCAATCCCGCCGATCCGTCCCAGACATGGTCAGGCCGTGGCCGGCAACCCGCTTGGGTGAAGGCAGCCCTGGCTTCTGGCAAGCCGCTGTCGTCAATGGCCATCTGAGGTCATGACCGTCCATATCGGCGCAGAGCCCGGCACGATCGCGGAAACGGTCTTGTTGCCGGGCGATCCGCTGCGCGCCGAATGGGCGGCGCAACGCTTTCTGGAAAACCCGGTGTGCGTCAACCGGGTGCGCGGCATGCTGGGCTATACCGGCACCTGGCGCGGCCAGCCTGTTACCTTTCATGGCTCGGGCATGGGAATGCCCAGCCTGTCGATCTATGCCAATGAACTGATCCGTGATTTCGGGGCCAAGACCTTGATCCGCATCGGTTCGGCCGGGGCGATGCAGCCCCATGTGCGATTGCGTGATATCGTGCTCGCGATGGGGTGTTCGTCGCTGTCCACGCCGTCGCGGGGCGTGTTTCGGGACCTGAACTTTGCCCCTTGCGCCGACTACGGCTTGCTTTCGGCGGCCTATGGTGCCGCGATGGGGCGCGGTGTGCCGACCCATGTGGGCGGCATCTATTCATCCGACAGTTTTTATGATGAACGCGCCGATCTGACCGACCAACTTCGCCGCCACGGTGTCTTGGCGGTCGAAATGGAGGCGGCCGAGCTTTACAATCTGGCCGCACGTTACGGGGTTCGGGCGCTGGCGGTCTTGACCATTTCGGACCATCTGATCACCCACGAAGAATTGCCCGCCGTCGACCGGCAATCGAGCTTTTCCGATATGGTTGAAATCGCGTTGGAAGCGGCCTTTTCCTGACCGTCGCGTGCGCGCCGGCATCGCCGTTCCGTGTGGCTCAGCCTTGCAGCAGGCGTCGCAAGATGCGTTCCAGCTTGGCCGCGCCCAATGGCGCCATGGCCTTGGTGTGTTCATGGCTGATCTGTTCGTCGGATAGACCCGCAGCCTTGTTGGTGATGGTGGAAATTGCCGCCACGCGCAGCCCCAGAAAGCGCGCCAAAATCACCTCGGGCACGGTGGACATGCCGACCGCATCCGCGCCCAGCGTGCGGATCGCCCGGATTTCGGCCGGGGTTTCGAACGAAGGGCCGGAATACCAGGCATAGACCCCTTCCATCAGCGCGATGCCTTCGGCCTTGGCCGCGGCTTTCAGGGCGGCGCGCAGATCAGGATCATGGGCTTGGGTCATGGGCACGAACCGCGCCTCGGTCGGCTCGCCGATCAACGGGTTCAGGCCCGAGAAATTGATATGATCGGACAGCAGCATCAAATCGCCCGGATCAAGCGCGGGATGCATCGAACCGGCTGCGTTGGTCAGGATCAGCCGCGTGCCACCCAGCGCTTTCAGCACCTCCAGCGGCAGGCGCATCGCATCGCCCCGGCCGCTTTCATAATAATGTGCGCGGCCGCCGAAAATCGCCACGCGGCTGCCCTCAAGCTGGCCGATCACCAGTTTCGGATTGTGGCCCGAAACGCCCGCATGGGGAAAGCCGGGTAGATCGGCATAGTCGATCGCCACGCCATCCACCGTGTCGGCGATATGGCCCAGCCCCGAGCCCAACACCAAACCATAGGCCGGCGGCGCGTCACCGGCCCGCGCGCGGATGATCTGGGCCAGCGTTTCAGCGTTCTTTGACATAGGGCTCCCCCCCTGCGCGCGGCGGGATGGCCTTGCCCACAAGCCCCGCCAGCACGATCACGACCAGAATGTAGGGCAGGGCCTGCATGAATTGCACGGGCACGATGAATTCGCCCAGTTGGATGTTCTGATACCGGTTGCCGACCGCATCGAAAAAGCCAAACAGCAGACAGGCCGACAGCGCATACCAAGGCCGCCACTTGGCAAAGATCAGCGCCGCCAGCGCGATGAAACCGCGCCCGGCGCTCATGTCCTTGACGAAACCCGCCGACAGTGCGGTCGACAGATAGGCCCCCGCGATCCCGCACAAGATGCCGGCGATCATCACCGCGGCATACCGCAAACCCACCACCGAAATCCCGGCGGTATCGACCGCGGCCGGGTTTTCCCCCACCGCGCGCAGGCGCAGGCCGAACCGCGTTCGGTAAAGCACCCACCATGTCAGCGGCACCAAGGCCAGGGACAGATAGACCAGGATCGAATGGCCCGAAATCAGTTCGGAATAGATCTGGCCCAATGGGCCTTGTTGCGCGATGCCCCGAATGGTCGATTCCGCGCCCGGCAGAACGATGTTGCCAAAACGCGCATCCGACGGCAGCTGCGGTGTGCGCCCGCCCTGGGCAAACCAGGTCTGCGCGATCACCACCGCCAGACCGGCGGCCAGAAAATTGATCGCCACCCCCGAAATCAGCTGATTGCCCCGGAACGTGATCGAGGCCAGCCCGTGCAGCGCGGCCAGAACCATGGAGGCCGCGACCCCCGCCACCAGCCCGACCCAGACCGACCCCGAGCTATAGGCCAATGCCGCGGCAAAGAAGGCCGCGACCAGCATCTTGCCTTCCAGCCCGATGTCGAACACGCCCGCGCGCTCGGAATAAAGCCCCGCCAGACAGGCCAGCAACAGCGGTGTGGCCAGCCGCACGGTGCTGTCGAGAATTTGCAAGATGGTCAGGAAATCCATCGTCGCTACTCCGCCGGGTGGGGGGGCGCGGCGCGATCACGGCGGCGCTTGAGCGTCAGAAAGACCCTTTGCACCGGCAGGCGCACCATGTTGTCGAGCGCCCCGGTGAACAAGATCACCAGCGCCTGGATGACCACGATCATCTCGCGGCTGATGGCGGGCATTTCGAACTGCAACTCGGCCCCGCCTTGATAGAGCGCGCCGAACAACAGCGCTGCCAGTATCACCCCCACCGGGTGCGATCGGCCCATCAGCGCCACCGCGATGCCGACGAAACCCGCCCCTTCGGTAAAGTCGAGCACCAGCCGTTCGGCTTCGCCCATCACCACGTTCACGGCCATGAGCCCCGCCAAGGCCCCCGAGATCAGCATGCTGACCAGGATGATCTTGGTGGGGTTGATCCCGGCATAGACGGCGGCGGTTTCGGATTGCCCGAACGACCGGATTTCATAGCCCAGCCGTGTGCGCCAGATCAAAAGCCAGACCAGCCCACAGGCGATGAGCGCCAGAAAGATCGATATGTTGAGCGGCGTGGACCCGCGAAAGCCCAACCCGCCCGCGAAGTCGGCGGCGCTGGGCAGATGCGTCGTGGGCGCAAAGCTGGCGCTTTCGGGCGCCATCGAGCCCTCGACGCGGAAGACATTGACCAACAGATACACCAGCAGCGCCGACGCGATGTAGTTGAACATGATCGTGGTGATCACGATATGGCTGCCGCGCTTGGCCTGCAGATAGGCGGGTACGGCCGCCCATGCGGCTGCAAACAGCATGGAAAAGCCCATCGCCGCGGCCAGCGCCAGCGACCAGTGCGGCCAATCCACGCCCAGCAAGATGACCGCAACGCCCAAGCCCCCGAGTGCCGCCTGTCCCTCGCCGCCGATGTTGAACAGCCGCGCGTGAAAGGCCACGGCCACCGCCAGCCCGGTGAAAATGAAATTCGTGGCATAATACAGCGTGTAGCCCCAGCCATAGGCCGACCCGAACGCACCGCGCAGCATGATCTGCATGGCGCGCAGCGGGCTTTCGCCGATAATCGCCACCACCAGCCCCGACACCAACAGCGCCAGCACCACGCTGATCAGCGGGATCAAGACGACATCGGCCCATTTCGGCATCTTGTCCATGTCAGGCCGCCCCCTCGGTCACGCCGGCCATCAACAGGCCAAGCGCGTTTTGATCGGTCTGATGCGGCAGGCGCTCGCCCATGATGCGCCCGTCGAACATCACCGCGATGCGGTCGGACAGGCCCATGATTTCGTCCAGTTCGACCGACACCAGCAAGATCGCTTTGCCCTGATCGCGCAGCGCAATGATCTGGCGGTGGATGAACTCGATCGCCCCGATGTCGACCCCGCGCGTGGGCTGGCCCACAAGCAGCAGGTCGGGCGCGCGGTCCATCTCGCGGGCGACGACGATCTTTTGCTGGTTGCCGCCGGAAAAATTCCGCGCGGGCAAGCGCGGGTTGGGCGGGCGCACATCGTAGCGCGCCATCTTGTCGGTGCAGTCGGCCTTGATCGCGGCATGATCCATGACAAGGCCCATGTTGTATTTGGGATCGCGGTGATAGCCGAAGGCCACGTTTTCCCAGGCCTCGAATCCCATGATCAGACCTTCGGTCTGGCGATCTTCGGGAACATGGCCGATGCCCATGGCCCGGCGGCTTTGGCCATTGGCCTGCGCGCCGGTGATGTCGAGCGGGCGACCGAACAGGCTGACACTGCCGCCGCTGGCCATGATCATCCCGCCCAGCACCTCCAACAGCTCGGTCTGGCCATTGCCCGCGACACCGGCGATGCCCAGGATTTCGCCGCGCCGGATGTCGAAGGATACGCCCTTCAGCCGCTCGACCCCGCCGCGCCGCGCGCGCAGATCGCGCACGCTCAGCACCAGTTCG
Source organism: Pseudomonadota bacterium (assembly GCA_041163945.1). Lineage (GTDB taxonomy): Bacteria > Pseudomonadota > Alphaproteobacteria > Rhodobacterales > Rhodobacteraceae > Roseicyclus. Next base: position 17,717 of record JBEAQJ010000085.1, read on the forward strand.
CCGGGAACGGCGGGGGTCTTTTCGACCTGCAGCAACACCTTGCGCCCCACCATCATCTCGGCCAACTCGGCGGGCGATGTCCGCGACGTCTGGACGGTGTTGGTCATTTCGCCCCGGCGCATCACGCTGACGGTATCGGTGATGTCCATGATTTCGCGCAGCTTGTGCGTGATCAAGATGATGGTTTTGCCCTCGGCCTTGAGCCGTTCGAGAATACGAAACAGCTGATCGGCCTCGGCCGGGGTCAATACACCGGTGGGTTCGTCCAGGATCAAGATATCGGCGTGGCGATACAGCTGCTTGAGGATCTCGACCCGCTGTTGATGGCCCACGCTCAGATCTTCGATCACGGCGTCCGGGTCGACCTTCAGGCCATATTCGCTGGAGAGTTCCGTCAGCAGCTTGCGCGCCTTTGCAATCGACGGGCGCAGCATCGCGCCGTCTTCGGCGCCGAGGATCACGTTTTCCAGAACGGTGAAATTCTCGACCAGCTTGAAATGCTGATGCACCATGCCGATGCCGGCCCGAATGGCGGCCTGGCTGTCGGGGATGGCGGTGGGGTTGCCGTTGATCAGGATTTCGCCGGAATCGGCTTTGTAGAACCCATACAAGATCGACATCAGTGTCGATTTTCCGGCACCGTTTTCCCCCACGATCCCATGGATCGTGCCCCGCGCCACCGACAGGGAAATATCGCGGTTGGCCTGAACCGGGCCAAACGCCTTGGAAATGCCCCTTAGTTCAATGGCAGGCGCGTCTGTCATCTGGCGGCGTGCGCTCCGGTGCGGGTCTGATGCGGAACGGGCCGCGGTGATCGTGCCACCACGGCCCGCCCGGTTCGTTTGGCTGGGGTGCGGTTACTGCATCTGCACGGGGCAGGTGCCGTCGTCGGTGAAGTTGTGCACCTTGATGTCGCCGGCAATGATGGCCGTGCGTGCGGCATCGACGGCGGCCTGCATCTCGGCCGTGATGAGCGCGGCGTTGTTGTCATCCAGGGCGTAGCCCACGCCTTCTTCGGCCAGACCGAAGACATGGATGCCGGTTGCCACCTCGGCCCCGGTGGTGAAGGCGTCATGCACCGCCACATCGACGCGCTTGAGCATCGAGGTCAGCACCGAACCGGGGTGCAGGTAGTTCTGGTTGCTGTCCACGCCGATCGAAAAGATGCCTTCGTCGGCGGCAACCTGCAGCACGCCCAGGCCCGTGCCGCCGGCAGCGGCAAAGACCACATCCGCGCCTTGCGCGATCTGGCCGCGGGTCAGTTCGCCGCCGCGCACCGGATCGTTCCAGGCCGCCGGCGTCGTGCCGGTCATGTTGGCGATCACGGTGATGTCGGATTTCACCGCCGCCGCACCCTGCGCGTAGCCGCAGGCAAAGCGCGAGATCAACGGAATGTCCATGCCGCCCACGAAGCTGACCGTGCCCGATTCCGATGCCATCGCGGCCAGCATGCCCACCAGATAGGACCCTTCATGTTCCGAGAAGATGACCGAGCGCACATTGGGCGCATCCACCACACCGTCGATGATCACAAAGGTCGTGTCCGGGTAATCGGGCGCCACGACCGACAGCGGGGTTGCCTGGCTGAAGCCGGCCATCACGATCGGGTTCGAACCCGCTTCGGCCAAGCGGCGCATCGCCTGTTCGCGCTGAGCGTCCGAGGTCAGTTCGATCTCGCGGTAGGTGCCCCCGGTTTCCGAAGCCCACAATTCCGCCCCGTTGAACGCGGCTTCGTTGAACGAGCGGTCGAATTTGCCGCCCAGGTCGAAAATGATCGCCGGCCCTTCGGCCAGCGCGCCCGATGCGGACAGGGCCAAGGCAGCGGCGGCGCCCATCAGCGTGGTCTTTGTGGTCATCTGATTGATCTCCCGGTTGAAATGATCCGCGGCGCGTCAATTCCGCCGCCGATCACGATTCTGTGCAAGATATGCGAGCTATCCCCGGCCGATTAAGGGCAAACCCCGGCCAGAGGGTCAACTGGATTCTGTCACATGCAAGGGTTGGTGGGGCTGCCGCAGCGTCAGCTTTTGCGATGACTGCCGGGAATTTGGGCGCCCAGCACAAGGGTTAGCGTCAGCGCGTCGACCGCCGCCGATCCGGCGCGGGCGTAATAGCCGCGCCGCTGGCCGGTTGGCGCGAAACCGGCACGGGCATAGAGCGCGCGCGCCGCCGCATTGTCGGCCGCGACCTCCAGAAACAGTGTCTCGGCGCCGGCGGTCCGGGCTGCATCGATCACCAACTGCACCAAGGCGGTCCCGTGGCCCCGGCCTTGCATCGCGGGGTCGACCGCGATGGTCAAGATCTCGGCCTCGGGCGCCAGCACTTGCAGCAAGGCAAACCCATGGCGTCCAAGGCTGATGGCGCGCGTGTGCGGGCGCGCCAGCAGCGCCGCGATATCGGCCTTGGTCCAGATCTGGCCATGGTCGGCAAAGGCGGCCGCGTGAATCTGGGCCATGCGGGCGGGCGTCATGCGGGCAAGATCATCGGCGATGGGTGGCGCGACGGGGCCGCATCTGCGGCGCGCAGATACAATGGCGCCGGGCGCGGCAGGTCCGGGTTGCGAAAACGCTGCGCGGCGATCCGTGCGATGGCTTCGGCCAGCGGCAGCGCCGGTGGCAAAACCGCCAACCCCGGCAGCGCCGCCGCCGCCAGCCCCGCCGCCGATCCGGTGACAGCGCCGCCTGCGATGACATGCGGCAGATCGCCCGGTGTCAGCAACAGCGGGTCATCCCCGCCCGTGCTATCAAATTCCTGAACATAAACCTCGCCCCGGCGGGCATCCTCGATCACCGTGATCGGGCGTGGCAAGCCATGGGCCAGCGCCTCGAGCGTGCTGACGCCAACGGCGGGAATGCCCAGGCCCAAGGCCAGCCCGCGCGCCGCCGACACCGAAATGCGGATGCCGGTGAAATTGCCCGGGCCCACACCCACCCCGATCGCATCCAGATCAGACAGGCCCGCGCCGCCCGCCGCCATCACCTCGGTGACCAGCACCATCAGGCGCTCGGCCTGTCCCTTGCCCATCGGCTCATGGGCTGCGGCCAGCAGGCTTTCGCCCGACAACAAAGCGGCCGCGCAATGCGCGGCCGATGTGTCGAAGGCCAAGATCAGCGGATCAGAGGTTGACAGGGCGCACCTCAAGCACTTCGGGGATGTAGTGGCGCAGCAAATTCTCGATGCCCATCTTCAGCGTCAGCGTGCTGGATGGGCAGCCCGCGCAGGCACCCTGCATGTGCAGGTAGACCACGCCCCGCTCAAACCCGTGAAACGTGATGTCGCCCCCGTCTTGGGCCACGGCCGGCCGCACGCGGGTGTCAAGCAACGACTTGATCTGGCCGACGATTTCAGCGTCTTCGCCGCTGTGTTCGGCATGGCCGCCGGTACCGCTGGCTTCGCCGTCCATCACCGGGGCGCCCGATTGGTAATGTTCCATGATGGCGCCCAGGATCGCGGGCTTGATATGGTCCCAGGCCACGGTTTCGGCCTTGGTCACGGTCACGAAATCGGTTCCGAAGAACACGCCCGTCACACCCGACACGGCGAAAATGCGCATGGCCAAGGGCGATTTTTCGGCGGCTTCGGCGCTGGGGAAATCGGCCGTTCCCAGATCCAGCACGCTTTGGCCGGGCAGGAACTTCAATGTCGCGGGATTGGGCGTGGATTCGGTCTGGATGAACATGTGCGGCGTCCTTTGGCTTTGACCAGATATGCGGTTCCGGCCAAGCAGTGTCAAGTTTTGGAACCGTTCTAAAACAGCCCGGATCAGGTGATGCTTTCCAGCTGTTCCTTGCTCAATTCGACCGGAACGATGGTGATGGGCACGGGCAGGCTGCCCGCCTGGCGCACCATCGCCGTGACCAGCGGCCCTGGCCCGCCCTTGCCGGCGGCGGCCCCCAGCACCAGCACCCCGATCTCGGGCGAGGCACGGATATGGTCCAAGATCTCGGTCACCGGCTCCCCTTCGCGGATGACCAGGCTGGGGTCTATGCCTTGCCGATCATGCATCCATTTGGCGAAAACATTGAAATGGGCTTCGATCCGTTCGCGCGCTTCGGCGCGCATCACCTCGGCCACGCCGATCCAGTGGTTGAATTCATCCGGCGGGATGACCGACAGGATTTCCACGCCACCCTGCGTATGGGCAGCGCGCATCGCGGCGAAACGCATCGCGTTCAGGCATTCGCGGGTGTCGTCCAGCACCACCAGGAATTTGCGCATCGGGTTTTCCTATCTTGGCGGCTCAGCATGACGCCTGCGCGCCGCGCTGTCCACCGCTTCGCGCGCGTCCTGCCGGCCCGGCACATCTGCAGCCTATGCCAAGGCCAAGAGCCCGGCCAGATCGAGCGGCGCATTGCCCATCCGAAGCGCGCCCTGGGCATCGCGCGGCCAGTCTTCGGGGGCGCGGTCGCAATAAAGCTCGATGCCATTGCCATCGGGATCGCTGAAATAGACCGCTTCCGAAACGCCGTGATCGGCCGCGCCATCCAGGCCGACCCCGGCTGCGATCACGCGGCGCACCGCGCGTGCCAGCGCCGCCCGATCCGGATACAAAAACGCCGTGTGATAGAGCCCCGTCGCGTCGGGGGCCGGGCGTGGCCCGCCCGCGCTGTGCCAGGTGTTCAGCCCCAGATGGTGGTGATAGCCGTCGAATGCCAGGAATGCCGCCTGTTGGCCGTAGCGCTGTTGCAGCTCAAGCCCGATCACATCGCTGTAAAAGGCGATGGATCGCGCAAGATCGGATACCTTCAGATGCACATGCCCGATCCGGGCGCCGCTGGGGCTGTGATGGCTTGGGGTCATGGCGCGCACTCCTTTTGGGGCATCTCATATCCTGTCGCGCGCGCCATGTCCTTGCGCACCACCGCAGATCGGCTGTGCACCGGGTGCGGCCGCGCTGGGGCTGCTGGGCATTGATCCATTCTGGCCTTTGCGCCCGATCGCGGCACGCCATATGCTGGGCGGCACGTGCCCGCCCGCATGCGCCAAGCGCCAGGTGATCCACAGATGCCCAACCGCCGCCCGAACGTTTCGCCGCCCCCCGCCGATGCCGCCGCCCGCCGCGCCATCGCGCCCGTCGTTTGCTACCCGGTCGCAACCCTGCCCGCGCTGTCAGAAGATGTGATCGCGCAGGCCCAACGCGGGCTGGTTCTGCGCGACAGTGTGAAAATCCCGCCGCGCGCGGCGCGCTGCTTTCGTGCCCGGGCCGGGCAGGTGATCCGCATTCGGTCGATCGAGGGTCCACAGGTGGGCGATCTGAACCTGTGGCACGCCCATGATCTGACAGAGCGATTCTTTTCCGGCAAGACGCGCGCCCTGCACGGCACCCATGTCACCACCGGGGACCGTCTTTGGTCCAGCCTGCCGCATCTGCGCCCGATGGCCAGCATCGTGGCCGATACGCTGGACTGGTACGGGTTCGACGATTACGGCGGGGCGGTCCATGACGTGATCGGCACGCGCTGCGATCCCTACACGCATTGTCTGTTGTCCGATGGCGGCCAGTATCACCACTGCTGCCATTCCAACCTGACGCGGGCGCTGGCCGAGGAAACCGGCCTGACTTTGGCCGAAGCCGAACGGCATGTGCATGATGTGCTCAACGTGTTCATGTGCACGGGTTTCACCCGTGACACCGGGCAGTATTTCATGAAAGCCTCGCCCGTGCGGCCGGGCGATCATCTTGATCTTTTGGCCGAAATCGACCTGCTGGGGGCCTTGTCGGCCTGTCCGGGGGGCGATTGCGGGTCGGAACATTCCTCGGATTCGGCGCCCTGTTACCCGCTGCTGGTCGAAATTTTCGATTGCGATCTGACCGCGCACTGGATGCCCGCGAAGGTCAACGGTTACGACCGCAGCCACGGCGTTTGATCCCCCCCGAACGGGCGCTGCTGTGCCCGTTTTCCAGTGCGTTCAAAATTAATTTCCTGTCGCAAAAAATTGTCTTGCATGGCGATGAAAACGGCCTCATATGCCCGCCGCAAGACGCCAACGCACGCGCCTCTGTCACGGGTGGTACTCCGGCCTGCCGGCATAACCATCGCAGTTACGTAGCGACGGTAACGTCTCCCTTGGAACTTTG
>JBEAQJ010000086.1:0-26261 GCA_041163945.1 Pseudomonadota bacterium
GGTATCCCGCACGATCACGCCTGCGTCCGACAAACCGTCGCGGATCAAATCGGCTTTCTGCCACGCTTTTTCTTCCCGCGCTTTGTCGCGCCTTTGAAGAAGGTCGCGGATCAAGCCCGTCTCGGCATCTGAAAATCCCGGAGGCCGCGCCCATTCTGGGATGCCATCCGAGAGCAAACCCAGCAACCGGAGGCTCCCGCGCAGCCCTGACACATCACCCGCGTTCGAAAGCGCGTGGCATCGCGTCAGCGCCTCGTGTGTATTGAGGTCATCCGCCAGCGCATCCACAACGGACCCATCTGGTTCACCCGCCGTGCTTACGCCGACTTGCCGATACCATTTGGTCAATGTCCTCTCCGCCTCCTCGGCCTTCCGCGCTGTCCAATCCATCGGCTTGGAATAATGCGTGGACAGGAACACGAAGCGGATCACCTCGCCGGGCACGCCCTGATCAAGCAGGTCGCGCACGGTGAAGAAATTGCCCAAGGACTTGGACATTTTCTTGCCCTCGACCTGCAGCATCTCGTTGTGCATCCAGATGCGGGCAAACTGCCCCTCGGGATGGGCGCAGCAGCTTTGCGCGATCTCGTTCTCGTGGTGCGGGAACAGGAGGTCGTTGCCGCCGCCATGGATGTCGAAGCTCGCGCCCAACAGCTCATGGGCCATGTCCGAGCATTCGATGTGCCAGCCGGGCCGCCCGCGCCCCCAGGGGCTGTCCCATCCCGGCAGATCGTCGGTCGAGGGTTTCCACAGCACGAAATCCATCGGGTTGTGCTTGTAGGGGGCCACCTCGACCCGGGCGCCGGCGATCATGTCATCGACCGAGCGGCCCGACAGCTGGCCATAGGCCGGAAAGCTTGCCACCGCGAACAGCACATGCCCGTCGGCCACATAGGCATGCCCGCGCGCGATCAGATCGGCGATCATGGCGATCATCTGGCCGATAAAGGCGGTGGCGCGCGGCATGTGATCGGGTTCCAGAACACCCAGCGCGCCCATGTCGTCCAGATACCAGCCGATGGTTTCATCGGTGATCTCGCCGATGGGCCGGCCGGTCTGGGCGGCACGCGCGTTGATCTTGTCATCCACATCGGTGAAATTGCGCACATAGGTGACGGCCTGCGGCCCATAGACATGACGCAACAGCCGATAGAGCACATCGAACACCACCGCCGGGCGCGCATTGCCCAGATGCGCGCGCTCATAAACGGTGGGGCCGCAGACATACATCCCGACCCGGTCGGGGATGACCGTGGGCTTTAGCGGCTCGATGCGCCTTGTGCGGGAATTTCGAAGTCTGATCTCGACCATGGCATGCCTTTCGACGCGCGGGGCGCAGCGCCCGTGGCCTATCAGGTTGCGCGCGGGTTGAAAACCACGACCCGTCCCCGCCCCCCCTGCGGCAGCATGTCCGGCCCATTCACCCACAGGATGATTTTGACATGCCGCCCGGTATATATTTGTATACGCAACAAATGCGCCATGAATTCGTCGATCGATATTGCCGGACACTTCCCGAAGCGGTCAGGGATCAGCCCTTTGGACCAGAGACCGTCGTTTGGAAGATCCACGGCCACATGTTCGCCGCCTACACCGACACCGGCGCGGGCCTTTCGGTGCGTACGGCCGGCCTGGCGCATGCGCTGGCGATGATCCGGCGCAGCCAGCCGGCATCGGCCCCGTACCTCACCGGGGGCGGCTGGGTGGTGCTGCCTTGGGAAACCGCGCCCGAGGAATTGCGCGCACGGCTGAAGGAAAGCTACGATCTGGTGCTGCGCGACTGGCCGACCACGGCGACCGACGGGCGACGCGCCATGGCCGACCCGGACTAAGCCGGGCTTGCCCTTGGGCGCGGGGCATGCGCATCTGACAAAAATCCCCACGATCGGAGAATGTCGCCATGCCCGAACCGTCACGTCGCATTGCGACCCTGACCGGCGATGGGGATGATGGCTGGGCCATCTTTTACCGCGCCCGCGCGATGAAGGCGCGCGGCATGGCCGTTCTGGAATTGACCATCGGCGAGCATGACATCGGCACCGCGCCCGACATCGTGGATGCCCTGTGCCGGGCCGCGCGCGATGGTCACACGGGCTATGCCGCCGTTCCCGGCACCGATGGGCTGCGCGCAGCGGTGGCAGCCCGGCTGTCGGCCCGGCACGGGGTGGGCTATGGGGTGCAAAACATCTTGATCACCCCGGGGGCGCAAGCGGGCCTGTTCGCGGCCCATCACGCCGTGTGCGATGATGGCGACGGCGCGCTGATGATCGACCCCTATTACGTCACCTACCCCGGCACGATCCGCGCCGTGGGCGCCCGGCCCATCGCCGTGGGCGCGCGCAGCGAAGACGGTTTCCAGCCCGATCTGGCGGCCTTGGCCGCCGCCGCGCCCGGGGCCCGATCGCTGCTGATCAACAGCCCCAACAACCCCACCGGCGCGGTCTATTCCACGGCCAGCCTGCACGGTATCGCCACCATCGCACAGGATCATGATCTTTGGGTGATCTCGGACGAAGTCTATGACACCCAGATCTGGGCCGGTCGCCACCAGCCCATCGCCGCCCTGCCCGGCATGGCCGCGCGCACGCTGACGGTGGGATCCCTGTCGAAAAGTCACGCGATGACCGGATCCCGTCTGGGCTGGGTCTGCGGCCCGGAGGCGGTGATTGCGCATATGGTCAATCTGGCCACCCACACGACCTATGGGGTGCCCGGCTATATTCAGGATGCAGGCCTGTTTGCCCTGGGCCAAGGCGCCGCGGTCGAGGCCGCCGTGGCGGCGCCCTTCGCGCGACGGCGGGCGCGGTTGCTGGAACGCATCGCGGGCCACCCGATCATCCGTGCCATCCCGCCGCAAGGCGCGATGTATGTGATGCTGGATATTCGGGCCACGGGGCTCAGCGGGGCCGAATTCGCCGCCCGCCTTTTGGAAGACCAACAGGTGGCGGTGATGCCGGGCGAAAGTTTCGGCCAGGCGGCCGCCGGCCATTTGCGGGTGGCGCTGACGCTGCCCGATGCCGAATTCGATCTGGCCATCACCCGGCTGCTGCGGTTCGTCGATGGCTTGGGCGCCTAGCGCGCCAATGCGGCCGCGCTGCGGGCCAATTCGGTGATGGCCGACCAGTCGCGCGCCGCGATCTTGTCCTTGGGCGCAACCCAGGATCCCCCCACGCACATCACATTGGGCAAGGACAGGTAGCGCGCGGCCGTATCCGCGGTAATGCCGCCCGTGGGGCAAAACGCGACCTGCGGGATCGGCGCGCCGATGGCCGCCAAGGCCGGCGCACCGCCCGCGGCCTCGGCCGGAAAGAACTTGACCATGTCATAGCCCTGCTCCCACAGGGCCATGACCTCGGAGGCGGTGGCCGCACCGGGCAAAAGCGGCAGACCGATTTCGGCCGCGGCGGCGATCAGGCGGGGCGTGGCCCCGGGCGACACGCCGAACCGCGCCCCGGCGTCCTTGGCCGCGCGGATATCGGCCGGCGTCAGCAATGTGCCCGCCCCCACGATCCCGCCCGGCACATCGGCCATGGCCCGCACCGCGGCAAGCGCTGCGGGCGTGCGCAAGGTGACTTCCAGCGCGGGCAGACCGCCCGCCACCAGCGCCTCGGCCAAGGCGCGCGCCACCGATGCATCATCAAGCACAAGGACGGGGATGATCGGGGCGCGCGCGGCGATGGCGCGGGTTGCGACGGATTGCTCTTGCGGGGTCATGGCACGGCTTTCTGCGGCGAAATTTGCATATTTATGGAAAGATGAAACCCGAAAACCTAGAGCACGACACCGGCACCCAAGCTGGCCGGGCCGGCGTTTCGGCGAAACAGGTCGAACAATTCGCGCCCCACCCCATGGCCGTTTGCCGACAGATCGGGCTGATGCACGGGCCGGTCGGCCACGCCCGGGGTCAGCACGTCGATCTGGCCCGTTGCGGCGTCAAGCCGGATCCTGTCGCCATCGGCCAGCTGGCCGATCAGCCCGCCATCCAAGGCCTCGGGGGTCAGGTGAATGGCTGACGGCACCTTGCCGCTGGCACCCGACATGCGCCCATCGGTGACAAGCGCCACCTTGTGCCCGCGGTCTTGCAGCACCGACAAAAGCGGGGTCAGCGCGTGCAGTTCGGGCATGCCATTGGCACGCGGTCCCTGGAAGCGCACCACCACGACCACGTCGCGGTTCAGATCGCCGCGCTGGAACGCGGCCTTGACCGCCGCCTGGTCGTCGAAGACTGCGGCGGGGGCCTCGATGATGTGGCGGGCGGGATCGACCGCCGAGACCTTCATCACCGCGCACCCAAGATTGCCCACCAGTTCCACCAGACCGCCGCTGGGCTGGAACGGATCGCGGGCGGGGCGCAGGATCTTGTCGTTGAGGCTGTCCCTTGACCCGGCCACCCAGGCAAGCTGGCCGTCGTGCAGTTTCGGCTCCTGTGTGTAGCGGGCCAAGCCGCGGCCCGCGACGGTCTGCGTGTCGGGATGAAGCAGGCCGGCATCCAGCAGCTCGCCGATCATGAAGGCCAGCCCGCCGGCGGCGTGGAAATGATTCACATCGGCCAGGCCGTTGGGATAGACCCGCGCCATCAGGGGTGTTGCCGCCGAGATATCGGCGAAATCGGCCGGCGTCAGGATCACCCCCGCCGCCCGCGCCATCGCCACTAGGTGGATCACCAGATTGGTCGAGCCGCCCGTTGCCATCAACCCCACGATCCCGTTCACGAAGGCCCGTTCGTCAAGGATGTCACAAACCGGCGTGTAGCTTGGGCCAAGCGCGGTCAGCGCCGCGGCACGTTCGGTGGCCGCATCCGTCAACGCCGCGCGCAAGGCTGTGCCTGGGTTGACAAAGGACGCACCGGGCAGATGCAGGCCCATGAATTCCATCAGCATCTGGTTGGAATTGGCGGTGCCGTAAAAGGTGCAGGTGCCCGGCCCGTGATAGCTGTCCATCTCGGCCTTCATCAGCACGTCACGGCCCACGGCCCCGGTGGCAAATTGCTGGCGCACCTTGGATTTTTCGTCATTTGGCAGGCCCGACACCATGGGCCCCGCCGGCACGAAGAGCCCGGGCAGATACCCAAAGCTCGCCGCTGCCATCACCAGCCCCGGCACGATCTTGTCGCACACGCCCAAATACAGCACCGCGTCAAAGGTGTTGTGCGACAGCGCCACGCCGGTCGCCAGCGCGATCACGTCGCGCGAAAACAGCGACAGCTCCATCCCCACCTGGCCTTGCGTGACCCCGTCGCACATCGCCGGCACACCACCGGCCACCTGCGCCGTGGCCCCCACCCGGCGCGCCGCGGCCTTGATCTGGTCGGGATAGGATTGAAACGGCTGATGGGCCGACAGCATGTCGTTGTAGGCGGTGACGATGCCGATGTTGGGCAGGCGCGCCGCCACCAGCGCATCCTTGTCATCCCCCATCGCGGCATAGGCATGCGCCTGGTTGCCGCAAGACAGATGCGCCCGACGCGGACCATCCTGGGCCAGCCGGCGCATCCTAGCCAGATAGGGCCCCCGCGTCTCGGCCGAGCGGGCCACGATCCGTTCCGTGACCGCCGCGATGCGCCCATCCAATGTCATCTTCCAGCCCCCTGCATCTTGCGAGTCGGGGCGGGGATATCATGTTAGCGCTAACAAAACCAGATGGCCGCGCGCATCAGGATGGGCGGCGCGGCAAGATCATGGGCCGGCCCCGCGCGGCCCCGACGCACGATGCACCCAAACCAAGGCGTCGGATCCGTTCAAGCCGGCACAGACCTGCGGCGATGCCGTTCAGCCCGAACGCCGGCGTGCAGATTTCGACCGCTTGGCAAAAGCGGCGAAACCGTCCTATCACCCGCTGGCGCAAAGATGGCGCGGTTGAGGCAAGGCAATCGAGATGCAGCAACACCAGGGTGACGATACATGGAGCCTTGTGGCCGATATCGGTGGCACCAACACGCGGGTGGCGCTGGCGCATGGCGCCAGGGTCGACCGGCAGACCGTCCAGCGCTATGGCAATGACGCGCATGCCGATCTGGCGGCCGTTCTGGCGCGCTACCTGTCCGAGGCCGGCATCGACGCCCGCCAGATCACGGGCGTCTGCGTCGCGGCGGCGGGCCCGGTGCAAGATGGGGTGGCCGCGCTGACAAACCTTGGCTGGCGGGTCGATCGCGCCTCGCTGACGGCGATGATCGGCACCGACCGGGTGGCGGTCCTGAACGATCTGCAGGCTCAAGGCCATGCCATCGGTCATATCGATGCCGCCGATCTGGATATCGTCATCCCGCAACCCGATGCCGCCGCGCATGCCACGAAGCTGGTGGTGGGTCTTGGCACCGGGTTCAATGCCTGCCCCGTTTTCGATCATGACCGCGTTCGCTTCGTGCCCCCCTCGGAGGCGGGCCATGTCAGCCTGCCCACCGTGACCGGGGAACTGGCCCGCCTGCAGGCCGCGATGATGCAAGACTTCGGCTTTGCCTCGGTCGAAGAGGTCCTGTCGGGCCGCGGCATCAGCTATCTGCACCGCGCCCTGCATGGCGAAGACTGCACCCCGGCCGAGATCATGGCGCGGCTGTCCAGCGATGAGCCCAAGGCCTGCGCCACCGGCGCGCAGTTCGTGCGCATCATGGGCATTGTCGTCGGTGATCTGGCGCTGGCGCATCTGCCGGTCGGCGGGATCTACCTGGTGGGGGGCGTGACACGCGCGATTGCCCCCTATCTTGCACGGTTCGATTTCGCCCAGGCGCTTCGGGCCAAGGGCCGCTTTGCCGATTTCATGCAGCGCTTCGGCGTGTTCGTGGTGCGCGACGATTATGCCGCGCTGACCGGGTGCGCCTCTTACCTGTCACAGCGTCAAAGCCCGTAGAGCGCGGCGTATTTCGTCTCGAGATAGCTGAGCAGCGGTTCTTCGCTGACCGCCGATCCGGTGGCATGCGCAATCGTCTCGTGCGGGTCGCGCAAGCCGCCGTGCTGTTGCAGATTGTCGCGCAGCCATCCCAGCGCCGGCGTCACGTCGCCTTGCGACAGGCGGTCGTCCAGCCCGGGCAGATCCGCCCGGAGCGCGGCGTTCAGGCAGCCGGCATAGACATTGCCAAGGCTGTAGGTCGGGAAATAGCCGAACAGACCCACGGGCCAGTGCACATCTTGCAACACACCGTTTGACGGGCGATCCACCGCCACCCCGAAATCCGCGGCGAAACGGTCGTTCCAGGCGGCCTCCAGATCGGCAACCGCCAGATCGCCGCCGATCAGGGCCCGCTCCAGATCGAAGCGCAGCATGATGTGCAGGTTGTAATGCACCTCGTCGGCCTCGGTGCGGATATAGCCGCTGGTCACCCGGTTGACGGCGCGGGCAAAATCCGCAGGGCCCGCCACCGACAAGGGCCCGAAATGATCGCGCATCCGCCCATAAAGCCAATCGCAAAACGCCGGCGATCGGCCCAGTTGGTTTTCGTAGATGCGGCTTTGGCTTTCATGCACCCCCATGGACACACCCGCGCCCAGCACGCTTAGCCCGTAGTCCTGCGCGATGTTTTGTTCGTATCCGGCATGGCCCACCTCGTGGATGGTGGAATAGATGCAGCCCAGCGGGTCGGTTTCGTCAACGCGCGTGGTGATGCGCACATCGTTGTGCGAACCCGACGAAAACGGATGCACCGCTTCGTCGATCCGCCCACGGTTCAGGTCATAGCCAAAGGCCGCCGCCACCTCATGGGCCAGCGCCAACTGGGCGGAGCGCGGGAAATGCCCCTGCAACACCGGCGCCTCGGGGGCGTCACGCAACGCCGCGCGCAACGCCACCAGCCGCGGGCGCATCCGGTCGAACAAGGCCGCGATCTGATCCGACGTGATGCCCGGCTCGTAGCCCTCGAGCGCCGCGTCATAGGCAGCGCCACCGCCATCGCCGGCCAGGGCTTGCGCCTCGGCCCGGCGCAGCGCGATCACCTCGGCCAGGACGGGCAGAAAACCCGCCAGATCCTCGGCCTTGCGCGCGGCCGCCCACTTGCCCTGCGCCAGCGAGGTCACGCGCGCGATCTGTGCGGCCAGATCGGCCGGCACCCGACAGGCCCGCGCATAGGACCGCGCGATCAAGCGCAGCTGTGCGGCCTCAACGGCGGTTTGGGCACGCGCTTCGGCCAGCCACGCGCCCAGCCGCGGATCGGTGCGCCTGGCATGCAACACGCTTTCGAGCGCGGCCATTTCATCGCCCCGCTGATTGGCAGCCCCGGCCGGCATCATGGTTTCCTGGTCCCACCCCAGCCGCCCCATGACCTGGGCCAGCGCCTCGGTGTCGCGCTGAAAGGCCAGCAATTCCGACAGCGCGCTCATGCGCGGGGCCCCTTCACGCTTTGCGCCAGGGGGTAGAGGCTCAGAAACCGGGCCCGCAGCACCAGCGTCAGCACCGCGACCGCGCCCAGCTGGTGCCAGATCGCGATGTACCAGGGCGAGGAATGCATCACCGTGACCACACCCAGCACCATCTGCGCGAACACGGCCACCAGCACCCAGTCAAAGGCCCGCCGCGTGGCCAGGCGCGCCGTGCGCCGGGCCGCGAACCAGACACCGATCGCCAGAACCAGAACCGCGTAACCCACCATGCGGTGAATGAACTGCACCGTGCCGTCATTTTCGAACAGGTTGCGCCACGCAGGCTCCAGCGCCCACATTCCGGGCGGCGTCAGCCCCCCCGCCATCAGCGGCCAGTCGGTGTAATTGCGGCCCGCATCGATGCCGGCCACCAAGGCCCCGATCAAGATCTGCACGAAGCTCAGGTGCAACAATCCTGTGGCCATGCCCTTGAGCTTGCGATCGCTTTCGCGGCGGGCGGCCATCAGCTGCGCCTCGTCCCGGCCGAGCTTCATCACGAACCACGCGATCAGCCCCAAGATCAGAAAGGCCAGCCCCAGATGCGTGGCCAAGCGATAGGAGGCAACCGAAATCATCCCCTCTTGCAGGCCCGAATGAACCATCCACCAGCCGATCGCGCCCTGCAAACCGCCCAAGCCGCCCAACAAGACCAACCGCCCCGTCCAGCCCGCGGGAATGCTGCGCGTCAGCCACAGGGCCACAAAGCCCAGCGCCCAGACCAGGCCGATCACCCGGCCCAGTTGCCGGTGACCCCATTCCCACCAGTAGATGACCTTGAATTCCTCAAGGCTCATGCCGCGGTTCATCAGCTGGTATTGCGGGATCTGCCTGTAGGCATCGAATTCGGCCTGCCAGTCTTCGGCCGTCAAGGGCGGCACCGCGCCGGAAAGCGGGGCCCACTCGGTGATCGACAGGCCCGAATCCGTCAACCGCGTCAGACCGCCCACCGCCACCATCAGCACCACCAGCGCAAACAGGCTTAGCAACCACGCCCTGACGCGCGCCCGCGCGGGCCCGGTGTCGCGGCTCACGCCCCCCGGGGTGGCGGCCGGTTTTTGTGCGTGGTCCACGTCTTGGAAAATGCTGCGCGTCTGGGCCATGCTCTGTCTTCCCTTGTCTGTCGCCCAGACCTATCGCGCGCCACGCGCCCCTTCAAGCGACCGCGGCAAGCTGTCCTTGGCCGAACCCCGGCGGCATCTTTGCAAAAACACGCATGTCACCCCACCGGCCAACGCCCACGCGGTCAGGATTTGCCGCGCTTTCCCTCGGCCCAGCCGACGATCTGGCGAAACATCCCGTGAAAGGTCGCCACATCGGATCGGGTCAGGGGCAGACGGCTCCAGATCTGGCGCAGGTGGCGCTTCATCCGCGCGGCCTTGGTATCGGGAAAAAAGAATCCGGCCCGGTCCAGCGCCGCCTCCAGGTGGTCACCCAATGCCGTGATCTCGGCGCGGGTCGCGAAATCGGTCGCGGCCAGATCCACCGATGCGGGCGGGCTGTCCGGGCCGGACCGGCGGAATTCGTAGCCGCACAAAAGCACGCATTGCGCCAGGTTCAGCGACGGAAAATCGGGGTTGACCGGAACCGAGATGACGGCGTTGGCCCGCGCGATATCGTCATTGTCGAGCCCCGAGCGCTCGGGCCCGAACAGCACCGCCACGCGTCCGCCGGCGGCCAGCATCGCGCGCGTCTGCACCATCGCCTCTTCCGGCGTCAGGATCGGCACCGTGATCCCGCGCGACCGGGCGGTGGTGGCAAAGACATAGGTGCAATCGGCAATGGCCGCAGGCAGGTCGTCATAAAGCCCGGCATGATCGAGAAGCCGCCCCGCCCCGGATGCCAACGCCACGGCCCGCGGGTTCGGCCAGCCATCGCGCGGCGCGACAATGCGCATCCGCTCCAGCCCGAAATTCCACATGCCCCGCGCCGCCGCACCGACGTTTTCGCCCATCTGCGGGCGCACCAGCACGAACACGGGTTGGGGCGTGGGGGGCGTTTGCGACATGAGTTGCGACATTGGTTGCGACATGGGCCAGCCGTTAGCCCGGCGCGCCCCCGGCTTCAAGCGCCCCATTGCCCTGCGCCCCCCTGCCCGGTATCACCGCCCAAGCCGCAAGGATGCCCGCACATGTCCCAATCCGAACAACCCAATCTCTACATCGTCACGCCGCAGAGTTTCGACTTGGAGACATTTCTGCCCCGCCTTCAGGCGGTTCTGGATGCCGAACCCATCGCCTGCTTGCGACTGGCGCTGGTCAGCGACGACGCGGACCAATTGGCGCGCGCGGCCGATGGTTTGCGCGAAGCGGCCCATGCCCGCGATGTGCCACTGGTGCTGACCGGGCATGTGGGCCTGGTCGAACGGCTGGGACTGGACGGGGTGCATCTGACCGATGGGGCGCGCCAGCTGCGGGCCACGCGCAAGACGCTGGGTGCGGATGCCATCATCGGTGCCTTTTGCGGCGCCTCGCGCCATGACGGCATGACCGCGGGCGAAGGCGGGGCCGATTACATCGCTTTCGGCCCCTTGGGCGAAAGCCCGCTTGCGGAAGGACCGCGCGCCGATCACGCGCTGTTCGAGTGGTGGTCACAGATGATCGAATTGCCGGTCGTGGCCGAAGGCGCGCTGGACCGCGCCCTGATCGAAGCCTTTGCGCCGGTTACCGATTTCTTTGCCATCGGCAATGAGATCTGGCGCGCCGAGGATGCGGTTGCCGCCCTTCGGCACCTGATCGCGCCCATCCGCTGAGCCGCTGACCCGCCCCAGCGGTGCCGGCGGCTTTGGCCATCATGTCGGCGCGGTCAGCCAAAGGATCGTTGCGTCATCTTCGGACAAGGAAATCACGGTGCGTCCCATCGCAGCGTCGCACGCAGCGCTGTCGCCCCGCTTCAGGTCAAGGCGGGCGTAGAATCCGGTCAGCAGCCGCACCACGCCGGTCAGGGCCTAGAGGAATTCCTGGCCGTCATGGCGCACCCAGCCGTCGAATTCCTCAAAGCTGCGCGCGCGGATGCGGGCGCGGTCGGGCCAGATCCCGCGGGTGCGACGGGGGTTCGACACCGGTCGCGCGGACCCGTCGGATCAGGCTGGGTTCGTCTTTGTCGCGCGGGTTTTGCGCGCGGCGCGGTGGCTTGCAACGCAGGCCCCGCGGGCGTAATCGGCGCAGCATGCAGCCCTGCCCCCGCCCCTTCAACCTTGCCGATTGCGTGCTGGACGCAGGCCGCGCCACCCCCGACAAGATCGCGCTGGCCGTGCTGGGGCCCGCACGCGCCGAGCGTTGGAGCTTTGCCCGCCTCGAAGCCGCGGTGCGCGGCACGGCGGGGGGGCTATTGGCACAGGGGTTGGTGCCGGGTGACCGGGTGCTTTTGCGGCTGGGCAACACCGCCGACTTTCCGCTGGCCTTTCTTGGGGCGATCGCCGCGGGCCTGATCCCGGTGCCCACCGCCGAAGGTCTGACCGCGCGCGAACTGGACCGCATCATGCCCATCGTGACGCCCCGCGCGATCCTGGCCGCGCCCGGCGTCAGCCGCCCGCGCGATACGGGCGCGTTGGTCCTGACCGATCCGGGCGCCCTTGCGCGCCATGCGCCGGCCGATTTCGTCATGGGCGATCCCGACCGGCTGGCCTATATCGTCTTTACCTCGGGTTCATCGGGTCAGCCCAAGGCGGTGGCGCATGCCCACCGCGCGCTTTGGGCGCGGCGCATGATGTGGGAGGGCTGGTACGGGCTGCGCGACAGCGACCGCGTGCTGCATGCCGGGGCTTTCAACTGGACCTTCACCTTGGGCACCGGGCTTTTGGATCCGTGGTCGCGGGGCGCGACCGCGCTGATCCCCGCACCGGGCAGCGACATCGCGGCCCTGCCGCTTTTGCTCAAACGCCACGACGCCACGATCTTTGCCGCCGCACCGGGCGTGTTTCGAAAGCTTTTGTCCGGCGATGGCCGGCTTGATCTGCCCAAGCTGCGCCACGCGCTTTCGGCGGGCGAAAAACTGCCCGAAACCTTGCGCGCAGGCTGGCAGGCGGCCACCGGCACGCCGATCCATGAAGCGCTGGGCATGTCGGAATGTTCGACCTTCGTGTCGGGCAGCCCGGCCCGACCGGCCCCCTTCGGCCGCCTGGGCTATCCACAGGCCGGACGCAGGCTTGCGATCCTGACCGAAGATGGCCAGCCCGCACCGCCCGGCCAGCCGGGGATTCTGGCCATCCACCGCAGCGATCCGGGCCTGATGCTGGGCTATCTTGCGCCCACGGGGCTGGATCTGCCGCTCAGCGGCGCGTGGTTTTTGACCGGCGATCTGGTCGCGCAAGACGCCGAGGGGGCGCTGATCTACCACGGGCGGCGCGATGATCTGCTGACCACCGGCGGGTTCCGGGTGGCGCCGCTGGAAATCGAAACGCTGTTCCAATCGGCACCGGGGGTGGTGGACTGTGCCGCCCTCGCCCTTGCGGTCAAGGCCGAGACCGAGGTGATCGCGCTGGCCTATGTCGGAACCGCCACGCCCGAGGCGCTGGCGGCACTGGCCGATGGCCAGCTTGCACGCTACAAGCAACCCCGGCTTTATATCCCGCTGCCGGCCCTGCCCCGTTCGGCCAATGGCAAGCTCGACCGGCGCGCCCTGGCCCAGATCTTGAAGGATCGCCCATGATCAAGCTCGATATCCTCAGCGATCCGATCTGCCCTTGGTGCTTCATCGGCTGGACCCGGCTGGCGCGCGCGCTCGAGTCGCGCCCCGACCACCCGCTGGCCATCGAATGGCACCCCTTCCAGCTGAATCCCGACATGCCCGCGCAAGGCATGGACCGCAGCGCCTACATGATCGCCAAGTTCGGCGGGCCCGAGGGCGTGTTGCAGGCCTATCGCCCGGTCATCGAACAAGGCGAAGCGGCGGGTCTGGCGCTGAACCTGGACCGCATCACCCGCACGCCCAACACGCTTGATGCGCATCGGTTGATCCACTGGGCGGGCATCGAGGGCCGCCAGACCCCGGTGATGGCCGGGCTCTTCCGCGCCTATTTCACCGATGGGCGCGACATCGGCGATGCCGAAACGCTGGTGTCCATCGCCACCGCCGCCGGCATGGAGGGATCGGTGGTTGCCAAGCTTTTGGCCAGCGACGCCGACAGCGCCGAAATCCGCGCGCGCGATGCCCATGCCCGTGCGCGCGGCGTGACCGGCGTGCCCTGTTTCATCCTGGCCAATCAGCATGTGGTATCCGGCGCCCAGCCGACGTCATTCTGGATCGATGTGATCGACGAGATCATGGCCCAGACCCGCAACACCGACCCGGCCTGACCCGGGCACGCAGCCCCGGCGTTATCGGTTCCGAAATGCACATCATCGCCCGCCGCTGGGCGTGCGGCGCGCGCTAGCCCGCCTTGCCCTCGGCGTGAAGTGCCAGGTCGCGCGCGATGGCAAAGGCCCCCTTGATGCGCTCGGCCTCGGACGGCCAGGTGCGCGCCAGAACGATCTTGTTGTCCTTGACGCGCGCGGCCCCCTGCTCGGCCTGGACAAAGGCCACCAACCCTGCCGGGTTGGGGAATTTGTCATTGTGAAACTGCACCACGGCCCCCTTGGGCCCGGCATCAAGCTTGGCGATATGGGCCCGCTTGCACATCGCCTTGATGCGCACCACCAAGAGCAAGGTGTTGACCTCGCGCGGCAGGGTTCCGAACCGGTCGATCAATTCGGCGGCAAATCCTTCCAGGTCGACCTTTGTTTCCAGTTGGCTCAGCCGCCGGTACAGGCCCAGCCGCACATCCAGATCGGGCACGAAGGTTTCCGGGATCAACACCGGCACGCCCAGGTTGATGCTGGGGGACCACTGCCCATCGGCCACGACCGGCTCGGCCACGCCCGAGCGGATGGCGGTGATCGCCTCTTCCAACATGGATTGATAAAGCTCGAACCCGACCTCGCGGACATGGCCGGATTGTTCCTCGCCCACGATGTTGCCGGCGCCGCGAATGTCCAGATCCTGGCTGGCAATGGTAAAGCCCGCCCCAAGACTGTCGAGGCTGCCCAAGACCCGCAGCCGTTTCTGCGCCGCGGGCGTCAGTTTCTGGCGCGGCTTGGTGGTCAGATAGGCATAGGCCCTTGTCTTGGCCCGCCCCACCCGGCCGCGGATCTGATAAAGCTGCGCCAGCCCGAACATGTCGGCGCGGTGAATGATCATGGTGTTGGCCGTCGGGATGTCGATGCCCGATTCGATGATCGTCGTGGCCAGCAGCACATCGTATTTGCCGTCGTAAAAGGCGTTCATGCGATCGTCGAGTTCACCGGCCGCCATCTGCCCATGCGCCACGACAAAGCTGACCTCGGGCACCTGATCGCGCAGAAAGTCTTCGATCTCGGGCAGATCCTCGATCCTTGGCACGACAAAGAACGACTGCCCCCCGCGATAATGTTCGCGCAAAAGCGCTTCACGCAGCGTGATGGCATCGAATTCCGACACATAGGTGCGGATCGCCAGCCGGTCGACCGGCGGGGTACCGATCATCGACAGATCGCGCACGCCGGTCAGCGACATTTGCAGCGTGCGCGGAATGGGCGTGGCCGACAGCGTCAGCACATGGATGTCCGAGCGCAATTCCTTCAGCCGTTCCTTGTGGTTGACGCCAAAGCGCTGTTCCTCGTCCACGATCAAAAGCCCCAGGTTCTTGAACCGGACCCCCTTGGCCAAAAGCGCATGCGTGCCGATCACGATATCGACGCGGCCGTCGGCCAGACCCGCACGGGTTTCATCGGCCTGTTTCTGGCCCACAAAGCGCGACAAGGCGCGCACCGTGACCGGAAAGCCGCGAAACCGATCGGCAAAGGTCTTGGCATGCTGGCGCGCCAAGAGCGTGGTGGGGGCAATGACGGCCACCTGCAGCCCTTGCGCGGCCGCGACAAAGCCCGCGCGCATCGCCACCTCGGTCTTGCCAAAGCCCACATCGCCCACCACCAGCCGGTCCATCGGCCGGCCTGCGGCCAGATCATCCAGCACATCGGCGATGGCGGCCAGCTGATCATCGGTTTCTTCATAGGGAAAGCGGGCGCAAAAGGCTTCCCACATGTCGCCCGGCGGCTCGAGAATGGGCGCGCGGCGCAAGGCGCGTTCCGCCGCGATCCGGATCAGCTTGTCGGCAATCTGGCGCAGCCGTTCCTTCAGCTTGGCCTTCTTGGCTTGCCATGCCCCGCCACCCAGCCGATCCAGCAGCCCTTCGTCATGGCCATATCGGCTGAGCAGTTCGATGTTTTCGACCGGCAGATACAGCCGGTCGCCGCCGGCATATTCCAGCAAAAGGCATTCATGCGGCGCCCCCATCGCGGTGATGGTTTCGAGCCCCTTGTAGCGGCCCACCCCGTGATCGACATGCACCACCAGATCGCCGGGGCTGAGCGATTGCGCCTCGGTCAGGTAGTTTTCGGCCCGCTTGACGCGGCGCTTGGGCCGGATCAGGCGATCACCCAACACATCTTGTTCCGAGATGACGGTCAGCCCTGCGCCGGTAAACCCTTCGTCCAAGGGCCATACGACCAAGGTCAGGCTGCCCTTGGGGCCGATCCCCCGCGCATCGCGGGCAAGCCCGGCATCACCCAATCCCTGATCGTGCAAAAGCCCCTGCAAGCGTTCGCGCGCGCCCTCGGACCAGGACGCGACCACGACCGCCGTGTGGGCACGCTGCGCTTGAATATAGTCAGCCAAAGCCCCGAAAAGGCTGACGGATTCGTTCTGGCGCTCGGGGGCGAAATTGCGCCCGACGCGCCCACCCGCATCGATCACGCCGGGCCCCGGCGCGGCGGGGATCGGGGCGAATTGCACCACGCGATGGGCGGCGATCGCGCGCGTCCACGCCGCGTCATCCAGATACAGCAGACCCGGCGGCACGGGCTTGTAGACCGTGTCCATCCGCCCCTTCTGGGTCAGCGCGGTTTTGCGCGTGTCATATTGATCGGCGATGCTGTCCCAGCGGGCCAGACGTTGGGCGGTGATCTGGTCATCCAGGGTGATCTGCGCGCCGGGCAGGTAATCAAACAGCGTTTCCAACCGCTCATGGAAAAACGGCAGCCAATGTTCCACGCCCTGGTGCTTGCGCCCGGCGCTGACGGCTTCGTACAGCGGGTCGTCGGTGCCGGCGGCGCCGAATTCGATGCGGTAGTTCTGGCGAAACCGCGTGATCGCCGCCTCGTCCAGAATGACCTCGGACACCGGCGCCAGTTCCACGCGGTCCAGCTTTTCGGTGGTGCGCTGGGTGGCCGGATCAAAACGGCGCGCGCCGTCCAGCACATCGCCGAACAGATCCAGCCGCACCGGGCCGCTGGCCCCCGGCGGCCAGACATCGATGATGCCCCCCCGCAGCGCGTAATCGCCCGGCTCGCTGACCGTGGGCGTTTGCACGAACCCCATGCGCACCAGAAACTGCTTCAACCCCGCTTCGTCGATGCGCGCGCCCACCGATGCGGAAAAGGCAGCCGATTGCAGGACCGCGCGCGCCGGCACGAACTGGCTGGCCGCGTTCAAGGTGGTCAGCACCACGAACGGCCCGCTCAAGCCCCCCGCAAGGGCGGCCAAGGTCGCCATGCGGGTGGCCGAAATCTCGGCATTGGGCGATACGCGGTCATAGGGCAGGCAATCCCAACCGGGAAAGAACAGCACCGCTACTGTGGGGTCGAAAAAGGCCAGGGCGCGCGCCATGGCCGCCATGCGCTTGTCGTCGCGCGCGACGTGCAAGACCGGCGCACCGCCGCCATTCGACAGCTCTTTCAGCACAAGCGTGGCGTCAAACCCCTCGGGCGCGCCAGAGGCAAGGATATGTCGGGCGGCAGGGATCATGGCCGCGTGACCTACGCCGTGGGGGCGCGGTGTCAAGGTCTAGCGCAGCGCGCTGAAGCTGGCGTTGACCGACATGCCCCAAAAGGCGGTCAGGAAGATCGACACGATGGCGAAGGCCATCACGACCTGCCGATGCCGGCGCAATTGTGCCTCCAGCCCGTCAAAGCCGCTGTCACGCAGGCGCCGCGCGGTCCGCAGCGACAGAGCGCCAACGCCGATGATCGGCACGATCAGCAAGACCAGCGCCTGGGCAAATTCGATGCGGTACACCCAGCCCAGAACCACGCCCGTACTGATCGCAAAGCCCGCCGCCGCGGCCATCACCACGCCCGAGGTTCGGGCGCCATCCAGAATGCGCCGGGCGTTGATTTCGACCAAAAGGCGCGCTTCGCGGGCGCTGTCGGGGTCGCCGCGCAGGGCCCGCTGAACGATGTGATAGGGCACCCCAAGCACCCATTGGGTCAACCCCGACCACAAGATCGCCAGAACGATCCAGTACCACAGGGTCGAAAACGACCGCAGGTCGATCACTTCGGTGACAAGATCGAGAACGTCCAAAAGCGCGAAACCTGCATGCCGACCCGACCAACAGGGCCCCCGCGCAGCCTAGCCAAGCCCGGCGGGGGATGCCAGCCCTGCCATCAAGATGGGGTCATGCTGCGCACAAGTCTTGCCCTTCGGTCGGCATCGTGGCACCGCTTGTGGTTGTGCAGCACCGACAGAAAGAAGCCGATCCCATGCCGCAGCCCGCCTTTCCCGCCATCCGTCACCGCCGCCTGCGGGCCTCGGGGCCGTTGCGCAATCTGGTGCGCGAACATGAATTGAGCGTGAATGACCTGATCTGGCCGGTGTTCGTGCGCGACGGGACCGGCATCGAAGAACCCGTGGCCTCCATGCCCGGCGTGGTGCGCCGATCGGTGGACAAGATCGTGATCGCCGCACGCGAGGCGGCCGCGCTGGGCATCCCGGCGATCTGCCTGTTTCCCTATACCGATCCCAGCCTGAAAACCGAAACCTGCGCCGAAGCCTGGAACCCCGACAATTTGTCCAACCGGGCCATCCGCGCCATTCGCGATGCCGGAATCCCGATCGCGATCATGACCGACATCGCGCTTGATCCCTACAACATCAACGGCCATGACGGCATCGTGCGCGACGGCGTGATCGTCAATGACGAAACCGTTGCGGCGCTGGTGAAGATGGCGCTGGCACAGGCCGCAGCCGGGGCCGACATCCTGGGTCCGTCCGACATGATGGACGGGCGCATCGGCGCGATCCGCGCGGCGCTGGAAGAAAACGGCCACCAGAACGTGACGATCATGTCCTATGCGGCGAAATTCGCCAGCGCCTTCTATGGCCCGTTTCGCGATGCGGTGGGGGCATCGGGCGCGCTCAAGGGCGACAAGCTGACCTACCAGATCGACCCTGCCAATCGCCGCGCCGCGCTGGCCTGCGTCGAACGCGACCTGATGGAAGGCGCCGACATGGTCATGGTCAAACCGGGGCTTCCCTATCTCGACATGGTGCGCGAGGTGAAGGATCGCTTTGGCGCGCCCACCTTTGCCTACCAGGTGTCGGGTGAATACGCCATGATCCAAGCGGCCGCCGCGAACGGGTGGATCGATGGCGAAAAGGTGATGCTCGAAAGCCTGATGAGCTTTCGGCGCGCGGGCTGCGACGGGGTATTGACCTATTTCGCGCCGCGCGTGGCCCAGATCCTCAACGGCTAGCGGCGGATCGGCGATCCACCGCCAATGGTGGTGTTTTCCGCCGTGACACGCCAGGGCAAAGCGCGTAAGCTTTGCCCATCAACGCGGGCACAAGACCCGCCCCGAGGTCATGAGCAGGAGAATTCGGATGCACAGCTTTTCGCGTCGGCATTTCATCACCACAGCTGCGGCCCTGCCGCTATTGGCCGCCTGCAACAACGGGATCAATTCCGGCGCGTCCGAACGCATCGACGGGCGCGTCGATGCGGCGTTGGATTTCATGAACGCGGAAGTGCCCGGCGCGCAGGAACTGGCCGCCATCGCCAAGGGCATGCTGGTCATGCCGCTGATCACCGAGGCCGGTTTCGGCTTCGGCGGGTCGTACGGCCGCGGGGCCTTGCGCATCAACGGCGTGACGGTTGATTACTATTCGGCAACCTCGGGCACCTTTGGCTTGCAGATCGGCGCGCAACAATATGCCCACACGATCTTTTTCATGACCGACGCGGCCTTGCAGGATTTCCGCGCCTCGAGCGGCTGGGCGATCGGCGGCGATGTGCGCTACGCGGTCAGCGACCGGGGCGGCATGCTGGGGGTCGACAGCACCACCCTGACCGATCCGGTGATCGCGGTCGTCTACGGGCAGGCCGGTTTGATCGTGGGGGCCACGCTGGAAGGCACGCGGTATACCCGTATCCTGCCGTGATGGGCATCAATCCACCCGTTTGCAAACATCGGCTGATCGGTTAGCTGTCGCGCGGTGAACCACCCCGAGGGACCATGGGCCTTGTTCTGCGCTGGCTTGTACGTTTGGGAACGGCATCCGTCGGCCTGACGGTGATCGTGGGGCTGGCGGTTTGGTGGATCGGCGCGCGGTCCATTCCCGATTATGACGCCGAATGGCAGGTCGCGGGCCTGTCGGGGCCGGTCGAAATCGTGCGCAGCACCGCTGCCGTTCCGCATATCTTCGGCCCGTCCGATGACGATGTGTTCTTCGGGCTGGGCCTGGCGCATGCGCAGGATCGGCTGTGGCAGATGCTGATGATGCGGCGCACGGCCCAAGGCCGGTTGTCGGAACTTTTCGGCGAAGCGACCCTTCAGATCGACGATCTGACGCGCCGGCTGGATATCTATGACCTGGCCGCCGCCTCGGTCGACGCGCTGGCCCCGGATACGCGCGCGGCGCTGGATGCCTATGCCAATGGCGTCAACGCCTGGATCGGGCTCGTCAACCAAGAGGCGCTGGGGCGCGGCGCGCCGGAGCTGTTCTTGTTCAGCCCCGACATTGCCCCTTGGCGGCCCGCCGACAGCGTGGCGGTCACCTTTCTGATGGCGCTGCAACTGACCGGCCAGCACGAAGAAGAAATCTTGCGGGCCCGGCTGTCGATGGCGCTGGCCGACCCGGCGGGGCTGGCCGATCTGATGCCCGATGCACCGGGCCAAGGCGTGGCCGCGTTGGCGCGCTACCAAGATCGGTTCGAAACGCCCCTGCCCGGCTTTGCGCAAGCCACGCCGGCCCCGCGCCACCCGCTGCATCCCAATGCGCTGGGCCGGGGGCGTGCGGGCGCATCGAACGCCTTTGCCGCCACGCCGGCGCGCGCGGCCGCCGCGGGGGCGCTGTTGGCCAACGACCCGCATCTGGGGCTGAGCGCGCCGGGCATCTGGTATCTGGCGCGGCTGGAGCTGTCGACCGGCGGCGTGATCGGGGCCACCATCCCCGGCATGCCCGTGATCCTTGCCGGACGATCCGAGCGCCTGGCTTGGGGGATTACGTCGGCCTATCTTGACGATATCGATCTGTTCGTCGAGGCGTTGAACCCCGACAACCCCGAACAATACCGCACCCCCGATGGCTGGGCGGCGTTCCGCACCGACCGTCGCGTGATCCGGGTGGCCGGGGCACAAGACGTCACCATCACCCGGCGTTGGACCGAAAACGGACCGGTCTTGCCGGGCCAGCATTTCGACATCGCCGCCGTCACCCCGCCCGGCCATGTGATGAGCTTGGCCTGGACGGCGCTGTCGGCCGAAAACACCTCGATCCAGACGGGCTTGCGCCTGATGCGCGCCGGCACCATCGAAGAGGCCTTGGCGGCGGGCGAAGATTTCGTGGCCCCGGCGCAGAACCTGATGCTGGCCAGCCGCGATGGGCGCATCGCGATGCAGATGATCGGGCGCATGCCCTGGCGGTTGGCCGGGCACGACACCCAGGCCCGCATGCCCGCCCGCGGCTGGATCGCCGAAAACCGCTGGCAGGGCACGACGCTCTATTTTGCCAATCCGCGCTTTGTGGACCCCGCCGGCGGCATCCTGGGCAACACCAACAACCGCACGGTGGCGCGCGATTTTCCGCTGCATGTGACCCATGACTGGGGCGACACGCAGCGCATCACCCGGCTGTCGCGCCTGATGGAGGCGCGCGATGTCCACACCCGCGACAGCTTCATCGAGGCGCAGCTCGACACCGTATCGGCGGCCGCCCGCAACATCTTGCCGCTGGTGGCGCGCGATCTGTGGTTCACCACCCAAGCCGCCCCGGCCGGCACACCCGAACGCCGGCGGCAACGCGCGCTGGCGCTTTTGGCCGATTGGAACGGCGAGATGAACGAACATCTGCCCGAGCCGCTGATCTATGCCGCCTGGATGCGCGCCTTGCAGCAACGCCTGATCGAGGACGACATCGGCCCCTTGGCGGATGCCTTCCAGAAATTCGAACCGATCTTTCTGGAACGCGTGTTTCGCGACATCGACGGGGCTGGCCGGTGGTGCGACATCGCCCAGTCGGGCGCGACCGAAACCTGCACCGACATCGCGCGCATGGCACTGGACGACGCGCTGCAATGGATCGAAGAACGCTATGGACCGGATGTGGAAAGCTGGCGCTGGGGCACCGCGCATGAGGCGCGCCATGACCATCCGGTCTTGGGCAAGACGCGGCTGTTTTCCTGGATCGTCAACATCCGGCAATCGACCAGCGGTGGCGATTTCACGCTGAACCGTGCCGCCACGCCCGGCACGCTGCCCGATCCCTTCGTCAATATTCACGCCGCGGGCTATCGCGGCGTCTATGATTTCGCCGATCCCGACAGTTCGGTCTTTGTCATCGCCACCGGCCAATCCGGCCATCCGCTGTCGCGCCACTACGACGATCTGGGCGCGCTGTGGCGGCGGGGGGAATACATTGCCATGACGCTTGACCCCGAACTGGCGCGGGCGGGCAATATCGGCATCACCCGGCTGGTGCCCCGGCCCTAGGGGCGGCACGCCCGTCACGGGCCGGGTTTTCCCCGCCGCGCCGCTGCGCTAGAAAGCGCCGACGCCCTTGGATCGGACCGCGCCATGCCGCTTTTGTACGACAGCCCCGCCGCCTGGATCGCGGCCCCCGAAAAACGCCTTGCCGTGTTCGGCATGTCGGGGCTGGGCAAGACGCGACTGGCCAGCATCCTCCGGGCGGATGGGGCCTGGTATCACTATTCGGTCGATTACCGGATCGGCACCGCCTACATGGGCGAACACATCGCCGACAATCTGAAACGACAGGCCATGCAGGTGCCGTTTCTGGCCGAACTGTTGCGGTCGGATTCGATCTACATCGGCTCGAACATCAGCTTTGGCAATCTTGCGCCGCTGTCGAGCTTTCTGGGAAAGCCCGGCGACCCGGCCCGTGGCGGTTTGGATGTCGATGAATACATGCGGCGCCAGGCGCTGCACCGCCGCGCCGAGATCAACGCCCTGCTCGATACGCCCAGCTTCGTGGCCCGCGCCCGCGATCTTTATGCCTATCCTCATTTCATCGCCGATACCGGCGGGTCGATTTGCGAGGTGGTCGACCCCGATGACCCCCGTGACGAGGTGCTGAACACCCTGTCATCCCATTGCCTGATGGTCTGGATCGAGGGCCCCGACAGCCACACGCAGGAATTGATCCGTCGGTTCGACCGCGATCCCAAGCCCATGTATTACAAGCCGGAATTTCTTTTGCCGCTGTGGCAGGGCTGGCTGAACGCGCAAGGCATCACCGCCGATCAGGCCGATCCCGACGGTTTCATCCGGTATGCCTATGCGCGCGCGATGGCCCATCGGGCGCCGCTTTACGAAGCGATGGCGCGCAACTGGGGCATCCGCGTCAGCGCCGCCGAAGTCGAAGCCGTGCGCGACACGGCCGATGCCATCGACATGGTCGCCACCGCCCTTGGCAGGGCGGGCGCCCGCGCCTAGGTTCCCCCTGCCCCGCACAAGGAGCCTTGATCCATGCCCATCAAACTGCCCAACACCCTGCCCGCCTTTGCCGTGCTCAAGCGCGAAGGCGTCATGGTCATGGGCGCCGATGTGGCCGACAAGCAAGACATCCGCCCGCTCAGGATCGGGCTGCTGAACCTGATGCCCAAGAAGATCCAGACCGAAACGCAATTTGCCCGGCTGATCGGGGCCACGCCCTTGCAGGTGGAATTGTCGCTCATCCGCATGACCGACCATGAAACGCGCAACACCGCCGCCGAACATATGGAGGAATTCTATCGCCCCTTCGCCGATGTGGCCGCCAGCGGCGAAAAATTCGACGGGCTGATCATCACCGGGGCGCCGATCGAACATCTGCCCTTCGAGGCGGTCACCTATTGGGCCGAGTTGCAGCAGGTCTTCGACTGGACGCAGACCCATGTGCATTCGACCTTTGGCGTCTGCTGGGGCGGCATGGCCATGATCAATCATTTCCACGGGGTCGAAAAACACCTGCTGGACCAAAAGGCGTTTGGTTGTTTCCGCCACAAGGTGCTGGACCCCGCATCGCCGTATCTGCGGGGGTTTTCGGATGATTTCGTGATCCCGGTCAGCCGCTGGACAGAAATGCGCCAGCCCGAAATCGCCGCCGTGCCCGGGCTGGTCACCTTGATCGGATCGGACCAGGCCGGCCCCTGCCTGGTCGAGGATCGCGCCCATCGCGCGCTCTATATCTTCAACCATTTCGAATACGACAGCGACACGCTGAAACAGGAATATGACCGCGATGTCGGCAACGGCACGCCGATCAACGTGCCGATGAACTACTATCCCGACGATGATCCGACGCGCCCGCCGCAGAACCGCTGGCGCAGCCATGCACATCTGCTTTACGGCAACTGGGTGTCCGAGATGTATCTGACGACGCCCTTCGACATGGCCGACATCGGACAGCGCTCGACCGACTGGCGGGCATGACGCCGGCACTGATGGTTCTGGCCGCGCTTCTTGCCGCGCTGTGGGCGCTGACGCTGTGGCGCGCGGCTCGACACGAACGCCGTGCGCGGGCCAGCCACCCGCCCTTGGGCACATTCGTCACGGTACGGGGCGCACGCCTGCATCTGCTGCAACAGGGCGCGGGGCCCGATCTTGTGCTGATCCATGGCGCCAGCGGCAACTTGCGCGATTTCACCTTTGATCTGGTGGGCCGGTTGCAGGACCGCTACCGGGTCACCGCCGTGGATCGGCCCGGTCTGGGCCATTCCGACCGGTTGAACCGCGACGGGGCCACGATTTTCGAACAGGCCGATTGCCTGATCGAGGCGCTGGCACATGCCGGGGTGACGCGGCCCCTGGTTCTGGGCCATTCCTATGGCGGTGCGGTGGCGCTGGCCATGGCCACGCGCCATCCAGGTCAAGTGGCGGGGCTGATCCTTTTGGCGGCCGCGTCGCACCCCTGGACCACGCCGTTGTCGCGCTATTACCGGGTGTTGTCGCATCCGCTTGGGGCGTGGCTGGCCGCCCCGGTTCTGACCGCCTGGGTGCCCGACCGCGTTGTGACCGACACCATCGCCCAGATCTTTGCCCCCCAGCCGGTGCCGGCGGGCTACGCGGCCCATATCGGCGCGGGTCTCAGCCTGCAGCGGCACGCCTTGCGCGAAAACGCGATGCAGCGCGCGCGATTGCTGGCTGAAATCACCCGCATGGTTCCCGATTATGCGGCCCTCGATCTGCCGGTCGAAA
Organism: Pseudomonadota bacterium; assembly: GCA_041163945.1. GTDB lineage: Bacteria > Pseudomonadota > Alphaproteobacteria > Rhodobacterales > Rhodobacteraceae > Roseicyclus. The sequence continues at coordinate 24,833 of JBEAQJ010000086.1, forward strand.
TCTTGCACGGCGATCGCGACACCACCGTGGGGCTTACCATCCACGCCGAACCCTTGGCCCGGGACATTCGCGGCGCGGCATTGAACGTGATGACGGGGGTTGGCCACACCCCCCATCATGCCGACCCACAGGCGGTCTTGGCCGCCATTGCGCGGCTGAGCGCACGCGCCCAATTGCCTTGAGCGCCCCGCGCGCCTAATGTCAAAACGCATAACATGTCTGGGCCGGCGCGACATCGCGCTGGATGCACCGGCGGCAATCCGCCCTTGAGGCACGATGACCAAACGCGGCTATCATCATGGCAATTTGCGACAGGCGCTGGTTGATGCCGCCTTGCACCTGATCGAAACCCTGGGGCCGACAGGGTTTACCCTGTCAGAGGCCGCCAAGACCGCCGGCGTCACACCGGCTGCCGTCTACCGGCATTTCGAAGGGCGCGAACAGCTGATCGCGGAATGTGCGCTGCAGGGCCACGCGATCTTTGCCGAGGGGATGGAACGCGCCTATGCCGGCGGGCAACCCTCGGCGCTGGCAGCATTTGAGGCCACGGGCCGGGCCTATCTGGCCTTTGCCCGCAGCCATCCCGGCCATTACATGGCGATGTTCGAAAGCGGCATTTCGGTCAACGCAACGCCCGAGCTGGCGGCAGCGGCGGCCAAGTCGCGCGGGGTTCTGGAACAGGCCGCCATCGCGCTGTCGCAACACATCGCCCCCGAAAAGCGCCCGCCGCCCGCGATGTTCGCGGCCCATGTCTGGGCGATGAGCCATGGCGTGGTCGAACTGTTCGCGCGCGGTCGGCCGGGTGCGGCCGCGCCGTTTTCGCCCGAGGATCTGCTGGAAACCGGCATCGGGATCTACTTGCGCGGTCTTGGGTTGATCCGACCCGATTGATGGGCCAGGGCGGCGCGCCACTTTGACGGATTTGCCCCGAAATCCCCCGGGGTCTTTCGCACAAAGCCGCGTGCTGGCCTGGCGCCGTCTGGCCCATCGACACGCCGAAACGGCATCAAACCGCGCGTCGGGGGGGGCGGCCCATTTGGTGAAACTGGGCTGTTGACGGATGGAAAAAGGTGTCTTAGCGTCACCCGTGGAATGTCGGCCCGTCCGGCAGGGAGAGAAAAAAATAAGGCAAAGGGTCCGGTCTTCGGACCCTTTCGCTTTTCGGACCGGGCGCCTGTTCCCAACAGCGCCGCGCGTGGTCTGGCCGACGGCAGCCCAACGCGTCGCATTTGGCAATGACAGCGCCGCCCGGTCATGCTAGCCACGCACCCATACCCGAACGGGCACTGCGTACAGGAGGTCTATCGCATGATGTGGCAGGTTGTTTTGCGGATCGCCCTGATCGCCGGGCTTTGTACAACGCCGATCGTGGCGCTGGCGCAGACCAACGCGCAAGGCGCGGCCGTGGACGGGGCACCGGGCGACATCG
>JBEAQJ010000087.1:0-15923 GCA_041163945.1 Pseudomonadota bacterium
CTTCAGGGCATGGTCCACTTCCCATTCTTCGGCTCCGAGTGCCTTAAGTCGCATCATCTCCAAGCGCCAAGGATCAGGCTGTATCCCTTCCGAGGAAGTGGCATCCACGCCAGCAGCTTGCGATTTGATCTTGGCAATCTGTTCCTTCCATACCTGCACGACACCAAGAACTCGGATCTGCGCTTGCGCCAAGGAGTCTGTCCCCAATGACTTCACGAGCCGCCTTTTGCCGATGAATTTTCTAGCTTCCAAAGGAACATCAAGGACCGCATACCAGCGCCTGCGTCGTTGCTCCAAGAACCTAGGCATCTGAGGATTCCCCACATGATTTCCCCACACGTTTACCCCACACGCTGGCTCAGTAATACCCTTATTTACATGTATAATTGAAGGGTTCGGCCGCATGGCGAATAATCCCTGTCTCTCCGCCACTTTTCCAAAGCAGCATGACGACGATGGATCACCCGGCCTGCGCCGGGCTGATGGCCGCCGCTTTGCGCGCTATGCGTCGTCAAATATAGCGCAGCTGCAATATTTCGATAAATTTCGTTAACGAACGATAACTTTTAACATTCAGCAACTGGCGTATGACGATCGCATGTTGGTCGTGATCTTGTCATCTACGCTGGATATTCTGTTCGTTTCGCTGGACGGAACAGCACCCTTTCGCCCGGAACCCGCGCTCTTGGGCGGCCCGGTGGCGAAGGCGGCACCGCTGATCACAGCCGATCCCGAACTGGTGCGTGACTGCCGCGATTTGCTGGATGGCAAACCGGTTGTGCCCCACACGCTTGGCCAAGACGCCACACCATACGTGCGCCGCTTGTCGCTGCGCCAAGGCCCCGAGCCGGCGCGCGACGAAATCATCGTCACCTATGAACCCGGGCCCGCCACCGCCAAGGCGGAACTGGCGCGCCTGCGCAACCAGATGGCCGAAGCCATGGAGGCGCAAGAGGACGCCGTGGCCTATTTCGACAGCCACGATCGGCTGACCCTGTGCAATCGGGTCTATGCCAATTTGCAACCCGGCCCCGAAGGACCAGTGACGCCGGGCATGACATTTGTCGAAATCCTGCGCCGCAATCTGCGCCATGGGGCCTTGGATCTGCCGCCCGAACAGCACGAAAGCTGGATCGCACAGCGGATGGCCCTGCGCACCAAACCCTACCTGACGATGGAACTCGGGTTTCAAGACAATCGCGTCTACCGCTTGATCGAACGCAAGACGTTGGATGATGGGCGCATGATCTTGATGGTGGACATCTCGGATCTGAAGCGCATGGAAAAGCGGCTTCACGATGTGGTTCGCGCCACCAACATCGGAACCTGGTCGCAAGATCTGGATACCGGGGTTGTCACACTCGATGACCGCGCACGCGCAATGTTGGGATATGGGGATGCGGGCGATGCATCCTTGGCCCTGACCCCGGCCCAGTGGCGCGCGATGGTGCACCCCGACGACACGGCGCGCGTCGAGCACAGGATGCGGGCCTGCATTTTGCGAAACATCAACCACTTTCAGGTCGAATACCGGGCGCAACATAAAGATGGTCATTGGGTCTGGCTGCAATGCCGCGGCGGGATATCGCGCCATCACCCCGATGGTCGGCCCCGGGTCTTTTCGGGCATCCAGCTCGACATCACGCGCCAGAAAGCGGCCGAGGCGGATCTGACCCTGCGCGCCGCCGCGATCACGGCGGCCGCTGACGGGATTGCCATCACCGATGCGTCCGGGATCATCCTGGATACCAACCCTGCCTTTGCCCGCATTCTTGGCTACAGCGATGGAACCCGGCTGGCCGGGCATCCCTGGTCGCAATGCTTTTGTTCCCAAACCACCCGGGCGCTGGAACGCAACGCGCTGGCCGCGCTTGTCACGCAAACGACATGGATGGGCCCCGCATTGGCCCGGCGGGCCGATGGGGCGACGGTGGAACTGGAACTGAACCTGACCCGCATGCCCGATGGGCGCGTGGTCTGGATCGCCCGCGACGTCAGCGCCCGAAAGGCGCTGGAACGCGAAAAGCTGGCCCTGCGCGACGCCGTGAACCGCGCGCACCGCCAGGAAATCATCAACCTGGTCGCCGCCGGGCTGACCCATGATCTGTCGAACCTGACGGCCTTGATTTCGCACCTGTCCGACCCCGACAACCGCGGTTTTGCCGCCGACCGCCCCGAGGTTCTGGGCGAGATTCATATGGCCGCGCGCCAGATGGTGTCGTTGCTCGAACCGATCCGCCACTTGGGCCGTCGCCCGCCCGATCTGGCGCCCGCCGATCTGGGCGCGGTGCTGACCGAAGCGGCGGGCATCTTGCAATTGGGCGCGCCCGCCTCGGTCGCCGTGACCGTCAGCCTGCCCGATACGCCCATCACGACCCAGCTGGACAGCTTGCAGCTGATGCAGGTGTTGCTGAACCTTGGGCTGAACGCGCGCGATGCCTTGGGGCCCGGGGTGCAGCGAATCGCGCTGTCGCTGGCGCTGGCCGATCAGCTGCCGGCGCAGGCCACGCTGGAAACGGGGCAAATCCCCGATGCGCCCTTTGCGCTTTTCACCATCCAGGACAGCGGCAGCGGCATCCCCGACGATATGCGCGCCAAGATCTGGGAGCCGTATTTTACCACCAAGACGCTCACCGGCACCGGGCTGGGCCTGTTCGTGGTGGCCGATATCGTCCGAACCGCCGGCGGTGCGATCGCACTGGACACCCAAGCCGGGGGCGGCACAAGCTTCTACATCGCCTGGCCCTTGACCAAGCCACGGCCCGGCACCGACGTGGATGGCCAACCCCAGCAGGCTTGAGCACCGCCCAAAGCCCTGACACAGTGATGCGCGCGTGCCTGTGCGGCACGCGACCGATCAGGGAACCGTTCGACATGGCCGATCTTTCCGACAGGACCCGCGCGCTGGGCCTTGCGCGTGCCATGGCGCAAGATGGCGCCTTTCGCAGCGCCCTGGCCGCGCTGATCGCCTTTCGCACCGACGCCAGCCAACCCGACGCACCGCTGCAACCCTACCTGCGACATGTGGCCGAAGGATTTGTCGCCATGGGGTTTCAGACCCGCGGCTACACCGCGGACGGCCACCCGTTCCTTGTGGCTTCGCGCATCGAAGACCCCGACCGGCCCACGGTTCTGGGCTATGCCCATGGCGACACGGTTCCCGGCATGGCCGGGCAATGGGCGGATGACCGCGATCCCTGGGTGCTGAGCGAAGACACGCAAACCGGGCGCTGGTATGGCCGCGGCATTGCCGACAACAAGGGGCAGATGCTGGTCAACATGACCGCGATGCAGGCGGTTCTGGCCACACGGGGCCGGCTGGGGTTCAACGCCCATGTCATCATCGAAATGGGCGAAGAAATCGGATCACCCGGGCTTGGCAAGCTGTGCGCACGGCTAAAAGGGCAGCTTGCGGCCGATCTGCTGATCGCGTCTGACGGGCCGCGGCTGGATCTGGACCGCCCGACCCTGTTTCTGGGGGCCCGCGGCGGGGCCAGTTTTCGGCTCAGCCTCAAACGGCGCGACGGCGGGCGACATTCGGGCAATTTCGGCGGCGCGCTGCGCAACCCGGCCTTGGAGCTGGCCCATGCGCTGGCCACCATCGCCACGGCGCGGGGCGCGCTACAGGTGCCGGGCTGGTTGCCCCCGACGATCCCGCCCGCATCGCGCGCGGCCTTGGCCGGGCTGACGCCCGCCGGCGGCGCCATCGACCCCGATTGGGGCACCCCCGGCCTGACCCCGGCCGAACGCATCCATGCCTGGAATTCGGCGGAAATCCTGGCCTTTTCGGCGGGCAATATCGACCATCCGGTCAATGCCATTCCCGATCAGGCGCACGCGGTCGTGCAATTGCGCTATGTCCCCGGGACGGATGCGGGCGATCTGGCGGCGGCGTTGCGCAGCCATCTGGATGCCCATGGCTTTGGCGCGGTCAGCGTCACGCCCGAAGGCCCCAGTTTTCGCGCCTCGGCCACACCGGTCGATCATCCGGCGGCGCAGTTTGCCGCGGCCTCGCTGGCGCGCAGCCACGACAGCCCGCCCGTGGTGCTGCCGTCGCTGGGGGGATCCCTGCCCAACGACATCTTCACCGACACGCTGGGTCTGGCCACGATCTGGGTGCCGCATTCCTATCCGGGCTGTTCCCAGCACGCCCCCGACGAACACCTGCCCAAAACGCTTTTGGTCGAAGCCGCCGGGCTGATGGCCGGGCTTTACTGGGATCTGGGCGGCGCCGCGCCATCCGATCTGGGGCTGTGATCGCGCCCGGCGCGCCAGGCCGACAGCGCGGGGTTCATCGCAACGGGATCATCGGCGGGGGCTTGCCGAACGGGGGCGCGCGCGCTGCGACCCAAGGCGCCCGCGCCCGCGCCCGCCCCACCGCAGCGAAAATGATGCAATTCGCGCGCGCCGAAATAGAAGCTGACGATGGCACCAAGCAACCACCACAGGGGTTCGGGCACCGCATCGAGCCCGGCCATGCGCGTGGCAAATCCCGCGGGATCGACCATGGCAAAGATGAACAAGCCCAGCGTCCCAAGCGCCAAAAGCGGCCGTGGCAGGCGGTTCAACCCGTTGATGGCCCGGTCGAAACGGCCCAGCCCCGCATGCTGGAATTCGGCCGCGGCCGTGTCCAGCGTGGCGCGGTGAATGGCGCTGTCGAGTTCCAGCGCGCGGGTGGCATGGGGCAAAAACACCCCGGACACCCCTTCGACGGCATCGCCGATGGCCTCGGCCGCCTGCCCCAGCCCCACGGCCCGCGCGATCAGCCCCATGCCGCAACCCTTGCGCGATGCTCGGCCTCGGTCAGGTGCCAGCGGGGTGCGATGAAGCTTTCGGCCCGGGTGATCCAGCCGCCCTTGCCGCCATCGCGACGGCGGGCGAATTTTCGGCTGGCCGGGCGCTGATCTCCGATCTGGTAGTAATAATTGCGCCGCGCAATGCCATAGGCATCGACCAGATGATCGGGCGCTTCGGCCAGAGCCCGATGGGCGGCCCGCCCCGTCTGGGGGCCGATCACCCCATCGACGGCCAGATCCTGACCCATGTCGCGCAGCAGCCGTTGCAGCACCCGCACCGCATTGCTGCCGGCATGCACATACATGTCGAACACGCTGGGCTGCAGCGCAGCGGGCAACATCGCGATGCGGGGGCGCTGGAAATAGTCGCGGATAAAGATCGTGATGGCCTGTTCGCGGGACACCAGGCGCACATCGCCCGCGTCGATATCGCCATCGCCATCCAGATCCAGCCCCAAACCTTGCAGCGTCGCCAGCGTGACGCCGAAATTGGTGGGCCCGCCGGGATCGTCGGGGTCGTTCACATAGCCGCCTTCGCGGGCGATGATGTCTTCTGCGATGGATCGAACCGACAGCATGGGTTCGCCCCTCCATGCTCGGTTTCGGATGGAAGGCATGCTACGCAAACTTTGTGAACACCGCGTTAATGCGGCGCGCCGGATGCCTGCCGGGCGGCGGCGACCCCATAGGCCCGCCAACGCCGGTGGCGGGCCATGGCCGCTATTCGGCGGCCTGCATGCGGGCGGCGGGGCCGGCCGACAGGCGCTGCAAGATCAGGGCCCGCTTTGCCTTGGCCTGGGCCACGGCGTCGGCCTTGACCGGCCCGAACCCCCGGATCGACAAAGGCCATTCGGCCAATGCCAGCAAATCGGCCGGGTCCACCCGGCCCGCCTGCGGCAGCCATGTGGCCATGTCGGCCTCGTATTCCGTGATCAACGCGCGTTCCATGCGCCGCTCGGCGGTGTAGCCAAAGGGGTTGAACGGCGTGCCGCGCAGGAGCTTGAGCCGCGCCAGCACCGGAAAAAGATGCGCGATCCAACCGCCAAATTCGCGTTTCTTGGGGCGCCCCGCGCCATCGCGGCCCGGCAACATGGGCGGGGCCAGATGAAAGCGCAGCTTGAAATCCCCATCGAAGGCGGCCCGCGCCTTTGCCTGCGTGGCCAGATGCAGCCGCGCCACTTCGAATTCGTCCTTGTAAGACAAAAGCTTGTGATACGATCTTGCCACGGCTTCCTGCAGGGTGGGATCGGCCACGGCATCGACCATGCGGCGATAGCGTCGTGCCAGCCGGGCGTTTTGATACTGCGCCAGATGATCGGCGCGATAGGCGATTTTTTCGGCCAGGCTGCGCGGTTTTTCCACCACCTCGGCCGACAGCAACCGCGCCGCAGCGGCCGGGTGAACCACCGCCCAACGGCCCATTTCGAAGGCCTTGGTGTTGCCCTCGACCGCGGCACCGTTCAACGCGATGGCCTGTTGGATCGCGGCGTGGCTCAGCGGGATCAGCCCCTGCTGCCAGGCGGCCCCGAACACCATCATGTTGGAATAGATCGAATCGCCCAGGAGAACGCGCGCGAGCTCGGTGGCATCGAACATTGACAGCCGATCTTGAAGTTTTGCCTCAAGAGCAATCGACAGTTCCTTGGCTGGAATACGAAACTCGGTGTTCTTGGTGAATTCGCCCGTGATGATCTCATGGGCGTTCACCACCGCCCCGGTTTGGCCGCTGCGCATCAGGCCCAGCGTCTTGGACCCGCCCGTGACCACCAGATCGCCGCCGATCACGGCATGGGCTTCGCCCAGGGCCAGACGGATGGCGGATACATCTTCGGGGCGCTCGGCGATGCGCAGGTGGATCCAGACCGCGCCGCCCTTCTGGGCCAGCCCCGCCATCTCGATCATGCCCACACCCTTGCCATCGATCTGGGCGGCCTGCGCCATCACCGCCCCGATGGTCACGACACCGGTGCCGCCCACCCCCGTCACCAGGACGTTGTGGGTGCCAGCGATGCCCGGCAGAACCGGCGCGGGCAGGCCCGACAGATCCACCTCGGCGGTGGCCTCGCGGCGGATGCGCGCGCCTTCGAGCGTGACGAAACTTGGGCAAAACCCCTTGAGACAGCTGAAATCCTTGTTGCAGCTGGATTGATCGATGGCCCGCTTGCGGCCCAACTCGGTTTCCACCGGCACGATCGAGACGCAATTGGATTGCACCCCGCAATCGCCGCAGCCCTCGCAGACATCGGTGTTGATGAACACCCGCCGGTCGGGGTCGGGGAAACGCCCCCGCTTGCGGCGGCGGCGCTTTTCGGCGGCGCAGGTCTGCACGTAAATGATGGCCGATACGCCCTCGATGGTCTGGAACCGTTCCTGTACGGCCATCAGATCATCGCGCGGATGCTTTTCGATGCCTGCCGGAAACGCCTGCCAGTCGATGTCTTCCTTGGGGTCGTAGACGACCGCCACATGGCGCACACCGATGGCCGTGACCTCGGCCGCGACCCGGGCGGGGTTCAGCCCGCCGTCATTGCCTTGCCCGCCGGTCATGGCCACGGCATCGTTGAACAAGATCTTGTAGGTGATGTTGGTGCCGGCCGCGACCGCGGCCCGGATCGCCATCAGACCCGAATGATTGTAAGTGCCTTCACCGATGTTCTGGAAAATGTGTGGTCGCTTGGAAAACGGTGCCTCGCCGATCCAATTGGCCCCTTCGCCGCCCATGTGGGTAAAGGCCTCGGTGCCGCGGTCCATCCACTTGACCATGAAGTGACAGCCGATGCCGGCCCCCCCACGCGCGCCATCGGGCACCTTGGTCGATGTGTTGTGCGGACAGCCCGAACAAAACCACGGCGTGCGCTGGGCCAGATCGGGCGTGTTGCCGGCGCGCGCGGCCTCTTGCACATGCGCCAGGCCCGCGCGGATGCGGTCGGTGCCGCGCCCTTCCTCGATCAGGATTTCGCCCAGTTTCAGCGCGATGTCGCCGGGATCCAGCGCGAAATGGGTGGGAAACAGCACGGTTTCGGCCGCACCCTTGCGGTGGCCATAGACCCGCCGACCGCGCAGATCATCAAACAGGGCTTCTTTCACCTGGCCTTCGATCAGCTTGCGCTTTTCCTCGATGACGATGATCAGATCGATACCTTCGGCCCATTCCAGAAAGCTTTTGCGATCCAGCGGCCATGTCTGGCCCAGCTTGTAGGTGGTCACGCCCAGGCGTTCGGCTTCGGCCGCGTCGATCCCAAGGCTGGACAGCGCCGTGACCAGATCCAGCCAGTTCTTGCCGGCCGCCACCAGCCCGATCCGGGCGCCGGGCTTGCCATGCATGCGCCGGTCCATGCCGTTGGCCCGCGCAAAGGCTTCGGCGGCGTCGCGCTTGTGGACAAACAACCGTTCTTCTTGCGCGATCCAGTGATCGTCGAGCCGAATGTTCAGCCCGCCCGCGGGCATGTCGAATTCGGGCTGCACGAACTGCATGCGATCGGCGCGCCCATCGACGACGGCGGTGGCTTCGACCGTGTCTTTCATGGTCTTCAGCCCGACCCACACCCCGGCAAAACGGCTCAGCGCATAGCCGTAAAGCCCGTAGTCCAGAATTTCCTGCACGCCCGCGGGGCTGACAATCGGCATCGCGGCATCGACCATCGCCCAGTCGGATTGATGGCACACGGTCGAACTTTCGCCGGTGTGATCATCGCCCATGGCCATCACCACCCCGCCATGGCGCGATGTGCCGGCCATGTTGACATGCCGCATGACATCGCCCGACCGGTCCACCCCCGGCCCCTTGCCATACCAAAGCCCGAAGACGCCATCGAACCGGCCTTCGCCGTACAGCTCGGCCCGCTGGCTGCCCCAGAGCGCCGTGGCGGCCAGATCTTCGTTCAGGGCGGGTTGAAACAAGACGTCGGCACCGGCCAGATGCTTGTGGGCGCGCGCCATCTGCATGTCGACCGCCCCCAAGGGCGAACCGCGGTAGCCCGTCACCAGCCCCGCGGTGTTCAGACCGGCCGCGCGGTCGCGGGCTTTTTGCATCAACATCAAGCGCACCAGCGCCTGCGTGCCGGTCAGCAAAACAGGGGATTTGGTCAGATCGAAGCGATCTTCCAGCGATACCGGCTGCACCCCCATGGCGGGCCTCCCGTGACAGCGACGATCGTATTGCGCACAGTATGGGTCACGCTTACTGACCTGTCCATGCAAATCGCCGCAGCCGCCGGATTGTAATAAAAAATGCAAGGAAAACCGCGATCTGCTCTTTGCAACGGGCCATCAACGACCCAAGATATGCGACAAAAGCGAGGACAGCGATGGATTGGGACAAACTCAGGATCTTTCACGCCGTGGCGGATGCCGGCAGCCTGACGCATGCCGGCGACACGTTGCACCTGTCACAATCGGCCGTCAGCCGCCAGATCCGCGCCTTGGAAGAAGGCCTGAACACCACGCTGTTTCATCGCCATGCGCGGGGTCTGATCCTGACCGAACAGGGCGAATTGCTGTTTGATGCCACCAAACACATGACCAAGCGGCTTGACGCGGCCGCCGCGCGCATCCGCGACAGCGAGGAAGAGGTGTTCGGCGAATTGCGCGTGACCACCACCATCGGTTTCGGCTCGCTTTGGCTGGCCCCGCGCCTGCCCGCGCTTTACGAGAAATATCCCGATCTGAAGATCGACCTGATGCTCGAGGAACGGCTGCTGGACCTGCCGATGCGTGAAGCCGATGTGGCCATCCGCATGAAAGAGCCGAGCCAAGCCGATCTGATCCGCCGCCGCCTGATGACGATCAACATGCGCCTTTACGCATCGCCCGAATACCTGGCCAGCCAAGGCACGCCCGAACGGATCGAGGATCTGGCCCAGCATCGCGTCATCAGCCAGAACGCCACATCGGCGCAGGTCAGCGCCGGTGCGATCTTGGTGCGCGAACTGATGAGCTATCCGATCGGATCGACCCTGACGGTCAACAACTACTTCGGCGTCTTGCAGGCGGTCATCCATCATCTGGGCATCGGCGTTCTGCCCGATTACCTGACGCAAGATTTTCCACAGCTCGTGCGCGTGCTGCCCGATGTCCAATCGGCCGAAGTGCCCGTGTTTCTGGCCTATCCCGAAGAGCTGCGGCAATCGAAACGGGTCGAGGTGTTTCGCGATTTCGTCTCGGAAGAAGTCATCGCATACCGCCGCCGCCGCCGCGACGAAGACCCGGCCGCGTCGGTGTGACCGGGGGCACACATGTCTGTGTGCTATGCGCCACAGGCATAGCGGCTTTGCGGCAACGCGGGGCATTTTGCCTTGATATGGACCAATGTGCCACCTAATTGGGCAGTCATGGGACGCAGGCGATGTATCGCCGTCCCATAACCTCCCTGTTGGACTAGGGCCGAGATTCGTCTCGGCCTTTTTTTTGGCTTTCGATCCCGAGGGTTCGGCGATGCAGGCAGACACGGTGGCGATCAACCCGCCCGATTTTCAGGATTTTGACGCCTTGCACGATCTGCTGCAGGGCGCGTTTTCCGAAATGGACGGCCGGATCGATCCGCCGTCGTCGATGACCCGGTTGGATGTGGCGGGCCTGCGGGCCAAGGCGCAGGCCGAAGACCTGCTGATCATCCGCACGCCGGACCGGCCCATCGCCTGTGTTTTTGGGCAAAAACAAGGCTTCAGCTATTACATCGGCAAGCTGGCCGTGGCCAAGACCCATCGTCGGTTGGGATTGGCGCGCCGGTTGATCGACGCCGCCGCCCTGCGGGCGCAGGTGTTGGGATGCACGGCGCTGACCTTGCAGACCCGGGTGGAGCTGGTCGAAAACCACATCACCTTTGCGCGGCTTGGCTTCGTGCAGACCGGGGCCGAGGCCCATCCGGGCTATGATCGGCCCACATCGCTGAGCTTTCGCCGGCTTGTGTGATCGGGGCCTTTCCCCGGCCCCCATGCTGCCGTAAACACCGCCCCAAACGGGGGATCTTCGCCATGACCGAACCAGCCATCACACCCGAACTGATCGCGGCCCATGGGCTGAAGCCCGATGAATATGCCCGCATCCTCGACATCATCGGGCGCGAACCCAGCTTTACCGAGCTGGGCATCTTTTCGGCCATGTGGAACGAACATTGTTCCTACAAATCGTCAAAGAAATGGCTGCGCACCCTGCCGACCAGCGGCCCGCAGGTGATTTGCGGTCCGGGGGAAAACGCGGGCGTGGTCGACATCGGCGACGGGCAGGCGGTGGTGTTCAAGATGGAAAGCCACAACCACCCCAGCTACATCGAACCCTATCAAGGGGCCGCAACCGGCGTCGGCGGCATCTTGCGCGATGTCTTCACCATGGGTGCGCGCCCGATCGCGGCGATGAATGCGCTAAGCTTTGGTGAAAAAGACCACCCCAAGACGCGCCAGCTGGTGCATGGCGTGATCGAGGGGATCGGCGGTTACGGCAATGCCTTCGGTGTGCCCACCGTCGGCGGCGAGGTGCGATTTCACCGCGCCTACAACGGCAACTGCCTGGTCAATGCCTTCGCCGCCGGGCTGGCCGATGCGGATGCGATTTTCTATTCCGCGGCCTCGGGCGTGGGGATGCCGGTGGTCTACCTGGGCGCCAAGACCGGGCGCGATGGTGTGGGCGGGGCCACCATGGCCTCGGCCGAATTCGACGACACGATCGAGGAAAAGCGCCCCACCGTTCAGGTCGGCGATCCCTTTACCGAAAAGCGGCTGCTGGAGGCCTGCCTGGAATTGATGGCGTCGGGGGCGGTGATCTCGATCCAGGACATGGGGGCGGCCGGGCTGACCTGTTCGGCGGTGGAAATGGGCGACAAGGGCGGGCTTGGCATCAAGCTGACGCTCGATCACGTTCCGCAGCGCGAACCGAACATGACCGCCTATGAAATGATGCTGTCCGAAAGCCAGGAACGCATGTTGATGGTGCTCAAGCCGGAAAAAGAGGCCGCGGCACGCGCGATCTTCGAAAAATGGGATCTCGATTTCGCCATCGTGGGCGAAACCATTCCCGAAGACCGGTTCTTGATCGTGCATGGCAACCGGGTCATGGCCGATCTGCCCTTGTCAAAGCTGTCATCCGAAGCGCCGGAATACGACCGGCCGTGGGTGCCCAGCCCCCCTGCCCCCGCGCTTGACCCCATCCCCGAGGTCGATGCCATCGACGCGCTGAAGGCGCTGATCGGATCGCCCAATTACTGTTCGCGCGCGTGGGTCTATCAGCAGTATGATCACATGGTCATGGCCGATACGATCGTGGCGCCGGGGCTTGGCGCGGGCGTGGTGCGCGTGCATGGCACCCAAAAGGCGCTGGCCTTCAGCGCGGATGTGACCCCGCGCTATGTCAAGGCAAACCCCGTCGAAGGCGGCAAGCAGGCCGTGGCCGAGGCCTATCGCAACCTGATTTCGGTGGGCGCCCGGCCCTTGGCCGCGACCGACAATCTGAATTTCGGCAATCCCGAAAAGCCCGAGATCATGGGGCAATTCGTCGGCGCCATCCAAGGCATCGGTCAGGCCTGTCTGGCGCTCGACATGCCGATCGTGTCGGGCAACGTCAGCCTTTACAACGAAACCGATGGCCAGGCGATCCTGCCCACGCCCACCATCGGCGCGGTGGGGCTTTTGGATCGGCTCGAGGATCTGATCGCCGGCAGGCCGCGCGATGGCCATGTCTTGCTGCTGGCAGGAAGCGGTGTCGGGCATCTGGGGCAATCCGCACTTCTGGCCGAGGTTTTCAATCGCGCCGATGGCGATGCGCCGCCCGTCGATCTGGATGCCGAACGCCGGGTGGGCGCATTCATTCTGGCCCATCGGCAGTGGATCACCGCGTGCAGCGATCTGTCGGACGGCGGCCTGGCCTTGGCGGCGTTCGAGATGGCGGTAGCGGGCGATGTGGGCCTGAGCCTTGACGCGACGGATATGGCCACATTGTTCGGCGAGGATCAGGGCCGGTACCTGATTGCCACCAGCTTCGACAAGGCCGAGGCGCTGATGGTGGCCGCAGGCCAAGCCGGCGTGGCGCTGTCCAGCGTGGGGCGGGTGGGCGGCACGGGATTGCGACTGGGCAATGCCGAGGCGCCGATGGCGGATCTGGTGGCACTTTGGAAGGGCGCTTTTGCCGCCCATTTCGCATGACATGGCCCAAGCCCGCCCGCTTGCGGCCCCGCCCCGCGCATCCTAATGTCTGACCCATCAAGGCGAGGTACCCCATGCCCATCACAGCGCGCGAGATTGAGGATTTGCTGAAAGCCGCCTTTCCCGCGGCCAAGATCACCGTGGAAGGCGATGATGGCGCGCATTTCGCGGCGCAAGTCATCGACGAAAGCTTTCGATCCATGAACCGCGTGCAGCAGCAACGCGCCGTCTATGCCGCGCTCAAAGGCAAGATGGATGGCAGCCATGGCGAACTGCACGCCCTTGCCCTGACCACCAAAGCCCCCGATTGAAAGGGAATTTCCAGATGAGCGCCGAAGACACCATCCGCAAGACCGTCACCGAGAACGACGTGGTGCTGTTCATGAAGGGCACCAAGATGATGCCGCAATGCGGCTTTTCCAGCCGCGTGGCCGGGGTCTTGAATTACATGGGCGTGGCCTTCACCGATGTGAATGTGCTGGCCGATGAAGGCATCCGCCAAGGCATCAAGGACTATTCCGACTGGCCCACCATTCCCCAGCTCTACGTCAAGGGCGAGTTCATCGGCGGTTGCGACATCGTGACCGAGATGACGCTGTCGGGTGAACTGGACCAGCTGTTTGCACAGCATGGCATCGGCTTTGACAAGGATGCCGCCGACAAGATCCGCGAAGCCAACGCCTGAGGCATCGCCCGCGGGGGCCGCTGCGGCGAGCGAGGGGGCTGTCTGCCCCCTCGCGCTCCCCCGAGAGTATTTGCAAAGCAAAGATGGGCGGGCACGCGCCTAGGATTTCTTCGTCTCGCCCTTGCGGACGTGTTTGGCCAGCCGCGACGGGATGGATTTCTTGCGGTTCTTGTAGGGGTTCTGGTCTGACTGGCTGCGCAGGAACAGCCGGATCGGGGTGCCGGGCATATCGAAATCCTGGCGCAGCCCGTTGATCAGGTAACGGCTGTAGCTTTCGGGCAGCTGGTCGGGATGCGAACACATCACCACGAAGCCCGGCGGCCGGGTCTTGGCCTGGGTCATGTAGCGCAGGCGGATCCGGCGCCCACCCGGTGCCGGGGGGGGATGGGCCTCGGTCATGGCCATGAGCCAGCGATTGAGCTGCGCGGTGGTGACGCGGCGGTTCCAGACCTCATGGGCCTTGAGGATCGCGGCCTGGAGACGATCGAGCCCCCGGCCCGTCTTGGCCGACAGCGTGACCAGCGGTGCGCCCTTGAGCTGGGGCAACAGGGTTTCAAAGCCGTCTTTCAGCGCCTTGAGCTTGTCTTGCTTGTCGTCTTCCAGATCCCATTTGTTGACCGCGACGACCACGGCCCGGCCTTCGCGTTCGGCCAGATCGGCGATGCGCAGATCTTGGGATTCGAACGGAATGGCCGCGTCGAGAAGCACCACCACCACCTCGGCGAATTTGACCGCGCGCAGCCCGTCGGCCACCGACATCTTTTCGAGCTTTTCCTGCACCTTGGCTTTCTTGCGCATGCCGGCGGTGTCGAAGATGCGCATCGGCGTGCCATCCCATGTCACCGGCACGGCAATGGCATCGCGCGTGATGCCCGCCTCGGGGCCGGTCAACAGCCGTTCTTCGCCCAAGATCTTGTTGATCAGGGTGGATTTTCCGGCGTTGGGCCGCCCGACCACGGCGATCTGCAAGGGCCGGGCGGGCGTAATGGCACGATCGGTGTCAGACCCGTCATGTTCGGGATCGAGCGCAACATCGGTTTCGGCCTCTTCGATGTCGGCCAGGTCTTGCGCTGCCTCCGCCATCAGCGGGCCCAGGGCCACGGCCAGTTCGGCCATGCCTTCGCCATGCTCGGCCGACAGGGCGATGGGTTCGCCCAAGCCCAGGGCGTAGGCTTCCAGCACGCCGGCTTCGCCCTGGCGGCCTTCGGCCTTGTTGACGCCCAGGATCACGCGCCGCCCCGACCGGCGCAGGATTTCGGCAAACATCTGGTCATTGGGCGTGATGCCGGCGCGGCCGTCGATCAGAAACAGGCAGGCATCGGCCATGGCCACCGCGCGCTCGGTCAGCCGGCGCATGCGCCCTTGCAGGCTGTCGTCGGTGGCATCTTCAAGGCCCGCGGTATCGAGCACCGTGAACCGCAGATCGCCCAGGCGCGCCGCCCCTTCGCGCAGATCGCGCGTAACGCCGGGCTGATCGTCGACCAAGGCCAGCTTGCGACCCACCAAGCGGTTGAACAGGGTGGATTTTCCGACATTCGGTCGGCCAACGATGGCAAGGGTGAAGGACATGATGCGCGGATCCGGGCTGGCGAAGATGGGCTGATACCGCAGGGGGGCGGACGCATCAAGCCTTGATCCGGCGCACAGCCTGTTCAAGGGCCTGGGCAAAGGCGCTGCGGTCGGCCTTGGAAAAGGGACGCGGCCCCCCCAGCGCCTGACCGTCCAGACCGCCCCGCAGATCGGCCAGCAGATCGCGGGTGGCAAGCTTGGCCCCGATGTTGGCGGGCGTCAGCTGTTCGCCGCGCGGGGTCAGCACCGCGGCCCCCGCCCCGATCGCGCGATGGGCCAAGGGCAGATCGGCGGTGATGACCAGCGCTTGAGGATGTGCCTGTTCGGCGATCTTGTCATCGGCCGCATCAAAGCCCTCGCCCGCCACGACCATGGCGATCAGCGGATGATCGGGATGGCGCAGGTAGCTGCCCGCAAACAGGCGGACCGGCAGCTTGTGGCGGAAGGCGACGGTGTAGATGTCGTCCTTGACCGGGCAGGCATCGGCATCCACGAGGATGACCGGCCCCCCGGCGGGCGCGGCCGCCATGGCCTGTGTCAATGCGACCGGGCGAGCGCGCCCACCCCATCGGTCAGGATATGGCTGTCCGATCCCACGCCCAGAAACCGCACGCCCGCGGCCACCATGTCATCGGCCATGACGTTTGGCCCGATGATCCCCGCCACCTTGCCCGCGGCGGTGATGACAGCCACGCCACGCCGGATTTCGGCCCAAAGCGCGGGGTGGGTCATGTCGCCGCC
>JBEAQJ010000088.1:0-9244 GCA_041163945.1 Pseudomonadota bacterium
CCTTTCGCGCAGGCGGACCAAAAGCGCGGGCAGCTCGGGGCCCAGGCGCGCCGCGAAATACGGCACCATCCAATCGGGCAGATCCTGCAAGGGATCGATCGCATCGCGCGGGGGCTGCGTCTCGGCCGGTGTCAGCGCCGCCGGGGCGTGACCTTGCCCGGAAAAGAGGGGCGCGGGGTCCACGCCTTGCAGCCGCAAAAGCCCCAGCATCAAGGCCCGCCCGTCCGATCCCCCGCCCAGCTGCGCGCAGTGGCCGCGCGCGCGCAACGCATCGAACACATGATCGCGCACCGCCGCCCGATCCTTGGACCCGGCGTAGCGTGCCCCCCGCGCCCATTGCATCAACGCCTGTTCGACCGGGCGCCCGGTCAACCAGTCATCCAGCACCGATATTGCGGCCGCAACCCGCGCACCCGGGGTCATTCCACCACCTGAAAATCGCCGCGCAAGTTATTTACCCCAAACGGTAATTCGGGCTTTCGCGGGTGATTTGCACATCATGGACATGGGATTCCTTCAATCCCGCCCCGGTGATCTTGACGAAGGAACAACGCGTCCGCATCTCGTCGATGGTGGCACAGCCCGTGTAGCCCATGGCGGCCCGCAACCCGCCCACCAGCTGATGCAGCACCGCGCTGGCGGACCCCTTGTAGGGCACCTGCCCCTCGATCCCTTCGGGCACCAGCTTGTCCGAGGCGGCATCCTTTTGGAAATACCGATCCGCCGATCCACGCGCCATGGCCCCAAGGCTGCCCATGCCGCGGTAGCTTTTGAAACTACGGCCTTGATACAAGATCACCTCGCCGGGCGATTCATCGGTGCCCGCGATCATGCTGCCCACCATGGCGCAATGCGCACCCGCGGCGATGGCCTTGGCGAAATCGCCCGAATACTTGATCCCGCCATCGGCGATGACGGGCACATCGCCCGCTTCGGCCGCGCAATCCATGATCGCGGTCAACTGCGGCACGCCCACACCCGCGACGATCCGCGTGGTACAGATCGACCCCGGCCCGATACCGACCTTGATCGCATCGGCGCCCGCATCGATCAGCGCGCGCGTGGCAGCCGCGGTGGCGACATTGCCGGCCACGACCTGCACTGCGTTCGACAACGCCTTGACCCGTTCCACCGCGCGCGCCACGCCATCGGAATGGCCATGCGCCGTGTCGATGACGATCAGATCACAGCCGGCCTCGATCAAGGCTTGCGAACGCTCGAAGCCCGCATCGCCCACGGTGGTGGCCGCCGCCACCCGCAGGCGGCCCAGCTCATCCTTGCAGGCCTGTGGGTTCAGCACCGCGCGCTCGGTGTCTTTCAAGGTTAGCAAACCCGTCAGCTTGCCCGCTGCATCGGTCACCAAAAGCTTTTCGATCCGCCGTGCCTTCATCAGGCTGATTGCCTGCGCGCGATCGGCCGGTTCGCGCAAAACGGCCAGGTTGTCCGATGTCATCATCACGCGCACGGGCGTGTCGTCGCGTTCGGCAAAGCGCATGTCGCGATTGGTCACGATGCCCAACACCCGGCGCTCGGCGTCGACCACGGGAAACCCGGTGAACCCGTAGCGATCCATCAAGGCGCGCGCATCGGCCAGCGTCTGGTCCGGGGTCAGGGTGACCGGGTTGAACACGATGCCGGATTCGAACCGCTTGACGCGGCGCACCTCGCGGGCCTGGGCCTCGATGTCGAGATTGCGGTGGATCACCCCCATGCCGCCCGCCTGCGCCATGGCGATGGCCATGCGCCCCTCGGTCACCGTATCCATGGCCGATGACAGCAGCGGAATGTTCAACGAAATCGCCTTGGTCACCCGCGTGCGGGTGTCGGCGGCGGCCGGCAGCACCGAACTGGCCCCCGGAACCAGCAACACGTCATCAAAGGTAAGGGCTTCGCGAATCTCCATCGGGGCCTCCTCAAGGTCGTGGATAGCGTTGCCACGGCCCTAAACCATGGGGCGCGCATGAAGAAAAGACCGAAATCCGGGGTCAGCCGCGAAAGCCGGTCGCCACGACGAATTTCTCGGAACTGTCGGCGCGGCTGGCGGCGGGCTTGACATTGGCCACCTTGTCGAAGCGCTGCTTGAGAAGCGTTTGCAATCCGCCCTCGGCCCCGCCGGCCAGAACCTTGGCCACAAAGGTGCCCCCCGGCTCCAGCACGTCAAAGGCCAGCTGCGCCGCGGCCTCGCACAGGGCCACGATGCGGATGTGATCGGTCTGCTTGTGGCCAGACGCGGCCGCGGCCATGTCGCTCATCACCACATCGGCGCGCCCGCCCAGCCACGCCTTGACCTTGGTATCGGCATCATCTTCCATGAAATCCAGCACGTGCAGCTCGGCGCCCGCGATCGGATCGACCTCTTGCAGATCGACGCCGATGATGCGCCCGATGGCCTTGCCCGATTTTTCCCCCAGCGCGTTGATGCGCGGCACCGCCACCTGGCACCAGCCCCCCGGCGCGCAGCCCAGGTCGACCACCCGCGCCCCCGGCACCAGGAAGCGGAACCGGTCGTCAAGTTCCATGATCTTGTAGGCCGCCCGCCCGCGGTAGCCCTCGCGCTTGGCGCGCTGAACATAGGGGTCGTTCAGCTGCCGCTCCAGCCAGAGGGTCGAGCTCAGCTTGCGCCCGCGCGCGGTCTTGACCTTGGTGCGCAGCTCGCGCTGGCCCCGCCCGCTGGTCGTTGTGCCGCTTGGCGTTTTTGCCATCACCCATGCCCCCGTCGCGCTTGCGCCTTCATCTTTGCCAAATACGCATCGCCGCGGCAAACAGGAAGCCCAAGCATCGCCTCAGGCGCGCACGTCCACCACCACGCGCCCGCGGACCCGACCGGCAAGGATTTCCGCACCGAGCGCGGGCAAATCCGCCAGGCCGGCCGGGTGGATCATCGCGTCGAGCCGGTCGAGCGGCAGGTCGCGCGCGATGCGCGCCCAGGCGCGCTGGCGCGCCGCATGGGGTTGCATCACGCTGTCGATGCCCAACAGGTTCACGCCGCGCAACAGAAACGGGATGACGCTGGCCGGCAACCCAGCCCCCCCGGCCAGCCCCACCGCCGCCACGGATGCGCCGTATCGCATTTGCCCCAGCACACGCGCCAGCATCGCACCGCCCACGGCATCGACACAGCCCGCCCAGGTTTCGGCCTCGAGCGGGCGCTTGACGGTTTCGGCCAGATCTTCGCGTGCGATGATGCGCGCCGCGCCCAGCCCGTGCAGGTATTCCGCCTGATCGGGCCGGCCGGTCACCGCGGCAACTTGGTAGCCCAGATGGGCCAAAATGGCGGTGGCCACCGACCCCACGCCGCCCGCGGCCCCGGTCACCAGCACCTCGCCGCCATCGGGGGTCAAGCCGTGGTCTTCCAGCGCCATGATCGCCAACATCGCCGTCAGCCCGGCGGTGCCCACCGCCATCGCCGCGCGCGTGCTCAACCCCTCGGGCAGCGCCACGAGCCAATCGGCCTTGACGCGCGCCTTTTCGGCATACCCGCCCCAGTGCACCTCGCCCACGCGCCACCCGGTCAGCACCACCCGATCGCCCACGCCATAGCGCGGGTCTTCGGACGCGATCACACGACCGGCGAAATCGATGCCCGGCACATGCGGGTAGCTGCGCACCAGCCCCCCACCTGACCCAAGGCACAGCCCATCTTTGTAATTCAGGCTGGAATATTCGACGCCCACCGTCACATCGCCCTCGGGCAGGCGGTCGTCGTCCAAGTTTTGCACCGCGGCACGGGTTTTGCCGTCGGCGTCTTTTTCAACGAGCAAGGCGCGAAATGTCATGACCTGTTTCCCCTTGTGTTGGCGCGACCGACGCGCGCCCTTCGTGATGAACGCGTTCTAGATCCAGAAGCGATCCCGAACCACCGCTTCGAAGCGGCCGTCTTGTGTTTCAACATGCAAGCTGCGGCCGGCATCCCAATGGCTGCGGCGCACCATGCCGATCGCCACCCCGCAGCCGAAATCGGGCGACTGGCCGGCCGATGTGACCTGACCCACCCGGGTTGCGCCATCCCACAGCGACCAGGGCCGGTCACAGCGTGGCAAGGCGCGGCTGTCGATGGCAATGGCCCGGATCTGCTGATCGGGCCCGTCTTGCGCCACGCGCAGCAAGGCATCACGCCCGATGCAATCGGGCACCGTTTCGAGATTGCAGAACCGGCCCAGCCCGGCTTCGTGCGGGGTGTTGGCGCGGGTCATGTCGTTGCCATAGCTCAAAAGCCCGCCCTCGACCCGTTCGATGCCATTGGGGCAGCCTGCACGCACATCCAGATCGCGCCCCGCCTCCATCAGCGCATGCCACAGCGCCATGCCGATGTCGCTGCCGGGCACATAGATCTCGAACCCGCCCTGCTTGGAATAGCCCGATCGCGCCACCACCATGTCGCGGCCCTGAAAGTCGACATGCGCGTAGCGGAAAAAGCGCAAACCCCGCACGCCATCGCCGAACACCCGCGCCATCAGATCATCCGATTTCGGCCCCTGCACCGCCAAAGGCGAGACATCGGGTTCATCCACCGCCACATCGAGCCGCGCGCCATAGGCGATGCCTTTGACCCATAACAGCAGGTCACTGTCGGCAATCGAAATCCACCACCGATCCTCGGCCAGTTTCACCGCCACGGGATCGTTCAGCATGCCGCCCGCGTCATCGACCATGGGCACATAGAAACACTGCCCCAGCCCCATGGCGCCCAGATCGCGGGGCGTCAGGATCTGCATCAATCGGCCTGCATCGGGGCCGCGCAATTCCACCTGGCGCTCGCAGGCCACATCCCAGACCTGCACCGCCGACTTCAGATGGTGGTAATCGTCTTCGACCGAACGGAACACGGTCGGCAACAACATGTGGTTGTAGACGGTATAGGCGGTGACGCCCGCCGCCTCGACCCCGTCGGAAAAGGCTGTGCGCCGCAGCCGGCGTGACGGTGAAATCAGCGCCATTCGGGCACCTCGTCGGGCATGAAGGGCAGATCGGTGTCACCCGGACGGGCGCCCGCGGCGGTGAGCATGGCGTGAACCTGTCCCCGGTGATGGGTCTGATGGGTGAACAGATGCATTACGCAGGTGGCATAGGGTTTGCGCAGGCGGCCCCCCAGCGCAAAGGAATGCCATTCGATATCGGATGCCAGGTCGTCCGGCCCGACCGACCAGGCCCAGGCGGCGATGCGCGCATCAAGCCGGGGCCGTTCGGCCATCAAGGCCGGCCAATCGAACATCACGGTCGATTGCGCGATGCTGCCGCCCGGCCCATCGCCCCCTTCCAAGCGCGCCATCCAGATCAGATCGGCCCACATCAGATGGCTCAGCGTGGCTTCGATCGAGCCGAAAAAGGCCCCCCGATCGGCCTGGCGCGCCGCCGGGTCCAACGTGGCCGCCGCCTGAAACAACGCCTGGTTCTGCCAGGCATTGTAGCGGGCCATGGTCTGGCAATAGCCGGGGGTGATCATGCCGATTTTCCGGAACTGCCCGCCCAGTCGATGGCGCAGATCTCGGCCGAACGCCCCGACAGATCCCAGACCCGGCCAAAATCGCGCACCTTGGATTTCAGGCCGCGCGCCGCGATCACATCTGGGCCCATCCAGTAGCGGGTGTTCGTCATCACCACCGGTTGTGTCGGGTCGGCCCCTTCCAGCATCTCGATCTCGCCCTGGATCTTGCGGCCGACATACAGCCCCCGCCGCCGCCCTTCGCGCACGATTTCAACCTTTTCACGTTCGGCATGGATGATTTCGGACACCAGAACCGTGAACAGCCCCGTCGTGCCGCCCGCGGCCCCCGACAGGATCTGCAACAATCCGTTGTAGGCCTTGCCCGACGCGGCATCGTCGATATAGGCCGCAACCTTCCAGTCGCCTTCGGCCATCCGGCCGGGAATTTCCACCATCAAGCCGATGTTCAGCCCCGACAGGCTTTCGCCCTCGTAATGGCCCTCGTCGATGGCGATCGCCATCCAGGCCTTGCAGGTGCCTTCGGTGGGTGGATGTTTGCCGAGGCTCACCACGCAGGGGCAAAACACCGTGCAGGAGCAATTGAGAAACAGTTCCCCCTTGATCGCCCAGTCGGTCGGCCGCATCTGGCGCCGCTTGGGGCTGTCGCGGCGTTGATCGATGCGCTGGCTGACCGGCAAACGATCGGCTTCGGGGCGGTGTCTCAGCGACATGGGCAGTCCTTTCTCGTGTTATTCCAACGCCGCGCCGACCAGGAAGGCCGCAGCCGACGCGATCAGAACGATCCCCAGGGGCCGCGTGACGGCGCGGCCGATTTCCGGCAGTTTTTCCAATGCCATCAAAACCATGGCCAACCCCATGAACGCAAGGTTCATCACCCCGCCGACAAAGGCCAGCAACATCAGCGCCCAGCAGCAGCCCAGGCACACAGCCCCCAGCCGCACCCCGTTGCGCCATGGCCCTTCGGCCCAATGGCTCATGAAGAACGCCAAGGGCGCCCGGCATTGCGTCAGGCAGGCCTCTTTCAGCGGTGAAAACTGGTAGGCGCCCGCCAAACCCAGCAACAGCGCCGACACGACCCAGGATTGGCTGTCGCCAAAGACGCTGAGATACCCCGCCTGGTAAAGCCCCAGCTGCAACGCCGCGGCCAAGATCGAAAACCCGATCCATACCCCGATGTAGCCGGCAACCAGCGCGCCGAACCCGCCACCTGCGCGCGCGCTCAGATCTTCATAGGCGGCAAAGGCCGGCAAGGCCGTGGGGGCCATCATCGCGGCCGACATGATGACCCACATCGCCACCAATCCGACGTAGCCGCCGCCGTCGGGCGCCACGACGCACAGGCTGGCCAACAGCTCCAGCCCGTAAACCGCACCCGCGGCGCGCAGATCGGCGGGCAACGCCATGGCGTAAAGCAACGCCCAGGCTCCAAGGATCACGCCGTAAAGCCCCAGCCAATGGGGGCTGGCCATGGATCGGATGCGCGCGGCGATCATTGCGGGCCGCCCTCCCCGACGACTCGTTTTGCTTGCCAAAGAATTGTCAGACTTTTAAATGTCTGACAAATGAAAATCGATCCCGACAGCCCCGCCGATCTTTCGGCACAGATCGCCAGCGCGATCCGCGATGCCATCGTGTCGGGCGCGCTGATCGTGGGCGACCGCCTGCCGTCCGAGGCCGAGCTGGCCGAACATTTCGCCGTATCGCGCCCCACCGTGCGCGAGGCGCTGAAGCGGCTGGCGGCCCAATCGCTGATCCGCACCCAGCGCGGGGCCTTTGGCGGTGCCTTCGTCAACCGGCTGAGCTATGGCGATGCGCATGCCCAGCAGATCACCACCTCGACGCTGCTGCTGGGCATGAACGATGTCAGCTTTGATACCGCCTGCGAGGCGCGCTTTGCGATGGAACGGGCCTGTGCGGGGCTGGCCGCCGCGCGCCGCAGCGCCGATCACCTGGCCACCATGCGCGCCGAGATTACCCGTCAGGCCCAGCCGGGCCTGACGGACGAAGCCTTCTGCGCCTCGGACGTCGCCTTTCACCGCGCCCTGGTCGATGCGGCGGGCAATCCCGTCTTGTCCTACCAGCTGGCCGGCGCGGTCGAGGCGATGCAGCCGCTGATGAACATGATCACCTTTTCGGCCCGCTCGCGCGAGGCGATCATCGCGCTGCACACGCGAATCGCGGATGCCGCCCAGGCCCGCGACGGCGCCCAGATCGGCAGCGTTCTGGAACAATTGGAACACTACACGCGCCAGCTGGCGCAATCGGTGTTCGATGCCCGTGCCGCACGTGCGAAACCGGCATGACAACCCCTTGGCAAGCATGGGTATCGGCCCTAGTTTCTTGCGCGGTTCTGCCAACATTCACTCCAACAGGGAAATCGCCATCATGACCCATCGCATGGCCCTCGGCACCGCCATGGCCCTCGCGCTTACCGTTCCGTCGATCGCAGCTGCGCAAGACCTGCTTGTGTTCGATTATTCGGGGTTCGAAGAGCCGTCGTTCCACCAGCCCTTCATCGACAAGCACGGCGCCGCGCCGGAATTCGTGTTCTTCGGCGATGAAGACGAAGCGTTCCAGCGCCTGCTCGCGGGCTTCCGGTCGGATGTGACGCATATCTGCGCCGGCTCGGTTCCGCGTTGGCAGGAATCGGGCATCATCGAGCCCTGGGACCGCGCGCGGATCGAAGCCTATGACACGCTCAACGCCGATCTGCTGGGTCAGGACGTGCGCGCGGGTGCGGCGGATCTGTATTTCCTGCCCACCGATTACGGCACCACCGCCGTGGCCTACAATGCCGAAACCGTCCCGGCGGAAGATGTGGCCAGCCTCGAGATCTTCAACAACCCGGCCTATGCCGGGCGGCTTTCCATCCCCGACAACGTGGATGATGCCTATGCGCTGGCCTATCTGGCGACCGGTGTCACCGATTGGTCGACGGCGACCGATGAACAGTTCGAAGCCGCAACCGCATGGCTGCGCGGCATTCACCCCAACCTGCTGAACTACTGGGTTGACCCGGCCGAGATCCAGCAGCTGATGGCATCGGGCCAAGTGCAGGCCGCGTGGGTCTGGAACGAGGTTCCGGTCGCCCTGGCCGACGAAGGCTTTCCCGTTGGCTTCCAGCGCAACACCACCGAAGGATCTTCGGTCTGGCTGTGCGGCTATGTGAACATGGCCAACGGCGAAGGCTCGGAAGACCTGGCCTATGATTTCGTCAACGCGATGCATGCCGAGGCATCGGCGCTGCCCTTGCTGGAAAACGGCTTTGGCACGGCGAACCAAGCCGCGCTCGAAGCCCTTGGCGCCGAGGCGATGGAAGCGGCGGGTCTGGGCGAGGTCACGGTGCCCGTTCTGGCGCAGCTGCCGATCTCGAACGAACAGCGCGAGCGCCAGGCCGAAGCCTTTGAGCGGATCAAGGCCGGTTTCTGATCGCACGATCACGCGATGCTGAACGGGCGCCCGGTCGGGCGCCCGTTTTTGTTTCGCTGCGCTTGAATATCGGGCGTGAGCTGCGTATCTTTGGGATGTGCTGGAAACAGGGCTATGGACATAAACGCGCTTGGAATAAGCGGCTCGGACCCGGGGGCGGTACCCGGCGGCTCCACCAAACATCCGTCATTTGCGGATCATGGGGCCGAAACAGGATCGACGAACGTCTAAAGAGGTTAGCTTTGTCCCGGTGAGGTACCACCGTTATCGGTCCGAAACGTACAGTTGCAAATGACAACCGTGCTCCGGCAATGGCTCTGGCAGCGTAAGCTGCTCGGGTCGCCGAAACTAAGCCCTTGCGCCTAGCCG
>JBEAQJ010000089.1:0-19721 GCA_041163945.1 Pseudomonadota bacterium
CCGGTTGCCGGGGATGGTGGCGATCACGGTGCCATAGGGCGTCTTGGTGACGTCTGCCGCCCCGATCTCGGTCAGTTCCGCCACCATCAGATCGAGCATGGCGTGCTGGATCTCGGTTGACGGCTGCGCCGGGCTGTCCATATCGGACTGGCTGTCGATGGCGGCGTAGCGGACCAGCCGCTGTTCCAGTTCGGCGTCGAAATCACGCATGCCGTGGCCTCCTGTCAGATGCGCCGATCAGGGGCCGCTTGCGCGGCCTTGTCAACGGGCGACGGAAACCTTGGGTTTTCCTGCGCGCTTTTCCTTTTGGAAAACACATCGCTTACGCCTGCCACAGCACCTGCCCGCGCGGCAGGCGGTCGGGCAGCCGCGTTGGCGTCAGACCCGCTGCCGCCGCCATGGCCGAAACGGTCGTTTCGGTCAGGTGATAGGGCGGCCGGTCGCGGTGGGTGACGACGCCATCGGGCTGGCGCAGGCTGGCGCCTTCCTGACCTTCGGGGGCGAGAAACACGGTGAACAGAAACACCCGCGGCTGCGGCCAGCGCCGTGCGATCTGCGCCAGCGCCCGAGCCGTTTGATCGGGCGGCAGATGCGTAAAGACGCCAAAGGCGATCAGGTAATCGACCCGGGGCGGCAGGCCGGGAAAGGCGAAATCGGCATCTTCGACAAGATGATCCAAGGGCAGTCGGTCGGGCACGGGCAATTCCATTTCGCGCCCGCGCAGCATCAGCGCGCGGCTTGCGTCGGTGGCCCAGTAATGGCCGGGCTCAAGGTAGGGTATCGCCTTGCAGCCCAGCCGCAGCGATCCCGCGCCGATGTCGAGAAGATGGTGGTGGGGCTGCATCCCATGGGCTTGCAACAGCGCCAATTGCAGGCGGCCCGTCTCATCCCACCGCCCGCCCACGATGTCACGATGGCGCCCTTCGGCCAAGGCGCGGTCGTAAAAACCCGGGGCAAGATAGGGGGATCGGGGATGGGTCATCGGGTGGGGCGGCCCGCACGGACAGGGGCCGCCGCCGGATGCATCACTTCAGGCTTTCGTCAATCGCCTTGCAGGCATCGACCAGCCCTTTGACGGCGTTGACCGAGTTGTCGAACATCGCCTGCTCGTCCTTCGTCAGCTTGATCTCGACGATACGCTCGACCCCGCCCTTGCCGATCACCACCGGCACGCCGACATATGTCTTTTTCAAGCCGAACTGGCCGTCGCAATGGGCGGCGCAGGGCAGCACGCGCTTTTGGTCCTTAAGAAAGGCCTCGGCCATTTCGATGGCCGATGTGGCAGGCGCGTAGAAGGCCGATCCGGTCTTCAACAGGCCCACGATCTCGGCCCCGCCGTCACGCGTGCGCTGGACGATGGCATCCATCTTTTCCTTGGTGGTCCAACCCATGTCGATCAGGTCGGGCAGCGGAATGCCCGCAACCGTCGAATAGCGCACGGATGGCACCATCGTGTCGCCATGCCCGCCCAGCACGAAGGCGGTCACATCCTTCATCGAGACGTTGAATTCCTCGGCCAGGAAATGACGAAAACGTGCGCTGTCCAGCACGCCTGCCATGCCGCAGACCATGTGTGCCGGAAGGCCCGAGAATTTCTGCAAGGCCCAGACCATCGCGTCGAGCGGGTTGGTGATGCAGATCACGAACGCCTTGGGCGCATATTTGGCGATGCCTTCGCCCACCGATTTCATGACCTTGAGGTTGATGCCCAGCAGATCATCCCGGCTCATGCCCGGCTTGCGCGGCACCCCGGCGGTCACGATGCAGACATCGGCGCCGGCGATGTCGGCGTAATCATTGGTGCCTTTCAGCTTGGCGTCGAACCGTTCGGACGGGCCGCTTTCGGCGATGTCGAGCGCCTTGCCCTGCGGCGTGCCCTCGGCGATGTCGAACAGCACGACGTCGCCCAGTTCCTTCAGCGCGACCAGATGGGCAAGCGTGCCCCCGATCTGTCCGGCGCCGATCAGCGCAATCTTGGGTCTGGCCATGAGATTGATCTCCAAGTCCCTCATTGATATCGCCGGAGGCGTAGCCCCGCCGGGCTTGGCGCGCAAGTCCGCTGCAGCGCGGCGGAAAGCCCCAGTGTGCCGGTTGTAGTCAAACTTTGGACAAGCCTCTGAAACCTTTGGGAAAGGATCGGCCGTGCTGGAAGGGGGGGTATTCGCGCTGGCCGCACTCGGGGCCATGCTGGCCGGGCTGTCCAAGGGTGGCTTTGGCGGGTCACTGGGTTTTGCGGGGGCGGCGATTCTGGCCGTGGTGATCGAGCCGGGGGTTGCACTGGCCCTGATGCTGCCGGTTCTGATGGCCATCGATGTAACTGCGGTGCGTGCCTATTGGGGGCGTTGGGATGGTCCGTCTGCGCGTGCGATCCTGGTGGGTGCGCTGCCGGGGCTGGGGCTGGGGGCGGCTCTGTTTTCGCTGGTATCCAGTGATGCGATCCGGGTGATCATCGGCGTGGTGGCCGTGGGATTTCCGCTGTTTCGCATCGCCTTGGCGCGGGGGCTGATTGCACCGCGGCCACAGGGCTTTGATCGGCGCAAGGGTTGGGTCGCGGGGGCCGCCGTAGGGTTTACCAGCTTCGTGGCGCATGCCGGTGGGCCCCCTTTCGCGGTGTTCATGCTGGGCCAGGGCGGCATCGACAAGACGCGCTACCACGCGACATCGGTCATCGTCTTCTGGGTGGTCAATGCGCTGAAGGCCGTCATTTATGCGCAACTGGGGCTGTTGTCGCTCGATCTGTTGGGCTGGAGCGCGGCGTTGATCCCCTTTGCATTGATCGGCGCGTTCGTCGGCATGTGGGCGCACAAGCTGATCCCCGAGCGGTTGTTTTTCGCCGTCGCCTACACGGCGCTGATGTTGACGGGGATGAAGCTGTTGTGGGACGGGCTGAGCTGACCGCGCCCGGCCGGAACCCACGGAACATTCTTTCGTTTCGATCCTTTCAGGCGCAATTATTTTGCTGCACCGCGGCATTCTGCGCCTTGCGTTCGCGATCCAGCTGTGGTCGGACACGGCCGAAACAGCCGCCCCAGCCCCGTTCGAAGGAGATGGCCGATGGACATGCGCGTGCGCCCTTACCGATCGGTGCTGTATATCCCCGGATCGCGTGATCGGGCGCTGGAAAAGGCGCGTGAATTGCCCACCGACGCCATCATCTTCGATCTGGAAGATGCCGTGGCGGCCGATGAAAAAGCCAATGCCCGCGCGCTTCTGGCCACCCGTTTGGCAGAAGGCGGATATGGCACGCGGGCGCAGATCGTGCGCATCAACGCCATGGATACGCCCTGGGGGCCAGACGACCTGGCGGCCATTGCGGCCATCGGGCCCCAGGCGATCTTGCTGCCCAAGGTGGGATCAGCGGCAGACGTGGCAAAAGTGGCTGCCCGGCTCGACGCCATGGCGCCGGCCCGGCACACGCGCCTTTGGGCGATGATCGAAACCCCCGCAGGCGTCCTGAACGCCGCAGAGATCGCGCGCGCGCCGCGGATGGCGGGCCTGGTGATGGGCACCAATGATCTGGCCAAGGATCTGGGCGCGCGCACCCGGTCCGCGCTGCACATGGCGCTGCAACATTGCCTGCTGGCGGCGCGCGCGGCCGGGATCTTGTGCATCGACGGGGTCTACAATGCCTTCAAGGACGAGGCGGGATTGGCCGCCGAATGTGCCGAGGGGCGCGATTTCGGTTTCGATGGCAAGACGCTGATCCATCCGGCGCAACTGGCCACCGCCAACGCCGTGTTCGCCCCCACCGCGGATGAAATTGCCCTCGCCCGGCGCCAGATCACGGCGTATGAAGAAGCGCGCGCCCAAGGGCAGGGGGTCGCGGTCGTCGATGGCAAGATCGTCGAAAACCTGCATGTGGATACGGCGCGCGCTACGCTGGCCAAGGCCGAGGCAATCGCACAAGGGGAAGCTGCGTGATGGGATATGTCGTGTTGATCGCGGGGCTCGCGCTGTTTGCGTTGCCCCATTGGGCCAGGCGTCTGGTGCCGGACCGGCGCGCCGCCTGGGGGGACAAGGGCAAAGGCATCTTGTCGCTGGTGATGGCGCTGGGTGTGCTGGCCATGGTGATCGGCTATCGCAACGCCGGTTTCGTGACCGTCTGGGTGCCGCCCGCATTCATGACGCATATCGCCAACCTGCTGGTCTTGATCGGGTTTTGGTTCTTTGCGCTGTCGGCCATCAACGGCACCATGGCCGCGCGGGTGCGCCACAAACAGCTGACCGGTGTCAAGGCCTGGGCGGTGGCACACCTGCTGGTCAACGGGGATCTGGCCTCGATCATCTTGTTTGGGGGCATGCTGGCTTGGGCGGTGGTTTCGGTCATCTTGATCAACCGCGCCCAGCGTCACTGGGACAGGCCCCAGAACGTCAGCCTGCGGAAAGACGCCATCGCCCTTGGTGTCGGCGCGGGTCTTTATGCCGTGGTCGCCGTGATCCACACTTGGCTTGGCTACTACCCTTTCCCGATGTGAGGCGTGATGAAGATCTACCGTCTGCTGACCGAGGATGACACCTCGGCCTTTTGCCACAAGGTATCGGAAGCCTTGTCCAAGGGATGGGTGCTGCACGGCGACCCGGTGATGTCCTTTGATGCCGCGCGCGGCGTGATGCGTTGCGGCCAGGCCGTCACCAAGGACATCGATACCCCCTACAGCCCCGAGATGAAGCTGGGGGCGCAGTAACATGGCCGGGGCCAAGACCAACCCCGGCCGCTTCTTCGAAGATTACCGGCTGGGCGAGGTGATCGCGCATGCCGTGCCGCGCACCGTGTCAGGTGGGGAACGGGCGCTTTATCACGCGCTGTATCCGGCCCGGCATGCGATCGCATCTTCCGATGAATTCGCCCGCGCCTGCGGATTGCGCGCCAGTCCGATGGACGATCTGATCACCTTTCACATGGTGTTTGGAAAAACCGTGCCGGATGTGTCGCTGAATGCGGTTGCCAATCTGGGCTACGCCGAGGGGCGCTTTCATCGCCCCGTTTGGCCGGGCGATACGCTGTCGGCGCAGTCCGAGGTGATCGGCCTGAAACAGAATTCGAACGGCAAGACCGGGGTGGTTTATGTCCGCACGCGGGGCTGCAACCAGAATGGCGACAGCGTGCTGGACTATGTGCGTTGGGTGATGGTGCG
This sequence comes from Pseudomonadota bacterium, assembly GCA_041163945.1. Taxonomy (GTDB): domain Bacteria; phylum Pseudomonadota; class Alphaproteobacteria; order Rhodobacterales; family Rhodobacteraceae; genus Roseicyclus. The sequence continues at coordinate 5,136 of JBEAQJ010000089.1, forward strand.
CAAAAACGATCCCGATGCGCCTGCGCCCGCCCCGGTGGTGCCGGCGCTTGCGGCCGCCGTGGATGCAAGTGCGCTCATCATACCGCAAGGCTTGGATTTCAGCCGCTACGATTTCGCCAAGGCCGGCGAACGGCATCGCTTGGGCGATTACACCTTGGGCGAGGTGATCGACCATGTTGATGGCGTCACGATCGAAGAAGCCGAACACATGATGGCCACCCGCCTGTGGCAGAACACGTCGAAAACCCATTTCGACGTGACACCGCGCGCCGATCGGCGCCGGTTGATCTATGGTGGCCATGTGATGTCGATGGCGCGTGCGCTCAGCTTCAACGGCTTGGCCAACGCGCAGATGATCGTGGCGATCAATGGCGGCAGCCATGCCAACCCCTGTTTCGCCGGCGATACGCTGCGCGCATGGTCGGAAGTGCTGGATACCGCGCCGACAGCCGCACCAGGGGTTGGGGCCATCCGCCTGCGACTGGTGGCGGTCAATGCCGAAGGGCAGGCTGGCGCCTTGCGCGATGCCGAAGGCCGCTACCTGCCGCATGTGTTGCTGGATCTTGATTACTGGGCCTTGATGCCCCTGTAGGGGGGCCATCGCGCGTCACCCCGCGCGGCACATCTTGCCCGCGGCGGTTTGCGACGCAAGCGAGGGCTGGGGCCTTGTTTTTCCATAGGCAGCACGATGGGCATCAGGCCCGCGTCAGCCCTTCAGGCACGGGGCCGGGGCGCACCGACAGTTTGTGATCACGAAAATAAATTCAGTGATCACAAATGGATCATCTGCGGCGTTACGACCCAATCCCGCCCACGGAAAGACCGTCGCTTGCGCGTGACAGCATCCGAAAATCCGCTATTCATGGGCAGGACAACCGCCAGACCTTTGAAGCAATCGGAAGGGTCCAAGCCATGGCTGACGTGAACCGGGGAAACCGGCCCCTGTCCCCGCATCTGACCATTTACCGCCCGCAGTTGAATTCCATCACCTCGATCTTGGTGCGGATCACCGGCAACGCCTTGATCGTCGGCGCGGTCCTTTTGGTGTGGTGGCTGATGGCGGCCGCAAGCGGCGCCGCCTATTTCGCGGCGATCGATGGGCTCGTGACCTCGATCTTTGGGGATCTGGTGATGGCCGGGTCGGTCTGGGCGCTGTGGTATCACGCGCTGGGCGGGGTGCGGCACCTGATCTGGGACACCGGGCGTGCCTTGGATGTGGATAGCGCCGACCGGCTGGGCTGGGCGATGATCATCGGCTCGGTCGTGTTGACCGCGCTGACCCTGATCGTGATCTGACGGAGGGCAAGATGGCCTATGTGACCGACCGCAAGCGGGTGACGGGGCTGGGTTCCGCCAGATCCGGCACGCAGCATCATTGGACCATGACCGTGACCGCGGTGGCCTTGCTGCTGCTGACACCCTTTTTCCTGCTGATCGTCGGCGGCCTGCTGGGCCAGCCGCATGCCGATGTGTTGGCCAGCCTGTCGCGGCCGATGCCCGCGCTGGTCGTGGCCGCCTATCTGGTCGTGGGGCTGCATCACATGCGTCTGGGCATGCAGGTCTTGATCGAGGATTATGTCCGGGGGCTGGGGCGCAAGGCCGCCCTGATCGCCACCACGATCCTGTGTTACGGGCTGGCCGCGGGCGGGCTTGTGGCGCTGGCGCAGATTGCACTGTGAGGACCCAGATGAAAGACACATTTTCCCCCGCCTATCCGTTGACCACGCACAGCTATGACGTTGTTGTCGTCGGGGCCGGCGGCGCGGGCTTGCGGGCGACGCTGGGCATGGCCGAGCAGGGGTTGAAAACGGCCTGCATCTCGAAGGTGTTTCCGACGCGATCCCACACCGTGGCGGCCCAGGGCGGCATTGCGGCCAGCCTGGGCAACATGGGCCCCGATCATTGGCACTGGCACATGTACGACACGGTCAAGGGGTCGGATTGGCTGGGCGATACCGATGCCATGGAATATCTGGCCCGCGAAGCACCCAAGGCCGTTTATGAGCTGGAGCATTACGGCGTGCCGTTTTCGCGCACCGAGGACGGCAAGATCTACCAGCGCCCCTTTGGCGGGCATACGACCGAATTCGGCGAAGGTCCCCCGGTTCAGCGCACCTGTGCTGCCGCAGACCGCACGGGGCATGCGATCTTGCACACGCTTTACGGGCAGTCGCTGAAGCAGCAGGCCGAATTCTACATCGAATATTTCGCAACCGACCTGTTGATGAATGATCAGGGCGAATGCGTGGGTGTCGTGGCCTGGAAGCTGGACGACGGCAGCTTGCATGTGTTCCGCGCCAAGATGGTGGTGTTGGCCACGGGCGGCTACGGGCGCGCCTATTTCTCGGCCACCTCGGCGCACACCTGCACCGGCGATGGCGGCGGCATGGTCGCGCGTCAGGGCCTGCCCTTGCAGGATATGGAATTCGTGCAGTTCCACCCCACGGGCATCTACGGTGCCGGCTGCCTGATCACCGAGGGCGCGCGCGGCGAGGGTGGATACCTGACCAATTCCGAGGGTGAGCGCTTCATGGAGCGCTACGCGCCCACCTACAAGGATCTGGCGTCGCGTGATGTGGTGTCGCGCTGCATGACGCTGGAAATCCGCGAAGGCCGGGGCGTTGGCAAGGATGGCGATCACATCCATCTGCATCTCAACCATCTGCCGCCCGAAACGCTGGCGCTGCGCCTGCCGGGCATCTCGGAATCGGCGCGCATCTTTGCCGGTGTCGATGTGAACAAGGAACCGATCCCGGTTCTGCCGACCGTGCATTACAACATGGGCGGCATCCCCACGAATTACTGGGGCGAAGTGCTGCGCCCAACGGCGAAGAACCCCGATGCCATCGTGCCCGGCCTGATGGCGGTCGGCGAAGCGGGCTGTGCGTCGGTGCATGGGGCGAACCGCCTGGGTTCGAACAGCCTGATCGATCTGGTTGTCTTTGGCCGCGCGGCGGCGATCAAGGCGGGCGAAGTCGTCGATCGCGACAGCGCGGTGCCCGATGTGCCCAAGGCGTCGCTGGATTTCGCGCTGTCGCGCTTCGATGACATCCGTCATGCCTCCGGCACCGTCGGCACCGCCGAATTGCGTCTAGAGATGCAAAAGACCATGCAGGCCGATGCCGCCGTGTTCCGCACCGACAAGACCCTGGCCGAAGGCGTGGAAAAGATGAAGGGCGTGGCGGCCAAGATGGATGACATCAAGGTCACGGATCGTTCGATGATCTGGAATTCCGACCTGATGGAAACCTTGGAGCTGACGAACCTGATGCCCAATGCCATGGCCACCATCGTGTCGGCGGCGGCGCGCAAGGAAAGCCGGGGCGCCCACGCCCATGAAGATTACCCCGATCGCGATGATGCCAACTGGCGCAAGCATTCGCTGGCGGTGGTGGATGGCGCCAAGGTGGATCTCGATTATCGGCCGGTTCATCTGAACCCGCTGATCGGCCACAATGAGGGCGGTATCGATCTGGACCGCATCAAGCCCAAGGCCCGCGTCTATTGATGCGCGCGGCGCTCATAGGGGCCTTGGCGCTGGGCACGCTTGCGGCCTGCGAGTCCGCGCAGAGCGCCGAACAGGCCTATGAGCAATGCAGCGAACGCGCCCGGCTGGCCGCCCAGCCCCGGGGCCAGATCGGCATCGGTGTCGGATCCGGTGGTCCTGCCGCGCGCGCCGACATGACGATTACCAGCGATTTCCTGATCGGTCGCGATCCCCAGATCGTTTATGACACGTGTTTTCGACAGCTCACCGGTGCGGGGCCGACGCGGCCCCTGATCCTGTGACGCCCCCCAGACCCCGAGCCAGACCCCGAGGATGTGATCCATGGTCGAACTGACGCTTCCCAAGAATTCCAAGGTCCGCACGGGCAAGACATGGCCCAAGCCCGAGGGTGCGACCAACCTGCGCAAGTTCCAGATCTATCGCTGGAACCCCGATGATGGCGAAAATCCGCGCGTCGACACCTATTGGGTCGACATGGACAGCTGCGGGCCCATGGTTCTGGACGCGCTGATCAAGATCAAGAATGAAATCGATCCCACGCTCACCTTCCGCCGGTCATGCCGCGAAGGCATTTGTGGATCTTGCGCGATGAACATCGACGGGATCAACACGCTGGCCTGCATCTATGGGATGGATGAAATCAAGGGCGATGTCCGGATCTATCCCTTGCCGCACATGCCGGTGATCAAGGATCTGATCCCGGATCTGACGCATTTCTACGCCCAGCATGCCTCGATCATGCCATGGCTGGAAACCAAGACCCAGCGCCCCGAAAAGGAATGGCGCCAATCGATCGAGGATCGCGACAAGCTTGATGGTTTGTACGAATGCGTCATGTGCGCCTGCTGTTCGACATCATGCCCCAGCTACTGGTGGAACGGTGATCGCTATCTCGGGCCGGCAGCCTTGCTGCATGCCTATCGCTGGATCATCGACAGCCGCGACGAGGCCACCGGGGAACGGCTGGACGATCTGGAAGATCCCTTCAAGCTCTATCGCTGCCACACGATCATGAACTGCGCCAAGACCTGTCCCAAGGGCTTGAACCCGGCCAAGGCGATTGCCGAAATCAAGAAGATGATGGTCGAACGCCAGCTTTGAGAGGATCCGAATTTTCTTGTGAAAATTCGCAAGCCCCGCCCCCGTTTCGGGGCGGGGTTTTGCATCAGCGGCGCAACAGCCCCACGATGTCATAGGTCTGTTCCAGGATCGGCACGGTGATCGCGCGCGCCCGGTCGGCCCCGCGCGCCAGGATGCGGTCGATTTCGGCCGGGTCGCCCATCAGCCGCGTCATCTCGGCCGAGATGGGGGCCAGCCGGTCCACCGCCAGATCGGCCAGCGCCATCTTGAAATGTCCAAACAGTGCGCCCTGGTGCTGGTCCAGCACCGCTTGCGGGGTCATGTCGGCCAAGGCGGCATAGATATTGACCAGGTTGCGCGCCTCGGGGCGCGATTCCAGCCCGGCCAGCGTTGCGGGCAGCGGATCGGGGTCGGTCTTGGCCTTGCGGATCTTTTTCGCGATCTCATCGGCGCTGTCGGTCAGGTTGATCCGGGTTTTGTCCGATGGGTCGGATTTCGACATTTTCTTGGTCCCATCTTGCAGGTTCATCACCCGCGTGGCCGCCCCTTCGATCACGGGTTCGGCGATGGGAAAGAAATCGACACCGTAGTCGTGGTTGAACTTGGCCGCGATGTCGCGCGTCAACTCGATATGTTGCTTTTGATCTTCGCCCACCGGCACATGGGTCGCGTGATAGACCAAGATGTCGGCGGCCATCAGCGCAGGATAGGCGAACAATCCCAATGACGCGGCTTCCGCGTTCTTGCCCGCCTTGTCCTTCCACTGGGTCATGCGGCCCATCCAACCCATGCGCGCGATGCAGTTGAAAATCCACGCCATCTGCGCGTGTTCGGGCACTTGGCTTTGGTTGAAGAGAATGGATTGTTCGGGGTCGATCCCGATGGCCAGAAAACCGGCGCAAAGCTCGCGCGTGTTGTGGCGCAACTGGTCGGGCGGGGGCAATGTGGCCGTGATCGCGTGCAGATCCACCATGCAAAAGATGGTTTCATGCGTGCCCGCATCCTGCATCTGCACGAAGCGCTTCATCGCGCCCAGGTAATTTCCCAAGGTCAGGCCACCCGAGGGCTGGATGCCGGAAAACACGCGTGGGCGAAAGGCGGTCTGTGCCATGATCGGTCCTTGGCTTTGGCAGGGCGCGACCCCACTGGCCAAGCGCCGCCCCATCGCTTACCCACGGGGGCAGATGGCGTCAACCAAGGGCAAGCCGGCCATGGATCCGAACACGATATCCCCGTTCAACGCCATGCCCCGGGTCGTGATCGGGCTCGCGGTCGTGATCTTGGGGCTTGAAGCGCTGTTTCAGGCGGCCACCTTCGGGTTCATGGGGGGGGCTGGTGGCGTCGGATGGCGGCTGGATGCCATCCGCGACTACGCCGTCTTTGACGAGATCGCGACCTATATGTGGACCAACGGCGTGATGCAGCCCGAACAGGGGATCCGGCTGCTGAGCTATCCCTTGATCCACACCGGCATGCTGCATGCGGGCTTCGTGGTCGTGTTCGTTCTGGCCATGGGCAAGATGGTCGCCGAGGTGTTTTCGCCTTGGGCTTTTCTGGCGGTGTTCTGGGGGGCGGCCATCGCGGGCGGCATGGGTTTTGTCGTGTTGATGGACAGCCCCTATCCGTTGGTGGGTGGGTATCCCGGCGTCTATGGGCTGATCGGGGCCTTCACCTTTTTGATGTGGGTCGAAGCCAGCGCGCGCGGCGGCAACCGCTATCGCGCCTTTGGTCTGATCGGGATGTTGCTGGCGATCCAGGCGCTGTTCGGGGTGATCGAGGGGCAATTTGGCAATGTCGTGGCCGATGTGACGGGGTTTGTCGCGGGGTTCTTGCTGTCGTTCTTGCTTGTGCCGGGTGGTTGGCGGCGGTTTCTGGCGCGGATCCGGTCGCGTTAGCCCCGGCGCAGCGCGGCCCGGAATTCGGCCATGCGAAACGCCCCGACCGCTTGGCCCGCAACGGCGTAAAGTGCGGCGCCCCCGCCCACCAGCACCATCAGCGCGATATAGCGCAGCCCCGGCGCCACCAGCATCGGGCCCAAGATCGTGGCCCCGATCACCAGACCCAGCCCCATGATCAGTGCCGCCACAACGATGCGGCCCAGCCGGGCGATGTAGCGGTCGTCGAACTGCGCGACGGCGCCCATGCCACGCCGGCCGCGCAGCAACAGCCAGACCATTGTCCAGCCCGCCAAGCTGGTGGCCAGCGCGGCACCGACAAAGCCGATCACCACCGACAACCCGACCGCGACCACGGCATTGACCACCATCGCCACCAGTGCGAACCGGAACGGGCTGCGCGTGTCTTCGCGGGCGAAATAGAGCGGTTGCAGCACCTTTTGCAGCACGAATGCCGGCAGCCCCAACCCATAGGCGGCCAGCGCCAGCGCGGTCTGCGCGGTATCCTGGCTGCCAAAGGCGCCGCGTTCGAACAGGACCGAGATCAGCGGCACGGGAATGACACACAGCGCCACCGCGGCGGGGACGGTCAGCGCCAGGCTGATCTCGCCCGCGCGGCTGAGCGCATGGCGCCCCCCGGCCGCGTCGCCCGCCTGAAGGCGCCGCGACAGATCGGGCAGCAAAACCACACCGATGGCGATGGCAACCACCCCCAGCGGCAACTGGTACAACCGGTCGGCCAGTGACATCCAGGCGATGGCCCCGTCAAAGAAGCTGCCGACTTGTCGGCCGACCAGCAGGTTCACCTGCACCACGCCGCCGGCCAGCATCGCGGGCAGCATGATCCAGCCCAGCCGCCGCATGTCGGGTGTCAGCCGCGGCCAGCGCGGGATCAGCCGAAAGCCGATGCGCGCCGCCACGATCCAGACCAAGGCCAGCTGTGCGATCCCGGCCAGCACAACGCCCCAGACCATCAGCGTTCCGTGATGCAAGCCGGTCAACCCGGCGATGTTGGCGTCATCGACCCCGATCGTGATCCCCGACAGCCATCCGCCCTGCGCGATCAAGAGCGCCACGATCAGGATCAGATTCAACAAGATCGGGGCCGCAGCCGCGGCCGCAAAGCGCCCCGTGGCGTTCAAAAGCCCCGACAAAAGCGCGGCCAGCGAAATGAACAGGATGTAGACAAAGGCGATCCGCCCCAGATCGGTTGCCAGCCCGAAGCGCACATCGCCCGCAAAGCCCCCGGCCATGGCCAGCACGAACCACGGCATCGCCAGCTGCGCGACCAGCGTCAGCCCGATCAAGACGAATGCAAGGCCGGAAAACGCATCGCGCGCAAAGCCCTGCGGGTCTTCGCCCGCCTCGAGCTTTTTCGAGAACATCGGCACGAAGGCCGTGTTGAACGCGCCTTCTGCGAAAAAGCGGCGAAACATGTTGGGCAGGGAAAAGGCGACGAAAAATGCCTCGGCCACGGGGCCGGCCCCCATGTAGGCCGCGATCAGGATGTCGCGCGCGAAGCCCAGGATGCGGCTGGCCAAGGTCCAGAAGCCGACGGTGACGAAGCCCGCGATCAGGCGGATGGGGCGCGCGACCATGGCCATGCTAGGCACCGGCCCGTTCGGCCACGCGCGCGATGGCATCACGCAGCTTGCGTTCCAGCGCCTCTTGGCGGGATTTGGCGTGCAGCTTCAAACCGAACATATCCTTGACATAGAAGGTATCGACCACCTGCGCACCATAGGTCGCGATCACCGCCGAGGAGATGTAGATGTTCGACGCGGCCAAGGTCTTGGTCAGGTCATAGAGCAGCCCCGGGCGGTCGCGCGTGTCCACCTCGATGATGGTGTAGATTTCCGATCCGTCATTGTCGAAGGTGATGTTGGTGGGCACCTTGAAGGGGCGTTCGCGTTTCTTGATCTTTTCGCGGCTTTCCAGCGCGCGCGAGGCCACGACCTCGCCCTTGAGCGTCTTGCCGATCATGTCGCGCAGGCGCGGCAGGCGGCGTGATTCGTAAGGGTTGCCCTCGGCGTCCTGCACCCAGAACACCGCGGTCGCATATCCATCCTTGGAGGTGTAGGTGCGTGCGTCGACCACATTGGCGCCCACCAGCGACAGCGCCCCGGCCAAACGGCTGAAGATGCCCGGATGGTCGTTCAACGCGAAACAGACGCGCGTGGCGTCGCGGTCTTCGTCTTCCCGGGTGTCGATGCGGATTTCGTCATCGCCGATGTCGCGCAGCATCTGCGCAAAGGTCACTTGCGTGGCCAGATCCAGACCTTGCCAATAGGGGCCGTAATGGCGATCGAGCTCGGATTTCAGATCGGGCTTCGACCAGCCGCCCAGCGCGTCGCGCAGGGCGCGTTTGGCTTCGCCTTCCAGCTTGTCGCGGTTCAGATCCTCAAGCCCGGTATCGAGCGCCAGCGCCGTGGCGCGGTGCAGCGCGCGCAGCAGCGTGGCCTTCCAGTTGTTCCAGGTGTTGGGACCGACCCCGCGGATATCGCAAACCGTCAGGACGGTCAGCAAATCCAGCCGTTCGCGGGTTTTCACCGCCTTGGCAAAATCACGCACCGTGCGCGGGTCGGCGATATCGCGCTTTTGCGCCATGTCCGACATGAGCAGGTGGTAACGCACCAGCCATTCCAGCGTTTCGGTTTCTGCGGGCTTCAGCCCAAGGCGCGGACCGACGCTGCGCGCGATGCGGGCGCCGACGATGGAATGGTCTTCCTTGCGGCCCTTGCCGATGTCGTGCAGCAGACAGGCGATATAGAGAACCTTGCGGTTCACCCCGCCCTTGAGAATGCCGGACGCGACCGGCAGCTCTTCTTTCAGCTCGCCGCGCTCGATCTGCGCCAGCGTCGAGATCACCTGGATGATGTGCTCGTCCACCGTGTAGCTGTGATACATGTTGAACTGCATCATCGCCACGATGGGGGCGAATTCCGGCAGGAACGCGCCCAGAACCCCCAGTTCGTTCATCCGCCGGAGCGCGCGTTCCGGGTTGCCGTGCTTGAGCATCAGGTCCAGGAAAATGCCCACCGCTTCCGGGTCGCGGCGCATGTCGTCATCGATCAGCTTGAGATGGGCCGCCAAGGCGCGCATCGCGTCGGGATGCAACAGATAGCCCGTGCGCAACGCTTCTTCGAACAGGCGCAACACGTTCAACTTGTCGGCGAAAAACGCCGCTTCATTGGCCAGGCTGATGCGGTTTTGCTTCACGATGTAGCCGGGCTTGAGCTTCTTGCGCCGGCTGCGTCCACGCAAGAAACCCAACAGCCCGGGTTCTTGCTTGATGTGGCGCGCCTCCAGCTCGGTCAGGAAGATACGGGTCAATTCGCCCACGCGGGTGGCATGGCGGAAATAATCCTGCATGAAATGTTCGACCGCGCGCCGCCCGGAATGATCGCGGTAACCCAGCCGGTCCGCAACCGCCACCTGGTTGTCAAAGGTCAGCTGATCCTGCGCGCGACCGGCGATCAGGTGCAGATGGCAGCGCACCGACCACAAGAACCGTTCGGCCGCGTCGAAGGCGGCGAATTCTTCGGGCAGGAACACGCCCATGTCGACCAGATCGGCGGCCCGCGCCACGCCGTGTTCGTATTTCGCGATCCAGTAGAGCGTTTGCAGATCGCGCAGCCCGCCCTTGCCTTCCTTGACATTGGGCTCCACGACGTAGCGCTGGCCGCCTTGTTTCTTGTGGCGGTTGGCCCGTTCCTCCAGCTTGGCCTCGATGAATTCGCCGACCGTGCCGCGAAACAATTGCGTGCGAAGCGCCGATTGCAGGTCCCGCCCCAGCTGGGGTGCGCCCACCAAATGGCGCATTTCCAACAGGCTGGTGCGGATCGTCACATCTTGTTTGCCGAGCTTGAGACATTCCTTGATGGTGCGGCTGGAATGGCCGACCTTCATGTGCAGGTCCCACAACATGTACAGCGCGGATTCGATCACCTTTTCCATCCGCGGCGTGATCTGGCGGGCCGTCACGAACAGCAGGTCGACATCGGAATGCGGGGCCATTTCGCCGCGTCCGTAGCCGCCCACGGCCATCACCGCCATCGCGTCGCGTTCGGTGTCGGGGCCCGGATGCAAATGGGTTTGCGACACATGCAGAACCCCGCGCACCAGACCATCGGTCAGGTGCGCGTAGGCGCGCGTGATGCGCCGCGCGGTCAGGGGCTGGGCGGCAATCCCCGCCGCGATCGCATCGCGCCCGGCGTCTTGTGCGGCTTGCAAGATCCGGGTGGCCGCGCCCCGCATCTGTGCCGGATCGTCCAGCCCGGTCAGGGCGGCATCCAGATCGGCCATCAGGCGGGCTTCGTCCATCACCGCCGCGGCCGGTGCGATCAGCTCGCCCGGCTCCGAGGGAATGGGGGGAAGCGTCGGGTTTCGGTCAGAAACCGAAACCGGCAAGGCGTCTTGGGGCGGGGTCAATCACGGCCACCTGGTTGTCGATCACTTGCGCTATGGCCATGGCGCGTTCATTCGTGCCATCGCTGCGCAGGCGGAATACGCCGTTCGCACCCTGAAAACCAGTGCTCGCCACAAGATTTTGCGGTGTGGGGCGCCCTTTGGTTGCCGCGGTTTCGCCCACGGCCCGGATCGCGTCATAGCCCAAGGGGCCCAGAATATGTGACGGGCCACCATAGGCCTCCGCGTAGCGGGCATCGAAATCGGCGCTGGCCTGCGGATCGGGAAGCGCGAACCACCCCCCCTGCAGACCCGACAGTTCCAGGGTTTGCGGCGGCGTGTCCCAGCGGGTCAGCCCCAGCAGGCGCACCGCCGCGGTATCCAGCCCGTTTTCGGGCAGCAGCTGTGCCAGAAACGGCAAGGCGCCGGCGCTGTCGGCTGTCAGCATCAGCGCATCGGCCTGGCCATCGCGCGCCGCTGCCACGATCCGCGGCACGGCATCGACCACACCGCTTTGCGAGAATTCGTAGGCGATGACCGAAACGATGCTGGCATTGGCCGCGTTGGCGGCGTTCAGCACCGCGTCACGGGCCACTTCGCCGGCCAGGTTCTGCCCATGTGCCACAACCACCCGGCCGCGTCCTTGGCCGGCCGCGTAGCTCATCACGCGTGCGGCCGAATTCTGGAACGTATGGCCCAGAACGAACACATTGCCGCCCGCGATTTCGGTGTTGTTGGAAAAGCTCAGCACCGCAATGTCGGTATTGGCCACCGCCACGCCGACCGCCGCCGCGGCATCGGATCGCAAGGGGCCGACGATCACATCGGCACCCGCGGCCACCGCTTCGCGTGCGGCATTGGCGGCGCGGGCGGCATCGCCTTGGGTGTCATAGACCGTGATCTCGATCGCCATGCCATCCAGATCGGCTGCGGCAAGGCGCGCCGCGTTCTCCAGGCTGCGGGCGATCACCGCATCCCCGCCTTGAAGCGATGTCATCGGCAGCAGCATCGCGACCTGCACGCTTTGGCCCGAAAGGCGCGCGCCACCGCTGGGGCCCGACATCTGGCATCCTGCCAGGATCGCGGTGATCCCCACCAACCCCACGATCGACCAGGGGTTGCGGAAAAGACGCAAAACGGAAATCATCGATACCTACCTCCGATGGACGCGACCATGCTTTGGGCCGTAGGCTAAGGGGTCCGTGGAGACAAGTAAACGACCCCGCGCAAGGGCGGGATCGTCAAGCGGGGCATCACCGATGGACCAGAACGATCAGATCGGCGCGCCGGCGGCGATTGCGGCCCGGCCACTGCCCATGGGCTTGTATCTGGTGTCGACCCCCATCGGGGCGGCGCGCGACATCACGCTGCGTGCGCTCGATATCCTGGCCGGTGCCGATGTGCTGGCCGCCGAAGACACCCGCACCCTGCGCCACCTGATGGAAATCCACGGCGTCAAGCTGGGCGGGCGGCCGATGATCGCCTACCACGATCACAACGGAGCCGAGGCGCGGCCGCGCATCCTCAAAGCCCTGGCCGAGGGCAAAAGCGTGGCCTACGCGTCCGAGGCCGGCACGCCCTTGGTCGCCGATCCTGGTTATCAGCTGGCCCGTGCCGTGATTGACGCGGGCCTTCCGGTGACCGCCGCGCCGGGCCCTTCGGCGGCGATCATGGCGCTCAGCCTGTCGGGGCTGCCGTCGGACCGGTTCTTGTTCGCGGGCTTCCCGCCGGCACAGGCCGGGGCCCGCGCCCGCTGGCTGGACGAGATCGGCCGCGTGCCCGCAACGTTGATCTTGTACGAAAGCCCCAAGCGGATTCACCGTTTGTTAGGGGAATTGTGCGCATCCTGGGGGGATGAACGCCCGGCGGCATTGTGCCGGGAATTGACCAAGCGGTTCGAAGAGGTGCGGCGCGGGTCGCTGGGGGCGTTGCGCGATGGCCTGGTCGATACCGCGCTGAAGGGTGAAATCGCGCTGGTTGTGGGCCGGCCTGTCGCGGTCGAGGCGGCGGTGGAAGATGTTGATGCGGCGCTGCGCGCGGCGCTGGGCCGGCTGCATGTCAAGCAAGCCGCCGCCGAGGTGGCCGAGGCGCTGGGTCTTGCCCGGCGCGATGTCTACCAGCGCGCACTGGCCCTGAAGGCCGAGGAGGACCGATGACCGGTTTGACGTCTCACCTGTCGGGCAAGGCGGCCGAGGATGCGGTTGTGGCGGCCTATTGCGCACAGGGCCACAGGCTGGTGTGCCGCCGTTGGCAGGGGCCAGGGGGCGAAATCGATCTGGTGTTCGAAAAGGCCGGCGAAGTCATCTTCGTCGAGGTGAAATCATCGCGCAGCTTTGCCGCCGCCGCGGCGCATCTGACCGCGCGCCAGATCGGCCGGCTTTTGGCCAGTGCCGAGGCGGGCTTGGGGTTTTTTGCCGCCGGCGCGCTCACGCCCATGCGGTTTGATCTGGCACTGGTCGACCGGTCGGGCCGGATCGAGGTGATCGCCAACGCCCTGCAGGCCAGCTGACGGCACCCATGCCCATCGCGGTCTTGCGCCCCGGCCCATCGCAGGCCAAACAGGGCGCAAACGCAACCCGCGGGAGCATGGACCATGAAGGTCGCCTTTCAGATGGACCCGATCGGGTCGGTCAATATCGACGCCGACAGCACATTCCGCCTGGCCGAAGAAGCACAGGCCCGCGGACATACGCTGTTTTTCTACACACCCGACCATCTGAGCTACCGCGAGGGTCGGATCATGGCGCGCGCGCACGCACTGCGGGTGCAGCGGCTGCGCGGCGATCATGCGCAGCTTGGCCCGGTGATGGATCTGGATCTGGCTGATGTCGATGTGGTCTGGTTGCGCCAGGATCCGCCGTTCGACATGGGCTACATCACCACCACCCACATGCTTGACCGGCTGAAGGGCCAGACCCTTGTGGTCAACGACCCGTTCTGGGTGCGCAACAATCCCGAAAAGCTGCTGGTGCTCGATTTTCCGGATCTGACGCCGCCCACCACCATCGCGCGCGATCTGTCGGTGCTGCGCGATTTCAAGGATCGGCATGGCGATATCATCTTGAAGCCGCTGTATGGGAACGGGGGCGCGGGGGTGTTCCGCCTGCCCGAAAGCGACCGCAATCTCAATTCGCTGCACGAGCTGTTCACCGGCATGAACCGCGAGCCGCTGATCGCACAGAAATACCTGCCCGACGTGGCCTTGGGCGACAAGCGGATCATTTTGGTCGATGGTGTGCCGGCGGGGGCCATCAACCGGGTGCCTGCGGCGGGCGAAACGCGGTCGAACCTGCATGTGGGCGGGCGGGCCGAAAAGATCGGCCTGACCGCGCGCGAACACGAGATCTGCGCCGCCATCGGCCCCCGCCTGAAAGAGATGGGGCAGGTTTTCGTCGGCATCGACGTCATCGGGGGCTATCTGACCGAAATCAACGTGACCTCGCCCACCGGCATTCAGGAACTGGAACGGTTCGATGGTGTCAACGTGGCGGCGTTGATCTGGGCCGCGGTCGAGGCCCGGCTGGGCTAGACCCGGCTATCCTTGGCCTGCGCTGCCCATCAGCCGATAGCCCACCGCTTCGGCAATGTGGGCTTGTCCGATCGTGGCGTCGCCTTCCAGGTCGGCGATGGTGCGTGCCAGCCGCAAGATGCGGTGATAGCCGCGGGCGGTCAGCTTGAGCCGGTCGGCGGCCCGGC
>JBEAQJ010000090.1:0-5621 GCA_041163945.1 Pseudomonadota bacterium
GCGACGACGATTTCGAGATCGGGCGCAAGCATGGCCTGCCCATGACCTTCAACATCCTTGACGATTCATCCTACCGCGCCGACCTGCCGTTTTTCGCGGGCGAGCGGATCATCAAGGAAGACGGCAAGCCCGGCGGCGCCAACAAGGCGGTGATCGAAAAGCTGGTCGAACTGGGCGGGCTTCTGGCGCGCCGCCGCATCACCATCTCGGATGCGCACAGCTGGCGATCCAAGGCGCCGGTGATCCGTTTGAACCGCCCGCAATGGTTTGCGGCCATCGACCGGCGGCTGGATGACGGCAAGGGCCAGTATGGCGACACGATTCGCCAGCGCGCGCTGACCTCGATCGACACGCTGGTCCGCTGGACCCCGCAGACGGGGCGCAACCGGCTCTATTCCATGATCGAGGCGCGCCCCGATTGGGTATTGTCGCGCCAGCGGGCCTGGGGCGTGCCGTTGACCTGCTTCACGAAAAAGGGTGCCGCCCCGACCGACCCCGATTTCCTGCTGCGCGATCCGGCGGTCAATGCCCGCATTCTCGATGCCTTCGAAGCCGAGGGCGCGGATGCCTGGTACCAGCCCGGCGCCAAGGTGCGGTTCCTCGACGGCTTGCATGACCCCGACGCCTATGAACAGGTGTTCGACATCCTGGATGTCTGGTTCGACAGCGGTTCGACCCATGCCTTCGTGTTGCGCGACCGGCCCGACGGATCGGCCGACGGGATCGCCGATCTGTACCTTGAAGGCACCGACCAGCACCGGGGATGGTTCCATTCCTCGTTGTTGCAAGCCTGCGGCACCATCGGGCGCGCGCCCTATCGCGGCGTGCTGACCCATGGTTTCACGCTGGATGAAAAGGGCATGAAAATGTCCAAATCCATCGGCAACACCGTCGCCCCGCAAGAGGTCATCGACCAATATGGTGCCGATATCCTGCGGCTTTGGGTGGCGCAGTCCGACTATACCGTCGATCTGCGCATCGGGCCGGAAATCCTGAAAGGCGTGGCCGACAGCTACCGGCGGCTGCGCAACACGATGCGATTCCTGCTGGGGTCGCTGGGCGATGTGACGGCCACTGACCGGGTGGAGCCCGCCGACATGCCGGAACTGGAACGCTGGGTTCTGCACCGGCTTTGGGAACTGGACGGCGTGGTGCGCAAAGGCTACGCGGCCTACGATTTCCAGGGCGTGTTCCAGGCGCTGTTCAACTTTGCCACAACCGATCTTTCGGCCTTCTACTTCGACATCCGCAAGGATGCGCTTTATTGCGACGGCGACACGCCCCGCCGCCGCGCCGCACGGACCGTGCTGGAGATGCTGTTCGAGCGGCTGACCACTTGGCTGGCACCGGTGCTGGTGTTCACCATGGAAGAGGTCTGGCTGGAACGCCACCCGGGCGCCGACAGTTCGGTTCACCTGCAGGATTTCCCCGAAACCCCCGACAGCTGGCGGGATGAGGCGCTGGCCGCCAAATGGGCCGATATCCGCCGCGTCCGCCGCGTGGTCACCGCAGCGCTCGAGGTGCAACGCCAGGACAAGGTGATCGGCGCAAGTCTTGAGGCGGCCCCCACCCTGCAACTGGCCGACCCAGAGCTGGCCCAAACCCTTGCCCGGCTCGACATGGCCGATCTGTGCATCACCAGCGACCTGCAGGTGGTGGCCACCCCCCCGCAGGCCGATGCCTTTCAGCTTGACGACCATCCCGGCATCGGGGTCGTCTTCCGCATGGCCGAAGGCGCGAAATGCCAGCGGTGCTGGAAAATCCTGCCCGATGTGGGCCACCACAGCCATGCGGGCGTCTGCGGGCGCTGCGACAGCGCGCTGGGCTGAAACAGGGGGCGGCCCAAAAGCCCGCCCCTTTGCATTTTTTACCCCCCGCGCGCTTTGGGTTTGCGGCGCAAGGGGATCAGCTTTGCCAGGCACATCCACAGGAGACCCCGATGTCGGAACCCGAACGCTACACCCCCCCCAAGGTCTGGGTCTGGGACAAGGAAAACGGCGGCAAATGGGCCGGGCTGAACCGCCCCATCGCGGGCGCCACCCATGACAAGGATCTGCCCATCGGGCGCCATCCCTTTCAGCTTTATTCCATGGGCACGCCAAACGGGGTCAAGGTGACCGTGATGTTCGAGGAATTGCTGGCCGCAGGGCATGATGCCGAATACGACGCCTGGCTCATCCGCATCGGCGATGGCGATCAATTCGGATCGGGCTTTGTCGCAGTGAACCCCAATTCCAAGATCCCGGCGCTCATGGATCGTTCTGGCCCACAGCCCGTGCGGGTGTTCGAATCCGGTGCGATCTTGTTGCATCTGGCCGAAAAATTCGGGGCCTTCCTCGGCCGCGCCGAAGACCGCCCCGAACTGCTGTCTTGGCTGATGTGGCAGATGGGCAGCGCACCCTATCTGGGCGGCGGGTTCGGGCATTTCTACGCCTATGCCCCCTATCCGATGGAATACCCGATCAACCGCTTCGCGATGGAAGCCAAGCGCCAGATGGATGTGCTGAACCGCCAGCTCGACGGTCGCGAATGGATCCTGGGCGATCAGATGACCATTGCCGACATCGCCATTTGCCCGTGGTATGGGCGTCTGGCCCTGGGCGAGGCTTATGACGCGGGCGAATTCCTGTCGGTGCAGGACTACCCGCATGTGATCGCATGGGCCGAACGGTTCTTTGCGCGGCCCGCCGTGGCCCGGGGGCGAATGGTCAACCGCACCTTCGGCCCGCCCGAAATGCAGCTTTGGGAACGCCACGACGCCCGCGATTTCGACACAAGGACGCAAGACAAGCTTCAGCCCAAGGGCTGACGCGGGTCCAAACACGGCGGCCAAACCGGCAGCCCACCCCCGGGACTGTCCAAATCGGCATTCCTTGGGCTGGGCCCGTTCCATTCGGGCTCAGGCATGCGTTTCAAAAAAGCGATGAACTCACCGCTTTATCCACACACTTAATGCGGTTTCCATATCACTTTTGCTGCATCCGCGGTCATTTCGCCCGCTGCCCAGTCAAACCGCAGATGGGCGATGCCAAGCCCCGCCGCCTGTGTGTAAAGCGCCCCCACCACGCGCCCATCGGCCAGGATCGGGGTGCCCACAGGGGCCTGGCCCTCAACGGCGACGGTCACCAGACCCTTGCGCAACTCGGTCTTGTGCTTCATGCGCGCGGTCACTTCCTGACCCACATAGCAGCCCTTGCGGTGATCAACCCCGCCCAAGCGGTCAAAGCCACATTCCAGGATATAGCTGTCATCGACGATCAGCTCGATGCCGCTTTCCGGGATGCAGGCGGCAACGCGGATCGCGTCCCAATCGATGACAGGCGGGCCACCCTCCAGCCCGTAGCCGCGCCAGCCCAGGCTTGGGTCGCGCGGATCGGCATGGGCCCCTGACGGCGCGGTTCCAAGGCCGCGCACCACGCCCAGCGCGCTGTCCTCGATCGCCACATCGGCGCGCAAGCGGTACATCAACAGACGGCGCACGAGCGCCTGGGCCAGGCTGGCCTTCACATCCAGCAAGATGTCATCGCCGCGATCGAGCAGGAAAAAATCGGCCAGGTATTTGCCCTGCGGCGTCAGGATCGCGGAATAGTGCAGCCCCGATCCCGGTGGCCCCACATCGCGGGTGACAAGCCCGTGCAGGAACTTGACCCGATCTGCCCCCGTGATCCGCAACACCGCGCGATCGCCTGCCGTTTCACCCTGCATCCTTGTCTCCCGCATCGGTCCGGATCACAGCTAGTCCTTATGCGCTGCCGCGCCAAGATCGGCGCTGCGATTGACCCTGCCAAGGGCGCGTTCTACCACTGGCCCGTCCGTGTCGAAGGAATACCCAAATGAGCCTTGCCAATGGCCGTCACTACCTTGCCATCCCCGGCCCCTCGGTCATGCCCGATCGCGTGCTGCAGGCGATGCACCGCCCGGCCCCCAACATCTACACCGGCGAATTGGTGGATCTGACCCACAGCCTGGTGCCCGATCTGAAAGCGGTCGCGCGCACCCGCCACCATGTCGCCATGTACATCGCCAATGGCCATGGCGCGTGGGAAGCGGCGCTGGCCAACACGCTGTCGCGGGGCGATCACATCCTGATCCTGGCCACCGGGCGGTTCTGCCTGGGGTGGGGCGAAATGGCGCGCGCGATGGGCATCCACTGCGATGTGATCGATTTCGGCCAGCGCACCGATATCGACATGGCCGCCGTGGCCGATGCCCTGGCCGCCGACACCAGCCACCGCATCAAGGCGGTGCTGGCGGTGCAGGTCGACACCGCGACCAGCGTGCGCAACGACATCCCCGCGCTGCGGGCCACGCTGGATGCAGCCGGCCACCCGGCGCTGCTGTTTTCGGACAATATCGCCTGCCTGGCCTGCGATGCCTTTCACATGGATGATTGGGGCGTCGACGTCATGGTGACGGGCAGCCAGAAGGGGCTGATGACCCCGCCCGGCATGGCCTTTGTGTTTTTCAACGACAAGGCCGATCGCGCCCGTGACCGGGCCGATCTTGCCACATCCTACTGGGATTGGCGGCCGCGGATGGCGCCCGACGAATATTACAAGTTCTTCAATGGCACGGCACCCACGCACCATCTGTATGGCCTGCGCGAAGCGCTCGACATGATCAAGGAAGAAGGGCTGGAACAGGTCTGGCAGCGCCATGCCACGCTGGCCCGCGCGGTCTGGGCCGCGCTTGACACATGGGGCCAGGCCGGCCCCGTGCGGCCCAACATCGCCGATCCCGCCAAGCGCAGCCACGCCGTGACCACGGTCAATTTCGGGCCGGGCAACGGGCAGCGGCTGCGCGATTGGATGACGGCCAACGCCGGGGTGACGCTGGGCATTCCCTTGGGCGGCATCGAAGGGCTGGATGCCAAGAAAGAGGATTTCCTGCGCATCGGCCACATGGGCCATGTGAACGCACATATGGTTCTGGGCGTTCTGGCGGGCCTACAGGCCGGGATGGCCGCGCTGCAGATCCCGCATGGCGCAGGCGGGCTGGAGGCCGCAGTGCAAACGATCGCCGAAGGCTAGGATCGGCGATCAGAAACCGTTCTGCGCCAGCCAGTCGCGCATCCATGCGATCTCGGCCTGCTGGGCGTCGATGATTTGCTGGGCGAGCGCGCGCACCTGCGGGTCGGTGCCATGTTCCAAGACCACGCGCGCCATGGCAACGGCACCTTCGTGGTGGGGGATCATGCCGCGTATGAAATCGGCATCGGCATTGCCGCTGTAGGCAATGTCCATGTCGCGATGCATGGCGTCGTTCACAGCGCGAAACGCATCTTCGGCCGGGCCCGATGACAGGCCGGGTGCGCCATGGCCCGCATGGCCAGAATGGTTAGAATGATCCATCTGCGCCAAGGCGACCGTGGTGAAAACCCCGGTCAGCAGGGCGGCGGCAAGGCTGGGTTTCACGATACTTGGCATGGGGCGATCCTTTTGCGATTGGATCAGTGCTGGCGGCTTCCAGCGGCGGGAAGGCAATTCACGAAGCCGTGAGTGCCGCATCGGCCAGGGCCAGCGGCAAGGCCGCCCCAAAGGCTGCCAGATCGGCCGCTGTGCCGGCCGAAACGCGGATGCACCGGTCGTGCGGCGGGGTAAAGGGCATGCGCACGAAGATGC
>JBEAQJ010000091.1:0-9101 GCA_041163945.1 Pseudomonadota bacterium
ATCTTCGGGATCGGGTTCGCCATAGACACGCTCGCCAACGGTGAACTCGTAAAGATGGTAATTCTCCCACGGCATCACTGCTTGGATGATCTCGTGCAGCGCGCGCAGGTTGGTTGTCAGGCTGACCTCAACCCGTCGCCAGATGAGCGGGGCTATGTGTTTGAGTTCGATCCGTATCCTGGCGATTTTCTGGGACATGATGCGACTTGAACCTCGTTTCGGTGCAAACATAAAAGGCGACGGCCATGCCCACAATCACCGAACTGCGCGCCCGGCGCGAGGCGCTGACCGCACAGCGTGCCTCCGGCGTGGCCCGGGTCAGCTACGACGGCAAGACTGTGGATTATCGCAGCGTCGCCGAGATCGGCCGGGCCATCGAAGCGCTGGATCGTGAAATCGCAGCGGCTGAGGGGCGGCGGATCGTGCGGCAGGTCCGCGTTGAGACGGCCAAGGGGCTCTAACAGAGATGGGGATGTTCGATTTGTTCCGCCGCCCCAAGCCGGGCGGCCCTGACGCCATGCGCGCGCGACTCGAGGGCGCTATGGCCAAGCGCCGCTTGCGGGGCTGGAACCCACCGCTTGAGAACATCAACGCGCTGGTCGCCTCTGGCGGCCCGCGGCTATTGGCGCGCTCGCGCGAACTCGTGGTGACCAACGGCTATGCGGCGAACGCCTGCGAGGCCTTCGCCGCGAACCTCGTCGGCGACGGCATCAAACCGTCCTCGCTCATCACGGATGCGGCGCTGCGCGACCAAGTGCAGAAGCTCTGGCTCGCCTGGACAGACGAGGCCGATGCTGATGGGCTGACTGATTTCTACGGCCTGCAAGCTATGGTCGCGCGCGAGATGTTTGTGGCCGGTGAGTGTTTCGTGCGCTTGCGCCGCGTGCGGCGGACGACCAACAGGATACGATAGGCGGTGATCTATGTGCCGCTGAGCAATCGACAAAGCGCCCAACTGAACGTCTTCATTCGACCGTTGGAAGACTGCGATTTAGCCGACTTGCGCAAGGATCCACTGTCCGCCAGGCAGACATGCGCGCCGGGGCTGTTGCACAGAATGACGGCTCATGTTCATTGCTCTGAATTCAGAAGTGGCAGGTACGACATGACGACATCTCTACCGCTTTCTCCGATTCCAGATACCGACTGGCCGACCGAAATCGCCAACATGCTGGAAGGCTTTGCCGGACAACTCAACGTCTATCGTTTGATGGCGCATCACCCTAGCCTGTTGCAGGCTTGGGCCGATCTGCGCGACCATGTGGTCAATGGAACCGCCCTAGGTGCAGAGCGTAGCGAGATCGTGATTCTACGTACAGGGCACCTCTTGGGCAGCACCTATGAATGGGCCCATCACGTAGTGCGCGGGCGTAAGGCCGGGCTTTCGGACGCGCGGATCGCCAAGCTGGCGGGCTCGGTCGGAGACATGCAGCCCGAGGATGCATTGCTTGCGCAGGCGGTGGACCAGCTCTTTGAGCAAAAGGCGCTTACCCCCAGGGTTCAGCAGGATCTGACCGCCCTTGTCGGCAATGCGGGGATGCTGGACCTAATCGCGACGGTCGGATTCTATTCGACCTTGGCTTACATGCTGAACTCGTTCGACCCGCCTTTGGACGAGGCGGTTGCCCAGGCCTTGGCCAAGGCGCCTCTTTTTGAGCGCTAAAGTTCCAGTGCCGCCGAGATATCCGCCGACATTGCCCGCATCGGTGCTTCGAGGCTTTGCAACGCGCTAGACAGGGTCAGGGCGCCGCGCGTCCAGATCACCGACAAGCAGGCGACGATCCGGTTGTCCGACCAGATCGGCACCGCGAAAGAGGATGTCTTGGGCTGAAACTCGGTCCCCAGACGGGTGCCTAATTGTCGTTTGACGGTTTCGTCCAGCATCCGCCGCAGGATCGGTTCGACCAGAAACGGGGCGTCATAGGGATCGTCCAGGCGACGGATCTGGTCGAGGATCGCCTCGCGTTCGGCCTCGGGGCACAGGCCCAGATAGCAGCGCCCGGCCGAGGATCGCAGCATCGGCAGCCGGTAGCCGGTCATGCCCCGGTCGATCGAAAGCGGGCTGCGCGCATGGGTGGTTTCCTGTACCACCATGGCTGCGTTTTCCAGCACGGTCAGGTCGACCGGCCAAACCACTTGTCCTGCTGCTGCGGTCAGAACAGGTCCTGCCACCTGACAGATCTTGGAATTCACCGCGAAACCGTCGCCCAAAGCTGCGGCCAGTCGAGTCACCCGGACCCGGTTAGAGGTGGGCGAGAGCGCGACATAACCCTGTTCCTCGAGGGTTTCGAGCAGGCGATAGACCGTGGGCCGGGGGATACCCACGTCCCTCGCGATCTCAGCCGGGGTGCAGACGCCAACCCGATTCACATGCCGTAAAATGTCGAGGCCCCGAACCAAAGCCCGGACGGTGCCCCGGGTGCTTTTTGCGCTGTCCATAAGGCAAGTCTAGGGCGCAGGCCCGGCTTGTGAAACCCTGTTCAGCCCTCGGCTCGAACGGGATTGCGCAGGATGCCGATGCCGGAGATTTCGATCTCGCAGACATCCCCATCCTTCATGAAGACCGGCGGGTTCCGTCGCGCGCCGACCCCGCCGGGAGTGCCCGAGACGATCACATCGCCGGGCAGCAGTGGAAGGATGGTTGAACAATAGGAAATCAGCTGCGGGATCGAGGTGATTAACAGATTGGTGGTGGTGTCCTGCATGACCTCGCCGTTAAGGCGGGTCTGCAGGTGCAGTTTCAATGGGTCGGGAATTTCATCGGCGGTGACCATCCACGGGCCGAACGGGCCGGTATTGGCAAAGGTCTTGCCAGGCATGAACTGATGCGTGTGCTTTTGCCAGTCGCGTACGGATGCGTCGTTATAGCAGGCATAACCCGCGACATAATCTAGCGCATCAGCCTCGGAAATGCGGCGGCCTTCCTTGCCAATGATCACGGCCAGCTCGCCTTCATAATCGAATTCATCCGATTCCAGTGGCTTGATCAGTGCCGCGTCATGGCCGATCTGGCTGCCTGCGTAGCGCGCGAACAGTACCGGATTTTTGGTCTCGGTCCGGCCAGTTTCCTGCACATGGGAGTGATAGTTCAGCCCCACGCAGATAATCTTGTCGGGGTTTGGGATCACCGGTGCATGATCTACTTCGTCAAAGACGTAATCGACCGGTTCACTGGCCAGTCCGGCGGCGCGGCCCATATCGCCTGCGGCCAGAAAATCGCGCAAGGTGGACTCGGGCAGGCGCTTGCCAAGATCGACAATGCCGGCCTCGGTCACAAGGCCATAGCTGGCGCGGCCGTCTTTGGAAAAGGAACAAAGTTTCATGTTTCAGACCATCTCCGGTTCTCGGTTAGGGATTGGGGCGGGCAGGACACGGGCCAGCAGATCCTGTAATTCGGCCCGTGTATGGGCGCCGCCCAGCGTGTGCCGATCGGGGCGCAGCACGGTCGCGCGCGCGCCCAGACGTTCAAGATGCGCCGCGGCGTCAGGCGCGGTGTCGGTCGTGACCAACGCCACTCCTTCGGGAAGGTTCAGCCCCTGAGCCAGATCGGCATGGGCCACCACCACGAAACGATGCGCAAAGGCGCGGTCCATCAGCCGACCATCCGCCAGACGCGGCTGGCCGAACAGTCGCCCGGCCAAAGGGCCATGTCCCAGCCCCGGCCCGATCGGCGGCGCGATCGAGGTCATCCGTGCGGTGCCATCGCCCACTGGCAGGGCTGCGCGCAGTGCCGCCTCGGTGCCACAGGTATTGATCAACCCGCCTAACCGCACCGCGGTCTGGATATATTCGCGCGCATTGGGCTTGCGTTCGGATTCGTAGCTATCCAGCAGCGCCTGCGCCCCGTCGCCGGTGACCTTGCCCTGACACAGAAGCGCCAGCTTCCAATACAGATTGGCCACATCGCGCACCCCCGCACACATGCCCTGCCCCATGAAGGGCGGGGTCTGGTGGCAGGCATCGCCCGCAAGGATCAGCCGCCCGCGCCGCCAATCATCGGCGACCAGAGAATGGAACACATAGACTGCCGTGCGTTCCAGGCGTGCATCATCCGGGCGCAGCCAAGGCGACAGCAGATTCCACACCGCCTCGGGCTGGGTGAGGGCATTGGGGTCTTCGTCATCAAGGACTGTGATTTCCCAGCGCCGGCGAAGGAAGGGGCCACGCACATAGGTCGTAGGCCGCGCCGGGTTGCAATACTGGATCGAATGATCACCAAGTTCCGGCTTGTCCTCGTTCAGAATCACATCGACGACCAACCAGCGTTCGTGAAAGCCGTAATCCTCCATCCCGGTGTCGATGAAACGTCGGATCAGCGACCGTGCGCCGTCGCAGCCCACCACATATTTCGCCCGCAGGTGCCGGACCTGCCCGCAGGACATGTCTTCATAACGCAGATGGACGTAATCACTCCGGTCTTCCACGAGGAACACATCGCAGCGTGTACGGATACTGACGCCGGGTCGCTGGGTCAGATCCTCGCGCAGGATCTTTTCCAGATCCGGCTGGTGGAACCGATAATTCGCGCGCCAACCTTGCGGGCCGGTGCCCTGCGGGCGCGGCCAATCCAGCAGAAGCTTGCCATCTGGGTCGATGAAGCGCATTCCGGGGTGATGAGCGGTCAGGGGCTCGATCTTTTCGGCCACGCCTATCCATTGGAAAACCTGCATCACCTCGGCATCGAAATGCACCGCTCGTGGCAGGTGATAGGCAGCGCTTTCACGTTCCAGCACCGCCACCTTCAGCCCACATCCCGCCAGCAGATGCGCCAACGTGGCTCCGGTGGGGCCATAGCCGACGATCGCAACGTCGAATTCTTCCTCGGTCTGCGTAATGTCCTGCCTCGTCATCTCGGTCCCCCTTGTTTAGCAAGTTCCCCGAACAACCAGGGGCACTCCGCCACTGCCGGCGCGCGATGACCCGTGGCGGCGGCCTGCAGGCGCATGTCGCGCAGGGCGCTCCGGCCGGCCTCTTCGGTCAGATACAGCCGCTCGTGGCCCCAAAAGCTGGGCCCCAGAGTGGTTTCATGCGGTTCCCATGTGGCCGGGTCGATCACGCGCCCCCCCCAGCCGTTCTCGACGAAAAAGCCCGACGGCGAATGGGCGTAATAGGAGGTCATATAATCGTTGGTGTGGCGGCCGAGCGTATAGGCGACACGGCCTTCGTCCAACTGCGCGAGGTCATAGCCCTGTCCGACATCGTCGAGGTTGCGGAACTCGACCATGAAATGATGGAAGCCCGCCTGGCCCGATCCGACCATGGCAAAGCTGTGATGGCGCCCATTCACATGAAAGAAATAAAGCCCATAGGGTTTCAGCCCATAATCGGAGACTTGGAAATCCAGCAGGTCGCGGTAGAAGGGCAGCATCACGTCGATGTCCTTCACATGCAGAACTGCATGCCCCATGCCATAAGGACCGGTCTGGAACCCGTCGATCGGGCGGCCGGGCACGAAGGGATCGCTGGCGATCATCGGGGCGTGGAACAACTCGACCCGATTGCCCATGGGATCGAGGAACCAGATCAGGTCTCCGACCAACCGCCGATCGGCAAGGGCGCCCTTTCCCGCATGCACGGCCACGCCCGCTGCCTCGAGCCGCGCAGCATAGGATTGCAGATCCTCGGCATATTCGACCTCCCAGCCCATGAAGGCCAGCGTGTCACCCTGTTCGTCCGAGACCAGCAGACGCTGGGCCTGATCGTCCATGCGAAAGGCCCTCGCCTTGCCGCCCCAGTCGATCTGCATCATTCCCAGCAGCTTGCCGGCGAAATCGGACCAATCGTCCAGCTTGTCGGATCGGATCCCGAGGTATCCGAGCGCGCAGACGGCCATGTGACTTCTCCTGTGAAGGCGGGCAGTTTGGAAGGCGGGCCGCGCATGGCATCGGCCGAGCGGCCCGCCTGAGTTGACTTATTGGGCGGCGGAGATTTCGCGCGCGCGGGCCAGGATCGCGTCGGCGTCGATCCCGGCATCGGCCTGACCGGCGACCCAGGCGTCGCTAGCGGCGGCCACGGCCTCGTCCCAGGCGGCCTGGGTCTGGGCATCCATGCTGATGAAGGTGACACCGCCCGCCTGTTTCAGCGCCGCATCGATCTCGGCCTCGCCGGTATCGATCCGGGCAGCGATCCATTCGGCCAGAGCGCGACCGGAATGTGCATCCAACACGGCGCGGTCAGCCTCGGACAGCCGATTATAGCTGTCCCTGTTCATCAGGATCGCCAGCGGGCTGGCAACCAGCCGGGTTTCGGTGATGTTCGGTGCCACCTCGTACAGGCGGAAAGTCCGGTAGGCATCCATGGCCCAGATCGCGCCGGACACCACATCGCGTTCAATGTTCTCATAGACCTGCGGCGCCGGGATCGGCACGCCCGAGGCGCCCATCATTTCCAGCACACGCGCCCCGAAGGCTGAGGGTGATCGCATCCGCATCCCCTCGAGGTCAGTGGGCAAGGTAACGGGCTCCGCCGAAAACACCCGGTAGCCCGGTGTCGTGAACAGTGCGATGATGTGGTAATCTGCATATTCGCCGGTGAGCACGCCCTCCTCCAGAAGGGTGTTGAGAATCTCAGTGCCGGTGGCGCTGTGGTCGATCAGGCCGGGAACTTCTATGACCGAGGTCGCGGGAAACAGGCCCGCCGTATAGGTCGGCACAACAAAGGCGATATCTGCCACGCCCGCAGCGACTAGATCGGCCTGTGCCGGCGGAGCGCCGAGGATGCCGCCGGGATAGAGTCGCATCGAGGCATCGGTCAGCTCGGGGCTGACCTCGTCGATCCAGGCCTGAAGCGTCTGCGAGAAAAAGCCCGGCGCAGGCTCGAAGCTCGATACCCGCAGTTCCTGCGCTATGGCAGGCAGGGTCGGGATCGTGAAGAGGGCAATGGCGGCCAGCGCCGCACCGGCGCCTTTTCTTATGAATGTCATCTGGTTCCTCCCTTTATGACATTTTCAAAGTGCGACCTGCGGCAACCACAGGACGATGATTGGAAAGGCTACGATCAGCAGGACCCGCACCACATCGGCCAGAACGAAGGGCAGAACTCCGCGCCACAGCTCTGTCATCTTGATGTCCGGGCTGGTCGCCTTGAGAACGAAAAGGTTCATGCCCACCGGTGGCGTAATCAGTCCCATTTCAACTACCATAACGGCGTATATGCCGAACCAGATCAGGTCGATATGGGCCGCCTCGGCGATCGGCACGAACAGTGGGACGGTCAAAAGCAGCATCGCGAGGCTGTCCATCAGCGTGCCCATGACAAGATAGATCGCGCTCATCAGCAGGAGCACCATCAGCGGCTGGTCCAGGAGTCCGCCGAACATCGAGGTCAGTGAAAATGGCAGCCCGCTGAGTGTCAGGAAAAAGTTGAACAGGTTAGCGGCGATGAGCACCAGATAGAGCCCGCCGCAGGTGACAGCCGTATCCGTTACGGCCTTTACGATACCGTCGAAGGACAGGCGCCGCGACAGCACCCCGTAAAGCAGGACTACGGCAACCCCGACTGCGGCGGTTTCATTGGCGGTGAAAAAGCCGGTCCAGAGGCCGCCCATGATGATCGCGAAGACCCCGACCGGAGGCAGAAGTTCAGCCAGCGCTGCTGTTCGGGCGGCCTGCTCGGCTCTGGCATGGAGTGGCGCGCCAGAGCGGCCGGCCATGATCGGCAGCCAGATCGCCAAGCAATAGAGCAGTACCGCCAGCAAGATCGGCCCGGCCGTGGCCAAAAGTAGCTTGCGGATCGATTGCTCAGCCAAGAAGGCGTAGATCACCAGCACCGTCGAGGGCGGGATCAGGATGCCCAAAGTGCCGCCAGCGGCGACGGTGCCCGCCGAAAGGCTGTTGGAATAGCCCGCCGCCCGCATTTCCGGCAGGGCGATCCGGCCCATGGTCGCGGTGGTCGCGAGGGATGACCCCGAAATCATCCCGAACCCTGCAGAGGCGCCGATCGTGGCCAGGGCCAGGCCACCCCGGCGATGGCCGATCAGCGTCCGCATCGCCATGTAGAGCCGGCTGGATAGGCCCGAATTCGCCGCGAGATTGCCCATCAGTACAAAAAGCGGCAGCATGGTCAGCGTGTAGTTAGTGACGCTTTCCCAAGTGGTGGTCGCACCTATAGCCAGGGTTCCCTCGACTCCGAGGATCATGGCGCAGCCGACCAAGGCGACCAGCCCCATGGCCACGCCGACCGGCACTTCCAGCAGGATCAGAGCGATCGCGACGGCAAAGCCGATACCGCCGAGGGTCAGGCCGCTAAGCATTGCGCAAGGCTCCACGCAGCTTGATGACAAGGTTGTACAGCGCGCCGGCAAGGCTTGCCGCAAAGGTCAGGGCGACCACGGTCAGCAGAATGCCCATCGGCAGCATGAGGTCCTGGGTCGTTTCCGGCCCACCCCATTTGCTGTGCGCGAATTGCGCGGTAATCCATAGCATCATCGCTGCGAAGACGGTCGAGAACACCGCGCCAAGGATGCCAAGCGCATGCTTGAAAAGACGGGGGCTCAGCTCGCTTAATAGGCGTGCTGTCACCTTCTGGTCGCGGGCATAGCAGACCGGTATCGACAACAGAGCCCCGAAACCTATGGAAAGGGTAGTGAATTCGATCACACCAGGCAGGTTGCGTCCGGCAAAACTGCGCAGGATCACGTCCCACACGGTTGCTCCGGCCCCCAGCAGAAAGCAAGACCCGGCCAGCAGCAGGGTCACATGCGATAGGATACCACGCTTCATGTCGGCGATCCGGCGATCGGGATTTCCGCGTGTGCGACGCACAAAGGCACGTTCATTCGACCTCCCCTCGAATGGCGTGGATGACATTCTTGGGCGTCAGATACATTTCAAAACAGAGGGTCCGCAGCAAAAGAGTGAAACGCGTCCGCAGAGTGGACAGCGTGCTAAGAACCCGCGGATTTCATCTGCATCAAGGGATTCTGAGACCAGTTACAGGTTTGGCCTGAGCAAGCCGGAAGCGGTAAAAGATCCTGCAGGTAAGCGAAACCAAAAAAGGGCAGCTTCTGGAAGCATGCATTGCATGGCCTACAGCCACCCACACCCATACCTACGCAGTAGATGTCGCGTCCAGCGACCCGGCTAAACTGTTTCTGAGGGAAG
>JBEAQJ010000092.1:0-7655 GCA_041163945.1 Pseudomonadota bacterium
TTTGTCACCCCGGCGGTGCTGGGTGGCGGCAAGGTGATCATGGTGTCGATGAAGATCGTCTCGAACATCGAGTTGTTCGTGAACTGGGGGGCGGCCAGCGCGCTTGGCGTCGTGCTGCTGGTCTCGACCATGGTGATCCTGTGGATCGCCTCGCGTTTCCTGAACCTTGAGAAGATGACCGGGGGAGGCCACTGATGCTGCGCTGGTTCCGTAGCCCCGCGACCGAGACCCAGATCACCCATGGCCAGCGCCTGTGGCTTTATGTGATCGCGGTGATCACCATGGTCCTGTTGGTGACGCCCACGTTGATCGTGGTGCCGATGTCGTTTTCCGACAGCCAGTATCTGGAATTTCCGCCCGAAACCTGGTCGACGCGCTGGTATGATCATTACTTCGGTTCGCCCGAATGGATGCTGGCAACGCGGACCTCGTTCAAGGCGGCGTTTTTGACGATGCTGGTGGCGACACCGATTGGCGTGCTGGCGGCTTATGGCCTGCACAGCTCGAAAATCCGGTTTGTCCGCGCGGCCTTCGTGCTGATGATCACGCCGATGATGGTGCCAGTGGTGCTGGTCGCGATCGGGGCGTTCTATGCCTATGTGCAGCTTCAAATCCTTTATACCGTCACCGGGTTGGTGCTGGCGCATACGGTGCTGGCGCTGCCGCTGGTGGTGATCGTCACCGGCTCGGCGTTGAAAAGCTTCGACATGAGCCAGGAGGAGGCCGCCCGCAGCCTGGGCGCGCCGCGCTGGAAGGCGTTTCTGACCGTGACGCTGCCGCAGATCCGTTTTGCCGTGGTGACAAGTGCGCTGTTGTCGTTTCTGACCTCGTTTGACGAGGTGGTGGTGGCGATGTTCGTCTCGGGCGGCGACAACCCGACCCTGACGCGCAACATGTTCAACGCGTTACGCGACCAGATCGACCCGACCATTGCCTCGATATCGACCATCATGATCCTGGTGACGACGGGAATGATGATTCTGGCACAGGTGTTTGGACAGCAGAAGACGAAACCGAAATGATGGGTCAGTAAGGGGTGGTTCGTGCCATGATCTGGCTGTCATCGGCCGTCGGGTCGATGTCCGATGATGAATGTGGCCACTGTTCGTGCAGGATGACGCAATGATCGAGAACGAACGCCCGGCGCTGGCCGACAGCCTCTGGACCGCGACCGCGAATAGCGCCCCCGACTGCCCACCGCTGGCGGGTGGGACCGAGGCGGATGTGGTGATCGTCGGCGGCGGGTTCACCGGGCTGTCGGCGGCGTTGCATCTGGCCAAGGCGGGGCAGAGTGTTGTCCTGCTGGAGGCCGAGACGCCGGGCTGGGGCGCATCGGGGCGCAATGGCGGTCAGGTCAACCCGGCGCTCAAGCCTGACCCGGACGACATAGTCGCCCGGTTCGGCGATGACCTTGGGCGGCGGATGGTAGCGCGCTGGGGCGACGGCGGGCGGCTGGTCTTCGACTTGATCGCGCGGCATGGGATCGACTGCGATGCGCGCCCCGTCGGGTTTCTGCGCACGGCGACCAACACGCGCGGGCTGGCCATGCTGCAAGACATCGCGCGCCAGTGGCGGGCGCATGGCGCCGAGTATGACGAGCTTGACGCGGCTGAAACCGCGCGGCTGGTCGGGGCCGAGGCCTATCTCGGGGCGGTGATCGACCGGCGCGGCGGCAATATCCACCCTTTGAACTATGCGCTGGGTCTGGCGCAGGCGGCGTCCCGCGCGGGCGCGGTGCTCCATGGTCATAGTCGGGCCATCGGGTTCGACGACGCGGGAACCGGGGTGAGCGTGCGCACTGCGCAGGGCAAGGTAGATGCGCGCCGCGCGCTGGTCTGCACCAATGCCTATACCGGCCCGTTCGGCGGCGCGTTGGGTCGGTCGGTGGTGCCGGTGACGTCGGTCCAGGTCGCCACGGCGCCGCTGTCGGACAACGTGATCCGGGGCATTTTACCCCAGGATCACGCGCCGACCGACACACGGCGGCTGATCCAATATTACCGCAAGACGGCGGACGGGCGGTTTGTCATGGGCGGGCGCGGCGCGCGGGGCGAGGTGGGTACTCGGCGCAGGCAGCAGGAACTGAGACAGGCGGCAAAGACGCTGTTTCCCCAGTTGCGCGCGGCGGAATGGGTGCATGCCTGGGGCGGCGATGTGGCGATGACGGTCGACAGCCTGCCCGGGCTGCATCGGCTAAGCCCGAACGTGATGGCGGGGTTGGGGTTCAATGGTCGCGGCGTCGCCAATGCGACGGTGATGGGCACCATTCTGGCCGATTGGGTCTTGGGTGTGCCCGAAAGGGCGCTGGATTTCCCGGTCACGCCGGTCAGGCCCATTCCGTTCCATTTCCTGAAAAGCGCGGGCGTGGCGTTGACCATCGGGGCCTATCGCCTGTTGGACAGGGTCAACCGATAGGGGCAACATGTCGGATCATGATTTCATCATCGTGGGTGCGGGGTCGGCGGGATGCGTGCTGGCCAACCGGCTAAGCGAGAACGGCCGGTTCACGGTGCTGCTGCTCGAGGCGGGGGGCAGCGATCTGAACTTCTGGATCTGGATGCCGATCGGCTATGGCAAGACCTTCTACAAAACCAGCGTCAACTGGATGTACCACACAGAACCCGATCCGGCGCTGAACGGGCGGGTCAGCTATTGGCCGCGCGGCAAGGTGCTAGGCGGGTCAAGCTCGATCAACGCGATGGTCTATGTCCGGGGGCAGGCGCGGGATTTCGACGAGTGGAGAGACATGGGCAACCCCGGCTGGGGCTGGGACGATGTGCTGCCTTATTTCCGCCGGTCCGAGACCAATGACCGGGGTGGCGATGCCTTTCGCGGCGACAGCGGGCCGCTGCATGTGGCCACCATGGCCGTGATCTGCACCCACTTTGCAAGGATTTCATCGAGGCCGGCAAGGAACTTCAGTTCCCGAATAACCCGGATTTCAACGGCACGACCCAGGAAGGCGTGGGCACCTATCAGAACACGGCGAAAGGTGGGATGCGGATGTCGACCGCGCGCGCCTATCTGCGCCCGGCCATGAAGCGCGCAAACCTGCGGGTCGAGACGCATGCGCTAGCCGAACGCATCCTGTTCGAGGGCCGACGGGCCGTAGGCATCTCCTATCGCCGGAATGGCCAGAGCCTGCAGGCGCGGGCCCGGCGCGAGGTGATCCTTTCGGCCGGTGCCGTCAACTCGCCGCAACTGTTGCAGTTGTCGGGGATCGGTCCGAAAAGGCTCTTGCGGGACAAGGGCATCGACCTGGTCCACGCACTGGGCGGTGTGGGGCGACACTTGCAGGACCACCTGGCGGTCGACTATCTCTACCGGTCGAAAGTGCCGACCCTGAACAATCAGCTCTACCCATGGTATGGCAAGCTCTGGCACGGGATGCGCTATGTCCTGACCCGGCGCGGGCCCTTGTCGCTGGGGGTCAATCAGGCGGGTGGCTTTGTCCGCTCTCGGCCGGATGTCGAGCATCCGAACCTGCAACTATTCTTTTCGCCGGTCAGCTATACCAAGGCCCCGCCGGGCAAGCGCCCGCTCATGAACCCCGACCCTTTTCCGGGTTTTCTGATCAGCGCCCAGCCGACCAGGCCAACCAGCCGGGGTCATCTGGAAATCCGCTTGGCCGACCCGGGCATGGCCCCGGCGATCCATCCCAACTACTTGAACACCGAGAACGATGTTCAGGAGATGCTTGAGGGCGCGCGGCTGTTGCGGCGGTTTGCCGAAACCCCGGCACTGGCACGGCTGATCGAGGAAGAGTTATTGCCCGGCCCCGCGGTCCGCACCGACGAAGACATGATCACGGATTTCAGGCAGCGGGCGGGAACGGTGTTCCATCCGGTCAGCACATGCCGGATGGGCCCGGATGCGCGGCAGGATGTGGTCGACGCGCGGTTGCGGGTTCACGGCGTCGGGGGGCTGCGGGTGGTCGACGCCTCGATCTTTCCGACGCTGACATCTGGCAATACCAATGCCCCGGCGATCATGGTCGGGGAAAAAGGGGCCGATATGATTCTACAGGATTGCGGCGCTGGCGGTTAGAGTCGCCACGATCTAACAACAAAACTATAATTTGTCTAGCGGTTCATGCGCAGTTTCTTATAGTTGCGACATGCATCTGAAGCTGCGTCACCTCGAGGTTTTCCATGCCGTAATGGAAGAAGGCTCCGTCTCAAAGGCGGCGGACAGGCTGCACCTGACGCAACCCGCGATAAGCATCGCGCTGTCCCGTTTGGAGGATATGTTGGGTTTTACGCTATTTCATCGCTCGAAGGGTCACTTCGCCCCCCGTCCCGAAGCCTATCAGCTGCACCTGGATGCGGAGCTTTCAATCATGGCGGTCGAGCAGTTTTCCAACAAGGCGCGGTTGATCAAACAGGGCGGCACTGGGTTGCTGCGGGTGGCCGCCATTGGCGCTGCGGCCTTTGGTTTGATGCCAGGGCTTGTGGCACGTTTCGCCGCCGAAAACCCGCTGGTGGAAATCGACCTGCAGGTGCGCAGCTCACACCAGATCGCTTATTTTGTTGGTAACGGGCAGAGCGATATCGGTTTGGTCGAAGCACCGGTCGCCGCGCCCTCGTTGGTGACCGAAACCTTTTCCCTGCCTTGCGTCTGCATTTTTCCGTCCGACTCGCCGCTGGCGGCGAAAGACTGCATCGTGCCGCAAGACCTGGCTGGGCAACGGCTGATCGGTATCCAGGACAGCAACCAGATGGACCGCCAGGTCCGCGCGGTCTGCGCGGCGGCAGGCGCAGAGAGTCATCCGACGGTGCACGGCTTTTTCTTCGCCGTGGTGCGCCGGATGGTGGCCGAAGGCGCGGGAGTTGCCATTGTCGACGCGCTGAACGGCTGCCTACCGCTGAACGATGGCGTCTGTTGGCGGCCCTTCGCGCCGGAAATCCGTTACGAAACCGCACTTATCGTAAAAGCCGGCGCAGAGTTGTCACTGCCGGCGCAGGCCTTCATCCAGATGATCCGCGACGAGATGAGTGAGCGCGCCACGCTGCCTGAAACGGGCCCGGTATAAGTCTCGTAAAACACTCTTTTCCAAATCGGAATTTTGACCTGCGGCCTTCTGCGATCACTATTTGTCGTGATCCTCATGGAAAGGCCGCAGTGTGAAGGACCAGAGTACCCACAATTTGGCGATGGATGCCTTGTTGGCACCCAGGAGCATTGCCCTTGTCGGTGTTTCGGATCGTCCCGACTCCTACGGCCATGCGCTGGACCGCATGGTAACCGAGGGTGGTTATTCCGGTCGGGTCATGCGGATCAATCCACGGCGGGCCCGGCAGGCAAACGGTCAGGTTCTCGCCAGTCTGGACGATCTTCCCGAGCCCCCCGAGCATGTTGTCCTGTCGGTGGCCACGGCACGGGTCGAGACCGCTGTCGACGCGGCGTTGGCTTCCGGGGCGCGCGCCCTGACGGTGTTTTCGGCTTGTCCCGATGCCGCCATGCGCCAGCGCATCGGTGACAAGATTCTGGCGGCGGGGGCGGCGCTGTGCGGGCCGAACAGCATGGGGTTTCATAACATCACCCTTGGCCTCAGGGTTTCGCCCTTTCCTGCGCCGCTCGATCTCAGGGCCGGGGGGATTGGTTTGATCACACAATCCGGTTCGATCCTTGGGGCGCTGATGAACAACGACCGGCGATTGCGTTTCTCGCAGGCCGTCAGCACCGGATCGGAAACCATCACCTCGGCGGCCGACTACCTGCACTGGATGGTCAACCAGCCGGAAACCCGGGTGGTCGGGATGTTTCTCGAAACCGTACGCGATCCCGAAGGGTTCATAACGGCGATGGAGGCCGCCGCTGCCCGGGACATACCTGTCGTGATCCTGAAGATCGGCCGTTCCGCGCTTGGGGCGCGTATGGCGATATCTCACACCGGCGCGCTGGTGGGCAATGACGACGTTTTCCGCAGCCTTGTGCGGCGGCTGGGCGGGCACATGGCCACCTCTGTCGACGAGATGGCGGCGATGCTGGCGCTTTTTGCGCAGGGACGGCGCGCGACCGCACCCGGGATCGCCTCGATCCACGACTCCGGCGGCGAGCGGGAACTAATGGCTGACATGGCCGAGGACCACGGTCTTGCCTATGCCGTGTTGTCGCCTGAAACCCGGGGCGCGATCCAGTCGGTACTGGAGCCCGGCATCGAGGCAGAGAACCCGCTTGACGCATGGGGCACGGGGCAGGGAGCGCGGGACACCTATACGCACTCGGTCGCTGCGATGATGGCTGACAACAGCGTGGGCACCGGGCTTTACGTGCTGAACTGGCGGGGCAATTATTACCTGCACGAAATGCACGCTCAGGCGCTGGCCGACGCCTTTGACCAGACTGGCAAACCGCTGGCCGCGGTCTCGAATTTCTCCCGCAGCGATGACGCGGCCTTGGCTGATCGGTTCGCTGATCTGGGGGTTCCGTTGATCAGCGGCATGCAGAACGCATTGGCTGCGGTGCGTGCGCTGCATGACCACGGCCCGGTCGCGCGGTTTCGCGTCCCGGAACCGCCACACCTGCGCGCCGGGCACTGGTGCCAGGCGCTTCGTGGCCGTGACTGGATCGGTGAGGCCGAAGGCTATGCGCTGCTGTCCGACTATGGTATCGCGTGTCCCTCGCACACATTGGTCGGGACGAGAGACGAGGCCCTTCTGGCCGCCCGGCAGTTCTCCGGGAGTGTCGTGCTGAAGACCGCTCAGCCAGGGTTGTCCCACAAATCCGACAATGGTGGTGTGAAGACCGGACTGGCTACGGCGTCGGCCGTCGCTGACGCTTTTGACGATCTGACCGCTCGTTTCGACGGATGCGTCCTTGTGGCTCAGATGATGGCGCCGGGCTCTGAATGGTCATTGGGTGCGATCAACGATCCCGATTTCGGTCCTGCGGTGCGCATTGCACCGGGTGGCATATTCGTGGATTTGCTTGATGAACACGTGCTTCTGATGGCGCCGTTCTCGGCAGAGGACGCCATGGCGGCCATCGGCAAGTTGCAGGCCGCCAAATTGCTTTCGGGT
The DNA here is from genome assembly GCA_041163945.1 of Pseudomonadota bacterium. Taxonomy (GTDB): domain Bacteria; phylum Pseudomonadota; class Alphaproteobacteria; order Rhodobacterales; family Rhodobacteraceae; genus Roseicyclus. The sequence goes on from JBEAQJ010000092.1 coordinate 7,023, forward strand.
TTCCGGGGGCAACCCGTCCTTGCCGCGCAGAGCCTGGCAGATGCCGCCGCAGCACTGTCCAGGCTTGCATGGGACTTGCGCGACACTTTGATGGAAGTGGAGATCAATCCGATTATCGTCAACGCTGAACAAGCAACAGCGGTAGATGCGGTAATCCATGCGTGTCCCTCATGAAGAACAGGCTGGAGACCGTGTGAAGTCAGCCATTGCCGCTTGGGTCTCTAGTTGCAATCCCATCACCAACTAGCCCTGCCCTCAGAGCAAATTGAGTCAGCGACTTGCGGTTCGGTCAAGTTGGAGATCATCCAAGAGCAGATTCAAAAGGCGGCTGTCATTCACACGGCAGAAAAAACTCCGTAACCCCCCGTTTCCCCTCGGCCTGTCCAAGCTGCACGATCACATCGATGGACTTCCGGATATATTCCAGCACCTCGGCGAAGGTCAGCGGTGTGCCGGCCTGCAGCAGCATGATCGCCAGCCAGTCGATAGCGAGTTCCGCAGTCTCTGCGTGGATGGTTGAAACCGACCCGCCATGGCCAGTGTTGATGGCTTCGAGATAGGTCAGGGTCTCGGCGCCGCGCAACTCGCCAACGATGATACGGTCGGGACGCATGCGGAAGGAGGCCTGCAGCA
>JBEAQJ010000093.1:0-4573 GCA_041163945.1 Pseudomonadota bacterium
GTCAACATCGTGACCTTTGAGCCGGGCGCCTGCATCCCCTTTGCCGAAACGCATGTGATGGAACACGGGCTGTTCGTGCTGGAGGGCAAGGCCGTCTATCGGCTGAACCGCGACTGGGTCGGAGTCGAGGCCGGCGATTTCATGTGGCTGCGCGCCTTTTGCCCGCAGGCCTGCTACGCCGGCGGCCCGGGCCGCTTTCGCTACCTGCTCTACAAGGACGTCAACCGCCACATGGCGCTGGAGCCGGGCGGGCAATGACCGCGCCCGGTGCCCTGTGCCCGGCCCGGCTTTGCCGGGGCGCGCAACAGGGACCCGGGCCAGATCGAGGATGCAGCCCGGAAGGAGGATCCGGTCGGCGTCACACAACCCCGCCCAGCGGGGGCCGTCAAAAGGGAGGAACCCAGAATGGCTGATGCAACCCTCGGAACGCCGGAACAGCTCCGCGATCCAGACTACACACCCCCGCTGATCAAGGCGGTGCCGCTTGGCATCCAGCACGTGCTGGCGATGTTCGTGTCGAATGTGACACCGGCCATCATCGTCTGTGGCGCGGCCGGGTTCGGCTTTGGCTCGAACAGCCCCGATTTCCCGCAAATGATCTACATGATCCAGATGTCGATGTTCTTTGCCGGCATCGCGACCTTGTTCCAGACCATCGGCTTTGGGCCCGTGGGCGCGCGGCTGCCGATCGTTCAGGGCACATCCTTTGCCTTTATCCCGATCATGATCCCGCTGGTGGCGGGCAAGGGCATGGACGCGATGCCGGCCCTGATGGGCGGCATCCTTGTGGGGGGCTTGTTCCACGCCTGTCTGGCGCTGTTCATCGGCAAGATCCGCTTTGCCCTGCCGCCGCTGGTGACGGGGCTGGTGGTGATGATGATCGGTCTGGCCCTCGTCAAGGTCGGCATCCAATACGCCGCGGGTGGCGTTCCGGCCATCGGCACGCCCGAATATGGCAGCCTGCAGAACTGGATCGTCGCCGGTACGGTCGTGGTGGCCACGCTGGTGCTGAAATTCTTTGCCCGCGGGATGCTGTCGGTTTCGGCGGTGCTGATCGGGCTGCTGGCAGGCTATGCGGTGGCTTGGGGTTTTGGCATGGTCAGTTTTGGCAATGTCGGCCGCGCGGCCTTCGTGGCGCTGCCCACACCGTTCCATTTCGGGCTGGAATTTTCGGTCGCCGCGATCATCGGCTTTTGCCTGATGGCCTTTGTCTCGGCGGTGGAAACCGTGGGTGACGTTTCGGGGATCGCCAAGGGTGGGGCCGGCCGCGAGGCGACCGACCGTGAAATCGAGGGCGCAACCTATGCCGACGGCTTTGGAACGGCCATCGCCGGCGTGTTTGGTGCGCTGCCCAACACATCGTTCAGCCAGAACGTGGGCCTGATCGCCATGACCGGCGTGATGAGCCGCCACGTGGTCACGATCGGGGCGGTGTTCTTGATCTTGTGCGGGCTGGTGCCCAAGGTCGGGGCCGTGATTTCGACGGTGCCGATCGAAGTGCTGGGCGGTGGCGTGATCGTGATGTTCGGGATGGTTGTGGCCGCCGGTATCTCGATGCTGTCGGATGTGCATTGGAACCGCCGCAACATGGTGATCTTTGCCATCGCGCTGTCGCTGGGGCTGGGGTTGCAACTGGAACCGCAGGCGCTGCAATACCTGCCGGAAACGGTCAAGGTTCTGGCGACCTCGGGGATCTTGCCCGCCGCCCTGATCGCGATCGTTCTGAACCTGTTGTTGCCCCATGAGCTTGCCGCGGAAGCGACCGAAGAGGTTTCGGGCGGCCTGGCCGGCCACGGCAGCGGCAGCATGCCGGGGGAATAAGCCCGTTTCCACGACCCCACCCTGTCTAGAAGCCCCCCGTCACCATGTCGCGACGGGGGGCTTTGTTTCGCATGGCAAACGGCAATAGGTCGCGTTCGCGATGACCCTTTGGAATTGCACGAACCATGGGCAAGCCTTGGCTGTTTGCGCCAAACCGCGGCGCGGCCTTTTTGTGACAGTCCCCGCGGCCGTTCATCGGTCACGATCGCACGGCCCGCAAAAGACGTGATCGACACGGGCCATGTGACCTGACAATAAGCATAAAAGACCCGACCGCCCAAATAGGTGGCGGGTGACGCGCCGCAGAATTGGGTGGAATAGCCTGTCATGTTTGATGTCGTTCCCTTTGTCATTCCCTTCACGCGCTATCCCTATCGGGGTGAGCCGGCCGCCTGTGACCTGTGCGGCAGCACGGGCCATGTCACCGTGTGCGACTATGATCGACGTCTGAAAAAGCTTGAAACAGTGGCCTGTTCGACCTGCGGCTTGATGCGCACGAACCCGATGCCATCCGAGCAAGAGATCATCGATTACTACAAGAACCTCTATCGGCTTGACTACGGGATGACCGCATCAAAGCCGACGCGGCGGCATCTCAATCGATCGCATCGGCAGGCCCGGGACCGGCTGGCGCTTTTGGCGCCCGTGCTGTCCAAACCCGCGCGGATCCTTGATTTCGGATCGGGTGCGGGCGTGTTCTTGCATCATGCACAACAGGCGGGCCATGACGTGCTGGGGGTCGAACCGGGCGAGCAGTTCGCCAATTTCGCGGTCTCGGAATTTGGCGTTCCCGTGATCAACGCAGTGTGGGAACAGACAGATTTGCCCGGCACCTTCGATGTCATCACCACGGTCGAGGTGATCGAACATCTGCGCACGCCGGTGCGGGCTTTGCGCTGGCTGGCGGCGGCGCTGAAGGACGATGGTGTCTTGTATGTCACGGTGCCCGACATGTCGCCCAATGATCGCGAAACCTTTCGTCGGTTCCATTTTGCGCATCTCTATCAGTTCACACCGCAAACCTTGGTTTGGGCCGCGGCGCAAGCCGGCCTGGAACCCGATCCCCGGTTTCAGCCATATCGCACGCAAATCGTCTTTCGCAAAACAAGACGGCCGCCCCAACCGCTGTCCTTTCCACCCGGCCAAGGTGCCGCAGTGGCAAAGCTTTATCCGCGCAGCTCTGTGGCGGGCTACATTTTCAGCCTGCGCTGGCTGACCGCCCTTGGCGGCAGGATCCGGAAAACCATACGCGACAGCCTTGGTTAAGTTGGCGCAAAACACGTATTGATTTACCCTCGGATCGTCGCCGCGATGGGCACCGGCACGCGCCAAGGCCGCGCACGCATGAATTATGGCAGCATCGGAATGGCATCAGGCAGGAAAATCGTATTGTCGAAAATGGGCCACCGAACGTTGCGTCATCTGTGAAATTTTCTGCTTCACATATCGGCAATTGCCGTTAACCATTCCAACCCTAACAAGCAGTTGCAGCCCAATCGAAAGAGAAAAACGGCGGCAACTTTAGGGGGGACATTATGAAAAGATTGGCAATCGCAGCAGCGGCTTTTGCGGCGACGGGGTCATTTGCATTTGCCGGTGGATTGGATCGATCCGGTCAAAGTATCGCGGTCGCTTTTGAAAAGGGCGATTATATCCAGCTCAGCTACGGTTCGGTCGATCCAAAGGTCAGCGGCACCTATGCCGGCGGCGCCATGTCATCTGGCGATATCGCACCAAGATACGGACAGGTGGCGCTGGGTTACCGCAACCAGCTGACCGACAACATCGCCATCGCCTTGATCTATGATCAGCCATGGGGCGCACATTCCAGCTACCCCGCTTCGGGAACATTCGCGGCACTGCGCGGCACAAGGGCGGAATTGACATCACAGGCCATCACCATGATGGGTCTGTATCGCACCGACGAAAACATCACGGTTTATGGCGGTCTCAAATCCACGACGATTGAAATGACGGCTGCGGTGCCGGGCGGCGGGGCGTTGGCTTACACGGCGACTGGGTCTAGCGCGCGGGCATCGGGCTATGTGGTCGGCGTTGCCTATGAGATTCCGGAAATCGCGCTTCGGGCGGCATTGACGTATCATTCGTCCAGCACGTTCAACGTACCCACCAGCGAAACGTCGGTAGCCACGGGGGGAGCCGCTGTTACTTCGACCACGCGCATTGAAATGCCCGAGGCAATCAACCTTGATTTTCAGACGGGCATTGCGGCGGATACGCTTTTGATGGCGGGGGTTCGCATGGTCAATTGGACCCAGACGGTCATTGCGCCGAACCATTATTCCGTAACCTTGGGGGGCGGGGATCTGCAAAACTATACCCAAGACGCCTACACATGGTCGCTTGGGGTGGGCAGACGGTTTAGCGAAAATCTGTCTGGCTCGGTGATGTTCGGCCACGAAAAGGCACAAGGTGGCACAGCGGGCAATCTGAACCCGACCGATGGATATAGCAGCGTGTCAGTTGGCCTGTCCTATCAGGTCGATGCCGTGAAGATTTCGGGTGGGGTGCGTTACGTTCAGGTGGGTGACGCAACATCATCCGGGGCTGGCGGGGCCACGGGAACCTTCCGCGACAATTCCGCACTCGGGCTGGGGCTGTCGATCGGATACGCCTTCTGAACGACCGCGGTTCGTTCAGCGTGATCTCACAAGGCAGCGCGTCATGACCTGGCGCGCTGCCTTTGCATTTTCGAAAAGGGTCAAGAATTTCTGCAACAACGCCCCGCTGA
>JBEAQJ010000094.1:0-24470 GCA_041163945.1 Pseudomonadota bacterium
GTCGGCCAAATGGATCATGGTGGCCGCGATGATCCTGGGGCGGTTGGAGCTTTTGTCGGTCTTCGTGCTGTTCACGCTGCGCTTTTGGCGCGACTAGCGCCCGGCGATGGCCCGGCCCGCCGCCACCGCCGACGACCAGGCCCATTGGAAATTGTAGCCCCCCAGCCAACCCGTGACATCGAGCGCCTCGCCGATGATGAATAGGCCCGGGACCCGCTGCGATTGCATCGTCTTGGAGCTGATCGCATCGGTGGCCACGCCCCCCAGCGTCACCTCGGCGGTGCGGTATCCTTCGGACGAGGTGGGGGTCAGCTGCCAATCCGACAGCCGTTCGGCCAGTGCGCGCAGGGCCGTGTCGGGTTGATCGGCCAGGCTGCCGTGCACGCCCCAATCGGCCGCAAGATGTTGGGCAAGCTTTTTGGGCAGAAGTTCGGCCAAAACCCCGGCCACCGATTTCGCCCCCGCCTCGGCCCGACGCGCACGCAGATGGGCGAACAGATCGATCTCGGGGCACAGCCGCACGCGCAGCCCATCGCCTTCGCGCCAGTAGGACGAGATCTGCAGCACCGCCGGCCCCGACAGCCCGCGGTGGGTGAACAGCATCGGGTCCTGAAAGCGGGTGCCGTTGCAGGTGATCTGGCTGTCGACCGAGGTTCCCGCCAACCCTGCAAACACCGTCTTTTGCGCCTCATCGAAGGTCAGCGGCACCAGCGCGGGCCGGGTTTCGGTGATCTGATGGCCAAATTGCGCGGCGATCTGATAGGCCAGACCCGTGGCGCCCATCTTGGGAATGGACTTGCCCCCCGTGGCCAGAACCAGCGTTTGGGCGGTGACCGTCACGGCCTGGCCGGCGCGGGCAAGCTGCACCCGGAACCCCGTGCCATCATGGGCCACATCGCGCACGGCCGTGTCGAGCCAAAGATCGGCCCCGGCCATTTCGGCGCGCAGCATGGCGATGATGTCCTTGGCGGAGCGGTCGCAAAACAGCTGACCTGCGGTCTTTTCGTGCCAGGCAATGCCATGGCGGTTCACCAGATCGAGAAAATCCCAAGGCGTGTAGCGCGCCAGGGCGGATTTGCAGAAATGGGGATTGTCCGACAGGAAGTTTCGGGGCGTGGTCTGCAGGTTGGTGAAATTGCAGCGCCCGCCGCCCGAGATGCGGATCTTTTCGCCGGGGGCCTGGGCATGGTCGATCACCAGCACATCCGGCCCGGCCTGGGCGGCACACATCATGCCGGCCGCGCCCGCGCCAAGGATCAAGGTGGTGACATGGGTGTTGCGCATCCGCGGCGATCCTATGGTGCAGGCGGGGCGCGCCGCTTGCGCGGCGCGGGGGCTCCTTGGTGGCGTGGGACGCCTGTTTCGGGTGCCCTTGCCACTGGCACCCCCGGCTGCCTCCGGCGGGAGTATTTCCGAAGCAAAGAGGGCCCGGCGCGACCCAACCCGGCCCGTCAATCGGCGAAGTTGCGGCTGTCCTTGATCTGGTCCCAGGCCCAGACGACTTCTTGCAGGCGGTCTTCGTCGGAGCGGTCGCCGCCGTTCATGTCGGGATGCAGGATCTTGATCAGCGCCTTGTAGCTTTTGCGGATCTCGGTCTTGGTCCAGCTGTCGCGGGCTTCGAGGATTTCGAGCGCCCGGCGTTCCGTCGGTGGCAGCTTGCGGCCCAGGCCGTTGGCGCGGCCCGGGTTGCGGGTGGCGTTGCCGCCCAGCACCTGGTGGGCGTCATCGACCCCCAGTCGCGCCCATGCGGCTTCCTCGACGCTGCGCTTGAAGGGTTTCGTGGGGCGGTCCCAGACCCGGTCGCGATCCATCTGGGCTTCCATCTCGGCCTCGGTGGTGCCTTCGAAGAAGTTCCATTTCAGATTGTATTCGCGCACATGTTCGCGGCAGAACCATTTGTAGTCTTCCAGATTGTCGGGGCTTTTGGGCGCACGATATTGCCCGGTTTCCGCGCAGCCTTCGGCCTCGCAGATGCGCTGGGAGGTTTCGAACGCGCCGGACATGCCGCGCCGACCCGATCGGCGTTTCTTTTTGTCGGTGGCGACGCGCAGGTCGAAATTGAACGGGTCTTTGTCGGGCATTGGGCCTTCCCTTCACGACTCGGAACGGCAACTCTAATGTTTCGGACGGCAAGGTGAAGAGGGATGAGGTGGAAATCGTGACAAGGGGTGAGAAAATCCGGGCGCGGCTGGCGGCCGCCTTTGCCCCGCGGCGGCTGGAGGTGGTGGATGAAAGCGAGCGCCATCGCGGCCATGCGGGCTATCAGGAAGGCGGCGAAAGCCATTTCCGTGTAACCATCGAAAGCGCGCAGTTCGAAGGCATGGACCGCATCGCGCGCCACCGCGCCGTGCATGCCGCGCTGGGTCGCGATCTGGTGTCCGAGATCCATGCCTTGGCGTTGAAGATCGACGCCTAGCCTTTCGGGTCGCTGTCCGATCCGCCGCGGGCATTGGGGCCGAGAAACAGGTTGGCAAGGCTGGGCGCGTCATCGGACGGCGGGCGCGTCTCGAACGTGCGGCGCAGGGTTTGGCCCGGCGCGTCCTCGGGCAGGATCCGGCGGAACACCAACAGATTGCGATACGTCGTCTTGCGCGACGTCAGCCCGGCACGCAGGTCTTCGGGCAGGGTTTCGGCGCGCAGGTATTCCCACCCCTCGGCGCCCAGGCTGTTGAGCAGCGACTCGAGCGTGGCGGCAAACAGCGCGGCGCCTTTCAACCCCTTGTGTTTGGCGGATCGCTCGGGCGCGGGGACCAGCTTGTAGGCATAACGCGGCATGGGCTTTTCCTTTGGGTCGGGCGGCTTTTAGCCGGGGCGCGATGGCCCTGGCAAGGGGAGCCTTGCGTCGCGCCATCGGCGGCCTACCCTGTGGGGCATGGTTTTGGAATTCCGGCAAGCCGGCATCTATTGCCCCGCGGCGGATGCCTATATCGACCCCTGGCGGCCGGTCGCGCGGGCGCTGATCACGCATGGCCATTCGGATCATGCGCGCGCCGGCCACGGCGCTTATCTGGCAACCAAGACCGCGGCGCCGGTGCTGCGGCACAGGCTCGGCGATATTCGGCTGGACACGCTGGACTATGGTGAAACCTTGCAGATCGGCGATGCGCGCATCAGCTTTCACCCGGCCGGCCATGTGCCGGGTTCGGCGCAGATCCGCATCGCCGTGGGCGGGGCGGTCTGGGTCGTGTCGGGCGATTACAAGACCGTGGCCGATGGTTTGAGCGAGCCCTTTGAGCCGGTGCGCTGCCATGTCTTTGTCAGCGAATGCACCTTTGGACTGCCGATCTACCATTGGCCGAGCGAGGCCGAACTGGCCCGTCAGATCAACGGCTGGTGGGCCGAAACCCGTGCCAAGGGGCAGACGGCGGTGTTGGGGTGCTATGCGCTGGGCAAGGCGCAGCGGGTCTTGCGGCTGCTCGATCCGGGCATCGGGCCGATCCTGACCCATGGCGCGGTCGAAGCCACGAACGCGGTGTTGCGGGGCCAGGGGATCGCGCTGCCCGATACGGTCGCGGTGCAGCCGGGGCTGGATCTGACCGCCTGTCGCGGGGCGATGGTGCTGGCGCCGCCCTCGGCGTTGGGCTCGGCCTGGATGCGCCGCTTTGGGCCGGTGTCGACGGGCATCGCGTCGGGGTGGATGCAGTTGCGCGGGGTGCGGCGGCGGCGCGGGGCCGATCGCGGTTTCGTGATGTCGGACCATGCCGATTGGGCGGGTCTGAACGCGGCCATCGCGGCCACCGGCGCCGAGCGGGTTTTTGTCACCCATGGCTATACCACGCCCTTCGCCCGATGGCTGCAAGAGCAGGGCTATGCCGCGGGCATCGTGCAAACCGCCTTTGCCGGTGAGGCGCTCGAGACCCCCGACCCGGCCGAGGCCGTGACATGACCGCACTGAGCCGCGCCGATCGGTTCTGGGGCGTTCTGGCGCATCAGCTTGATCGCCGCGCCTTGGCCTGGATTGCATCCCAGCCCTTGTTGCGGGCCCTCTTTGCCCTGTCGTCGCGTTGGGGCAGCAAGATGCCCGCCGATGTCGCCATGACGCGGGCCGCGGATGGGGCGATCTGGCTCTTCCCGTCCGGGGTGGCGCGCGATGGGCCGGTTCTGTTCTACATCCACGGAGGCGGGTTCACGCTGGGAAGCCCCCGCACCCATGCGGCGCTGGTGGCCCATCTGGCCCGCGCTGCAGGGCTTGTGGCGGTGGTGCCGCGTTACCGGCTGGCGCCCGAACATCCCTGTCCGGCCGCACGCGACGATGTGATCGCGGCCCATGCGCGGCTGGTGGCGGCGGGGCGCGCCCCGGTGGCCCTGGCCGGCGACAGCGCGGGGGGCAACCTGGCGCTGCTGCTGGCGCAACATTTGCGCGATGTCGGCGGGCCCTTGCCGCGCGCGATGGCGCTGATCGCGCCGGTGGCGGATCTGTCTGACGACATCGCGGCGCGCTTTGCGGCGGCACCCGGTGAAATGCTGATCCCGCCGCAATGGGCGCGGCGCATCCGGGCGGCGTATCTGACCGGGTGCAACCCCGCCGATCCGTCCATCTCGCCCTTGGCGGGCGATCTGGCCGGCTTGCCCCCGGTGATGATCCAGTTCGCCGCGCATGAGGCCCTGGCCGAAGATGCAAGGCGGCTTGGCGAACGGATGCAGGCCGCCCACCTCGAGGCTTGGCCGGGCTTGCCGCATGTCTGGCATCTTCACGCCGGGCGTTCGCCCGCCGCAGATCGCGCCTTGGCGGTTTTGGGGGCCTTTCTGCGGGACAGGATCGGCCGATGAAGGATTTCGCGGCCCTGTTCACGGCACTGGACCAGACCACACGGACCAGCGCCAAGGTTGCCGCGCTGGCGGCCTATTTCGCCACCGCCCCCGAGGCCGACCGGCTGTGGTGCGTGGCGCTTTTGTCGGGGCGGCGCCCAAAGCGCAGCGTGACCACCGCCGAGCTGCGCCAATGGGCGGCCGAGCGGGCGGGCATCCCGGCATGGATGTTCGAAAGCTGTTACCCGGTGGTGGGCGATTTGTCCGAAACGATTGCCCTGATCCTGCCCCCGCCCTCGACCCGGATCGAGGCCACGCTTGGCGACTGGATCGCGGATCTGCGGGGGCTGGCCGGGGCGGAACCGGCCGCGCGACGCGCGTTCATCTTGCGGGCGTGGGATGGTTTGCCGCCGGTCGAGCGGTTCGTGTTCAACAAGCTGATCACCGGCGGTTGGCGCATGGGTGTCAGCCAAAAGCTGATGACGCGCGCCTTGGCGCAGGCCACGGGCATCGACGCGGCCGATCTGACCCACCGCTTGATGGGGGATTGGTCGCCCGACACCACGACATGGCCGCGCCTGATCGCGGCCCCCGATCCCGAGACCGCGGTGTCGCGGCCCTATCCCTTTGCGCTGGCCCATCCCTTGGATCTGGCGCCCGAGGCGCTGGGCCCGATCGGTGACTGGCTGGCCGAAGACAAATGGGATGGCATCCGTGGCCAGCTGGTGTTGCGGGGGGGCACCCATTTCTTGTGGTCGCGGGGCGAAGAGCTGATGACCGACCGCTTTCCCGAATTGGGGGCGCTCGTCGGGGCGTTGCCGCAGGGCACGGTCATCGACGGCGAAATCCTGGCATGGGATCACGCCGCCCATCGCCCGCGCGGCTTTGCCGAATTGCAGCCCAGGATCGGCCGCAAGAACGTGCCGGCAAAGCTTCTGGCCAAGGCGCCGGTGATCGTGATGGCCTATGACCTGCTGGAATGGGGCGGTGCCGATCTTCGCGCGCGGCCCTTGGCCGACAGGCGCGCCGTATTGGCCCAGGCTTTGGGCGCGGTTGACCCCGCGCTGCCGGTGCGGCTGTCGCCCGCCCATTTTGCCCCGGACTGGGCCGGGTTGGCCGTGCTCAGGGCCGGGGCACGTGATCGCGGCGCCGAGGGGCTGATGCTCAAACGCCTGGGCGCGCCCTATCACATCGGGCGGCGTCGGGGCGATATGTGGAAATGGAAGCTGGACCCTTTCAGCATCGATGCGGTGATGATCTATGCCCAGGCCGGATCGGGACGGCGCGCCACACTTTACACCGATTTCACCTTTGCCGTGCGCGACGGGGATGGTTTCGTGCCCTTTGCCAAGGCCTATTCCGGCCTGAGCGACGCCGAATTCCGCGACATCACGGCCTGGGTGCGCCGGCACACCACCGACCGCTTCGGCCCGGTGCGCGCGGTGCGCCCCGAACTGGTGTTCGAAATCGCGTTTGAGGGAATACAGGCCAGCCCCCGCCACAAATCGGGCGTGGCCCTGCGGTTTCCGCGCATGCTGCGCTGGCGCCGCGACAAGCCGCTGTCTGAAATCGCCAGCCTCGACGACCTCAAGGCGATGCTGGCGCGCCATGGCTGAGCGCGCGCGCCCGATCGGCAAGGTCCCGCCGCTATCGCTGCCGTTCCAGCTTGATCGGGCCGCCACAGCGCGTCCGTGCTAGGGTTTGCCACCGGCCCCGGCAGCCGCCGCGGCGCCTTGGCAGAGGAGGATCAGAAATGGATCATCGCGATATCGTGCAATATGCCCGCAGCCTGTATGACGCCCATGGCGGGCGGGCCGAGGCCGAAGCGGCGCGAAAAGCGGCCGCGGCACGTGCGTCGGGCAATGCCGGCGTTGCCGCGCAATGGGACAAGATCCGCGCGTCTATCCTGGAACTGCGCAGCGCCGTTCACGGCTGATTGCAGCCTCGCTCGACCGCTCAGGCGACATCGGCCACCGGCATCGGGCGGCGCGCTTCGGCCCAGGCGCGCGCCGCAGCCCCGAACGCCTGGAACAGGGGACGGCTGACCGGGTCCTGCGCGGCGCGGTATTCCGGGTGCCACTGCACCGACAGGGTAAAGCCCGGCGCATCGGCGACATAAATCGCCTCGGGCGTGCCGTCGGGGGCGTGGCCATCGATCACGACGCGTGCGCCCGGCTGCTTGATGCCCTGGCCGTGCAAGGTATTGGTCATCACCTCGCAGGCGCCGAACAGGCGGTGGAACACGCCGCCTTGGGTAAAGCGCACCGAATGGCGCAGGGCGAATTTTTCCTCGATCGTGCCATCGGGGGGCATGCGATGGTTCATCCGCCCCGGCAGGTCCCGGATTTCGGGGTAGAGCGACCCGCCCATCGCCACGTTCAATTCCTGAAAGCCGCGACAGACACCCAAGATGGGCTGGCCACGCGCCACGCAGGCCCGGATCAAGGGCAGCGCCACCGCGTCGCGCGCGCGGTCAAAGGCGCCATGGGCCTCGGTGGCCGGTTCGCCGTATTCTTCGGGGTGCACATTGGGCCGCCCGCCGGTGAACAGGAACCCGTCGCAGACCGCCATCAATTCGTCGATGTCCACAAAGCGCGGATCGGCCGGGATCACCAGCGGCAAACCGCCCGAAACCTCGGCCACAGCTTGGGAATTCATCGCCCCGCCGGCATGGGTGGCGTACTGATCGTTGATCAGGTGATGGTTGCCGATGATGCCGATCACGGGCCGGGCCATGTGCGATCCCCTTGTGCGTGACACAAGACCTAGCGCCATTCGATGCGAACGAAAAGATCTTCTCCGGGTTGGGGCGCGTCGAATTCGGGCATCTGCCTAGAATTGCGGCAAACCCGCCCGCAGACGCTAGGCCAAGGCCACGAAGCCCGCCGCCTCGATGCCCGCGACGGCCGCCTTTGCATCATTGTCCGAGGTGTCGCCGGTCACACCGACCGCACCCAGAACCGCGCCGTCGCGCAGCACCAGCACACCGCCCGGCACCGGCACCACCTTGCCGCCGAACGCCCCGTTGACAGCGGCCATGAAAAACCCCTGCGCCTCGGCGCGTGCCATCTGCACGGAACCGGGCATGCCCAGCATCACCGCGCCATAGGCTTTCGCGCGCGCGATCTCGAAGCGGCCCGGGCTTGCCCCGTCTTCGCGCTCAAAGGCCAAAAGATGCCCGCCCGCATCCAGCACCGCCACCGACAGCGGCTTGAGCCCCAGATCGCGCCCCGTGGCACGCGCAACCGCGATCATCTGGCGCGCCTGTTCCAGTGAAATCATCGTCTCGCCCTCCCATCAAGGTGCCGGTTGGCCCAAGCCGTCTTTGCTTTCCAAATACTCCGGGGGGGGGGCGGAACGGGCGGGGGCAGCGCCCCCACCGCCTCAGGCCGATTTCAGCTCCAGCCGGCGGGCATGCAGCACCGGCTCGGTGTAGCCCGAGGGCTGTTGGCGCCCCTTGAACACCAGATAGCAGGCCGCGGCAAAGGCGATGCCGTTGAAACCGGGTGCCATCGGCGTGTAGCCGGGATCGTTGGCGTTCTGCCGGTCGACGACGGCGGCCATCCGGCGCAGGATTTCCATCACCTGCACCTCGGACACGATGCCATGATGCAGCCAGTTGGCGATGTGCTGGGCCGAGATGCGGCAGGTCGCGCGGTCCTCCATCAGGGCCACGTCGTGGATGTCGGGCACCTTGGAACAACCCACGCCCGCATCGATCCAGCGCACCACATAGCCCAGGATTCCTTGCGCGTTGTTTTCCACCTCGCGGATGATCTGTGCCTCGTTCCAGCGCTTGTAGCTGGCCATCGGGATGTCCAGCAGCGCCGTCACATAGGCGCGCCGCCCGCCCGCCAGCAGCTTGTCCTGCACGGCGGCCACGTTGACCTGGTGATAATGCAGGCTGTGCAGCGTCGCCGCGGTGGGCGATGGCACCCAGGCACAATTGGCGCCGGCGCGCGGATGCTCGATCTTGACCTCCAGCATCTCGGCCATGGCATCGGGTTTGGCCCACATGCCCTTGCCGATCTGGGCGCGGCCCTTCAGCCCACATTCAAGCCCGATATCGACATTCTGGTTCTCATACGCGGTGATCCAGGATTTGCGCTTGATGAAATCCTTGCGGCTGAAGGGGCCGGCCTCCATCGAGGTGTGGATCTCGTCGCCGGTGCGGTCCAGAAATCCCGTGTTGATGAAGGCGACCCGGTGCCGGGCGGCGCGGATACATTCCTTGAGGTTGACCGACGTGCGCCGTTCCTCGTCCATCACGCCCAGCTTCACGGTGTAGCGCGGCAGGCCCAGCACCTCTTCGACCTTGCTGAAGGTCTCGTCGGCAAAGGCCACTTCCTCGGGCCCGTGCATCTTGGGCTTGACCACATAGACCGAGCCCGCATGGCTGTTGCGCAGCCCGTCGGATTTGCGCAGGTCGTGCATCGCGATCAGCACCGTGATCATCGCGTCCATCAGGCCTTCGTAGGCCTCGCTGCCATCGGACAGATGGATCGCGGGGTTGGTCATCAGGTGGCCCACGTTGCGCACCAGCATCAGCGCCCGGCCCTTGACCGTCAGCGCGCCGCCATCCGGGGCGACATAGGCCAGATCGGGGGCCAGCGTGCGGGTCAGCGTCTGGCCGCCCTTTTCAAAGGTTTCGCTCAGATCGCCCTGCATCAGGCCCAGCCAGTTGCCATAGGCCAGCACCTTGTCCTCGGCGTCGACGCAAGCCACCGAATCCTCGCAATCCATGATCGCCGACAGCGCCGATTCCATCCGCACATCGGCCAGCCCCGCCTGATCGCGCGATCCGATGGGGTGGGTGCGGTCAAACACCAGCTCGACATGCAGCCCGTTGTTGACCAGCAGCACCCGGTTGGGCGCTTTGGGGTGACCGGCATAGCCTGCGAATTTCGCGGGCGTTTCCAGCGGCTTGTCGTCGATCAACAATTGGCCGCGGTCGATGTGGTAGCGCCGGGCGTCGGCATGGCTGTGTCCCTCGATCGGAAAGACGCTGTCCAGAAACACCCGCGCGCGGGCCACCACGCGTGCGCCCCGGCCGCGGTCGTAACCGCCGGGTCTGGGCAGGTTGCCCATCGCATCGGTGCCGTAAAAGGCGTCATACAGGCTGCCCCAGCGGGCATTGGCGGCATTCAGCGCAAAGCGTGCATTGGTGATCGGCACCACAAGCTGCGGCCCGGCGACCGTGGCGATTTCGGGGTCGATATGGGTGGTGTCGATGGCAAACGCTTCGCCTTCGGGCAGAAGATAGCCGATGTCGCGCAGGAATTGCTGGTAGCCATCACCGTCATGGGGTTGGCCGCGCCGCGCGATGTGCCAGCTGTCGATCTGGTCTTGCAACGCCTTGCGCTTGGCCAGAAGCGCCGCGTTGCGGGGACCAAACCCATGCAGAAGATCGGAAAAGCCGGCCCAGAAGACATCGGGCGCGACACCTGTGCCAGGCAGCGCGCGCTCTTCCAGAAAGCGGGCCAGCTCGGCTGCCACATGCAGCCCTGCGCGGTTGACGGTTTCACCCATTTTCGGTTCCCCTCGTTCCTGCGCCGTTACGGTATCCCAGCGCATACAATTCCACCCAGCAGCCGATTACGGAAAAAGTTTCCGATCGGCAACAGGCTTTGGCCCGCGGTCTTGATGCTGTCCTGCGGTGCGTCGCCGCCATGGTGGTCAGGAGTGCGGCTTGGCCCGTGCGCCGGGCCGCGTGTCGCGGCAGCGGTCCGAACAATAGCGCACCTCGTCCCAGACCTTTTCCCACTTCTTGCGCCAGCTGAATGGGCGCTTGCAGGTGGCGCAGGTCTTTTGCGGCAGGTCGGATTTCTTGCGCATGCGGGCCATGCGGCGCAAGCTAGGGCGGGCCCAAGGATCGGCCAGTGCCGGGGCTGGCGCTAGAAATCAAAGCGCAGTTGCGCCGCGCTGCGGGGCGGGCGTTTGCGGCTGCGCGCGGCGCTGCGATCATCGACGAAATGCCGGCCCGCCCCGCGATCCTTGCGGCTGGCGTGCTGGTCGATCAGCCGGGCGGCCTCGGCATGGAAGGGTGCGCCTTGGCGCACGGCCCAGACCGCATCGCGGGCCTGACGCGCGGCGGCGGCGATGTCGACGATGGGGGATGGGTAGGTCTTGTCCAGCACGCGGGCCGCATCCGGCCAGCCCCAGGGGCTGTGCAGATGCGCGTCGGGCAGATCGCGCAGTTCGGGGCACCAGCGGCGGGTAAACGCGCCGGTCGGGTCCTGATCCTGGCCTTGCTTGACCGGGTTGTAGATGCGCAACGTGTTCATGCCGGTTGTGCCCGATTGCATCTGCATCTGCGGCCAGTGAATGCCCGGCTCGAAATCGGTGAACAGGCGCGCCAGATGCGGGCCGGTGGCACGCCAATCGAGCCAAAGCTGGTAGCTGGCCACCGACACCAGCATTGCGCGCATGCGGAAATTCAGCCAACCCGTGGCAATCAGCGACCGCATGCAGGCATCGACAAAGGGCAGGCCTGTTTCGCCCTTTTGCCAGGCCGCAAGCCGTGCCGCGTCGGGCGTGGCCGGGCGCAGGCCTTCGTAGGCGGAATGCAGGCATCGGGTTTCAAGCCGCGGGGCATCTTCGAGCTTTTGCATGAAATGGTCGCGCCAGGCCAGCCGTGCCTCGAAACTCTTGAGCGCGGGCGCCCAACCATCGCGCATGTCCAAGGCGCGCGTCTTGCGGCGTGCCGCGGCTTGGGCGGTTTCGCGTGGGCTGAGGGTGCCCCAAGCCAGGTGCGGCGACAGCCGCGAACAGGCGGTGACCGCGCGACCCGGTGCCGACATCGCCCGGCGGTAATCGACCCCGCGATGATCCAAAAAACTGTCCAGCAGCCCCAGGCCCGCCTTGCGCCCACCTTGTTGGCGGCCGGGGCAGGGGTCGGGGGGCAGTGCCAGATCGCCAGCCGTTGGCAGCCCGCCGGGATCAATCGCAAAGCCCTGCAACGCCGCGGGTGGGGCGATGGGATCGGCCCGCATCGCGTTTTCGCGCCGGCGGGCCCAGCCATCGCGGCCGCGCAGGCGGCGCACGACACCAAGCTGGGGATGTTCTTGCCAATCGATCCCGGCATCGCGGGCCCAGGCGGCAATCGCGCGGTCGCGCGCATAGCTCCAGCCATTGCCGGTTTCCTCAAGGCTGAGGATCTGCCGTATGCCCGTCTGCTGGCACAGCGCCGCCAGCACCGCCTGCGCCGGCCCGACACGAATGACCAGGGGTGCGCCCAGCACGGCCAGCTCGCGCCGCAGTTCGATCAGGCTTTCGGCCACGAAGAGCCACTGGCGCGCGGATGCGTCGGCCTGCGCCCAGGCCCCGGGGTCGACGATGAAAAGCGGCAACACCCGCCCGCCCCGCGCTGCGGCCTGGGCCAGCACGGGGTTGTCTGCGATGCGCAGATCACGCTTGAACCAAACCAGAACATCCTGACCCATGCCGCCCCAGATAGCGGCCTGGTGGCCGCCGTCAAAGGGCCGGCCTTGCCCGGCCCCTGCGACCGGCCTAGCGTGGTGCGCATGCAGCCGAAGGAACCGACATGACCCAGACCGCCCCCGCCCAAATCCGGCTGGCCGATTACCGCCCGCCCGCCTATCTGGTCGATCATGTGGCGCTGCGCTTTCGGTTGGCGCCCAAGGATACGCGGGTGGTATCAACGATCCGTTTCCGGCCCAATCCGGATGGCGGGGGTGGCGATCTGTGGCTGGACGGCGAGGGGCTGCGCCTGGTGTCGGCCAGCATCGACGGGGTGGCGCTTGCGGCGGGGGATCACAGCGTGACACCGGCGGGCTTGCGCGTGGCGGCGGCCCGTGTGCCGAAGGGGCCGTTTGTCTGGCAGGCCGAGGTCGCGATCGACCCGGATGCCAACACCGCGCTCGAGGGGCTGTATATGTCGGGCGGTCTGTTTTGCACCCAATGCGAGGCCGAGGGGTTTCGCAAGATCACCTATTACCCCGACCGGCCCGATGTCATGGCGCCGTTCGATGTGCGCATCGAGGGCGATCTGCCGGTGCTTTTGTCCAATGGCAACCCGGTGGCGCAGGGCCCGGGCTGGGCCGAATGGCACGACCCATGGCCCAAACCCGCCTACCTGTTCGCGCTGGTGGCGGGCGATCTGGTGGCCCATCGCGACCAGTTCACCACGATGGAGGGGCGCGCGGTCGAACTGAACATCTGGGTGCGGCCGGGCGATGAGGGGAAATGCGCCTTTGCGATGGATGCCCTCAAGCGGTCGATGGCCTGGGACGAAACGGTCTATGGCCGCGCCTATGATTTGTCGGTGTTCAACATCGTGGCGGTCGATGATTTCAACATGGGGGCGATGGAAAACAAGGGGTTGAACATCTTCAACGCCAAATACGTTCTGGCCAGCCCCGAAACCGCCACCGACCAGGATTTCGCCTTTATCGAACGCATCGTGGCGCATGAATATTTCCACAACTGGACCGGCAATCGCATCACCTGCCGCGACTGGTTCCAGCTGTGCCTGAAGGAAGGGCTGACGGTGTTTCGCGATCAGCAGTTCTGCGCCGATCAACGATCGGCTGCGGTGCAGCGGATCGAAGAGGTCTTGCAACTGCGCGCCCGCCAGTTCCGCGAGGATGCCGGCCCGCTGGCCCACAACGTGCGCCCCGAAGCCTATGCCGAGATCAACAATTTCTACACCGCCACCGTCTATGAAAAAGGCGCCGAGCTGATCGGCATGTTGCGCCGCCTGGTGGGCGCGCAGGGCTATCGCGCCGCGCTGGATGAATATTTCCGCCGCCATGACGGGCAGGCCTGCACCATCGAGGATTGGTTGGCCGTTTTTGCCGATGTCACGGGCCGCGATCTGTCGCAATTCCAGCGCTGGTACGCCCAAGCGGGCACGCCGCGGCTGCGGGCCGACTGGCACATCGCCGGCGCCACGCTGCATCTGCGGCTCGATCAGCACCTGCCGCCCACGCCCGGACAGGCGCACAAGGCGCCGATGGTCATCCCCGTGGCGATGGGGCTTTTGACCCCCGACGGAACCGAGATCTTGCCCGAAACCACCCTGGTGCTGGACACGCCCACGGCCAGCCACGCCTTTGATCTGGCGGCGCTGGCGAAAAAGGCCGGGGTGGCCGTGCCCGACCGGGTGATCCCGTCGCTGTTGCGGGGGTTTTCGGCCCCCGTGATCCTCGAGACCACGCTGTCGTCTGCCGATCGCCTGGTGCTGCTGGCCCATGACACGGATCCCTTCAACCGATGGGAAGCGGGGCGCAGCCTGATGCGGGAAACGCTGATGGGCATGTTGCTGGGCGGCGCGCCCGATCCGGCGGTGTTCGCGGCTTTGGAACGGGTGTTGAACGATGATGGGCTGGATCCGGCCTTTCGTGCCCTGGCGCTGGCGCTGCCATCCGAAGACGACATCGCCCAAGCCGCCCATGCGGGGAGTCTTGTGCCCGATCCCGGCGCCATCCATGCAGCACGCCTGGCGCTGCAACGCGCCATGGCCGCGGCGCTGGCGCCGGTGCTGGCCCGGCTTTACACCGCGATGGATCCCGGCCCGGGCTACAGCCCCGCGGCCGATCAAGCCGCCCGGCGCGCCTTGCGCAACGCCTGCCTGCTCATGTTGGGCCGGATCGAGGGCCCGGCGCGTGCGCGCGCCCATTTTGCGGCGGCCGGCAACATGACCGACGAATTGGCCGGTTTCGTCGCGCTGACCGAAGCCGGCGACCCCGACGCCGCGGCACAGTTTTACGATCGCTGGCATCAAGACCGGCTGGTGATGGACAAATGGTTTCAGGTGCAGGTGGCCCATGCCGACCCCGCCGTGGCGGTGGCCACGGCCGCGCGTCTGTGCGCCCATCCGCTGTTTGACTGGACCAATCCCAACCGGTTCCGGGCCGTGATCGGGGGCCTGAGCGCGGGCAACCCGGCCGGGTTTCATGACCCCTCGGGCGCGGGCTACCGATTTGTGGCGGATTGGCTGATCCGGCTGGATGGCAAGAACCCGCAGACCGCCGCGCGGATGTCGACCGCTTTTGAGACATGGGCGCGCTATGATGCCGACCGACAGGCGCTGATGCGCGCCGAGCTTGATCGTATCGCGGCCCATCCGGGCCTGAGCCGCGATCTGGCCGAGATGGTGGGGCGCTTGTTGACGGGCTGACATGCGGACGGGGCCGGGGGGCGGTGGCGGGGGCAGTCTGCGCATCCCTGGAACGTCTATGTGTTCAGCCCCGCAGCTGCAGTGCGATCCAGATGGCGGCGATCAAAAGCGGTTGATGGGCGAGATATATCGCAAGGCTGTGGCGCCCGGCCCAAAGCGCGATGGCCAGCCCGGGCGGGGCCTGCCATCGGCCCAAGGCCCCCCAAAGCCCCCGCTGCGCCATCGTTTTGGCCGTGGCCAGGCCCAACAGGAACGGCGCGAACCACGGGAAAAGCGGCACGTAATCGACGGACCGAAGCCCGGTGGCCTGTAGCCCGGTCCACCAGAACCACGGCGCATCGAGCGCGGAAAAGCGTGCAACCTGTGGCAGGATCAAGATCACCCCGGCCAGCCCCACCAACAGGCCCGCCGGCAGACGCAGACACACCAGCCCCAACAGGCTGGCGGCGGCCATGGCGTGCAAGATACCGAAAAAGATGAAGCGGTCGGGCATCGCGATGGCGGTGCCGGCCGTGATGACAAGCGCCGCCCCCCCGATCATCGCCCATCGGCGCCAAAAACCCCGCCAGCGGATCGTCCCGCCATGTGCCAACCACAGGCTGGCCCCGGCCAGAAACAGGAAGCTGCCCGCCGTCAGATAGGCCAGCCATCGCCAGCCCGCTTGCCCGACCGTGCCCGGCGGCAGCAGGCCGAAAAGTTCCAGATCGTAGACGAAATGAAACACCGCCATGGCCGCAAGCGCGCCCGCGCGGGCAAGATCAAGCGCGTCGATCCGCGCGGGTTTTGCCGCGTCGGTCCGGGCGGGATGGGTGGTCGTGACCGGGGTGTTTTGCATGGCGGCAAGCTAGCAGCCCGTGCGCCGATTGCCCATGGCGATCACGGGCCAGCGCGTCAGCCCTGGCAATAGGGTTGGTCTTGCATCCAGGCGCGGATGTCTTCGCGCTTGCGCGATTGGCTGGGGTGCATCGGGCCCCAATCGGCGGCGATGCCGCCTTGCCCTTCGGCCACCACCCCGTCGCGGGGCACGGTCTGGGCCCAGATGCGCAAGGCGCAGCTGACATTGGCCGATCCGTCCAGCAATTCCGCCCCGCTGGTGGCCTGGCAGCCATAATGCCGCGCGGTGGCCGGGCTGATCTGCACAAGGCCGTACCAGCGCCCACCCCCGCCCACGGCGGCTTCGTTCCAGGTGCTTTCGTGACGCGCCAGCGCCGACATCAACCCCAGCCAGAAGGCTTCGCGCTGGGGCTGCTTGGCCTGTTCATAGGCCGGGCACCAGCTGTCGATGTCGGCGGGCACAAGATCGGTCAGCGCCGCGGCCGGGCCATCGAGCGCCGCAAGACCGGCCGCTTCCCATTCGGGCGCTTGCGGCACATGATCCCAGCGCATCGGAAAGGCGTCATCGATCCCGCCACGGGTCGAGAAATTGGTCGATGATACGCAGCCCGACAGGGCTGCCAGGCTCAGCACGGCCAGTCCGGCGTTTGCGCGTGAAATCCCCACCAAGATGCCTCGTGATCCGTGTCCTGACGGTTCTGGTGCCCGCCAAGGGGCAGGGCGGGCAACCGCTTTGCCCCCATACGAGGGTTTTCGGCAATTTCTCGCCGATCCCGGCCCCTTGCCCCGCCGGGTTGGCTGACCTAAGCACATCCCATCAGCGCAACCCGTCCAGCCCGGAGGCAGAGCATGCTCGATTTGCCCTTTGAGACCCCGAAGCCCAAGGTGATCGCGGGGGCCAAGCATGATTGGGAACTGGTCATCGGCATGGAGGTTCACGCCCAGGTGGCGACCCGGGCCAAGCTGTTTTCGGGGGCGTCCACCCGGTTCGGGGCCGAGCCCAATTCCAACGTCGCCTTCGTGGATGCGGGCATGCCGGGCATGTTGCCCGTCATCAACGAGGCCTGCGTGGCGCAAGCGGTGCGCACGGGGCTGGGGTTGAAGGCGCAGATCCATCTGCGCTCGGCCTTTGACCGCAAGAATTATTTCTACCCCGACCTGCCGCAGGGCTATCAGATCAGCCAGCTCTATCACCCCATCGTGGGCGAGGGCGAAGTGCTGGTCGAATTGGCGGCAGGGGTGGCGGGCGAAAAACCGACCGCGCGTGTGGTGCGCATCGAGCGCATCCACCTGGAACAAGATGCGGGCAAATCGATCCATGACATGGATCCTGCCCTGTCTTTCGTGGATCTCAACCGCACGGGCGTGGCGTTGATGGAAATCGTGTCGCGCCCCGATATCCGCGGCCCCGAGGAAGCGGCCGCCTATGTCGCCAAGCTGCGCCAGATCATGCTGTATCTGGGCACCTGTGACGGCAATATGCAAAACGGCAACCTGCGCGCGGATGTGAACGTGTCGGTCTGCCGGCCCGGCGCCTATGAGCGCTACCAGGCGACACAGGATTTCAGCCATCTGGGCACGCGCTGCGAGATCAAGAACATGAATTCGCTGCGCTTCATCCAGGCGGCGATCGAATACGAGGCGCGCCGCCAGATCGCGATCCTGGAGGCCGGCGGCAGCGTCGATCAGGAAACCCGGCTTTATGATCCCGATCGCGGCGAAACGCGGTCGATGCGGTCCAAGGAAGAGGCGCATGATTATCGCTACTTCCCTGATCCCGATCTTTTGCCGCTGGACATCGAACAGGCCTGGGTCGATGACATCGCCGCCAACCTTCCGGAATTGCCGGATGCGAAAAAGGCGCGTTTCATCGGCGACTACGGGTTGACCGACTACGACGCCTCGGTGCTGACCGCCGATCTGGATGCGGCGCATTTCTTCGAAGCGGTGGTCGCGGATGCGGGCGATGGCAAGCTGGCGGCAAACTGGGTGATCAACGAATTGTTCGGCCGCCTGAAAAAGGAAGACCGCGACATCGGCCAAAGCCCCGTAACCCCGGCGCAGCTGGGTGGCATCATCCGGTTGATCAAATCCGGCGACATCTCGGGCAAGATCGCCAAGGACGTGTTCGAGATCGTGTTCACCGAAGGCGGCGATCCGCTGCAGATCGTCGAGGCCCGCGGGCTGAAGCAGGTCAGTGACACCGGCGCCATCGAGGCGGCGGTCGATGCGATCATCGCCGCCAACCCCGATCAGGTGGAAAAGGCCAAGGCCAACCCCAAGCTGGCGGGCTGGTTCGTGGGGCAGGTGATGAAGGCCACGGGCGGCAAGGCCAACCCGGCGCTCGTCAACCAGCTGGTTGGCGCCAAGCTTGGGCTCTGAAGGCGGGGGCCTGGCGGTGCCGGGTCACATCGGCGCCATCCAGCCCGGGCGCAGGTCATGGACCGGATCGTCGGGCGAACAGGGCTGCCCCGAGATCGGATAACAGCGGGGCGGCGGCGCGCCGCAGGCGGCAAGCGCCAGCAGACCCGCCAGCGCCAGCAGGGCAAGGGTGGCTTTCATGGTCGGTCAGATCCATTGGGCGCGGCACCTAGGGGTGCAGGCGCGTCAGGGCAACTGACAGCCCGTGTAATCGATCTGCACCAGCACGGCCTTGATGCCGGTCAACGCCGCCGCCCATGGGGGCGGCGGGCGACGCCCCGGGCCGGGGGGGTCAGGCCAGGGACGCGCAGAAATCCTGGATCCGTGTGCAGGCTTCGCGCAGCGTGTCGTCCGCCGTGGCGTAGCTGATGCGAAAGCAGGGGCTGAGCCCGAAGGCCCCGCCGAACACCACCGCCACGCCTTTTTCTTCCAGCAGCGCCTTGGCAAAGATTTCATCGCTGTCGATCCGGGTGCCGGCCGGCGTGGTCTTGCCCATGCAGCCCGTGATCGAGGGATAGACGTAGAACGCGCCTTCGGGCACCGGGCAGGTGATGCCGGGGGCCGCGTTCAGCATCGCCACCACCAGATCGCGGCGGCGCTTGAAGATGGCGTTGTTGGTCGCGATGTAATCCTGCGGGCCGTTCAGCGCCTCGACCGCCGCCCATTGCGAGATGGTGCAGGGGTTCGAGGTCGATTGCGATTGCACCTTGCCCATCGCCTTGATCAGTTCGACCGGGCCCGCCGCATAGCCAATCCGCCAGCCGGTCATGGCATGGGCCTTGGACACGCCGTTGCAGGTCAGCGTGCGGGGGTAAAGCCCCGGTTCGACCTGTGCGGGCGTGGCGAATTCGAAATCGTCATAGGCCAGGTGCTCATACATGTCGTCGGTCATCACCCAGACATGGGGATGACGCATCAAGACATCGGTCAAGCCCTTCAGCTCGGCCGCGGTGTAGCCCGCACCGGTGGGGTTCGAGGGTGAATTGAAGATGAACCATTTCGTCTTGGGCGTGATCGCGGCCTCAAGCGCATCGGGGGTGATCTTGTAGGCGTTCTGGCTGGGGCCTTCGACGAAGATCGGGGTGCCGCCGGCCAGCAGCACCATGTCGGGGTAGCTCACCCAGTATGGCGCGGGGATGATGACTTCGTCGCCGGGGTTCAGCGTGGCCATCAGCGCATTGTACAGGATCTGCTTGCCGCCCGAGGCGACCGAGACCTGCGCCGGGGTGTAATCCAGCCCGTTGTCGCGCTTGAACTTGGCACAAATCGCCTGTTTCAGCTCGGGGATGCCGTCGACGGCGGTGTATTTCGTCTTGCCGGCCACGATGGCGGCGATGGCGGCATCCTTGATGTTCTGGGGCGTGTCGAAATCGGGCTCGCCCGCGCCCAGGCCGATCACATCCTGCCCCTTGGCCTTCAGCTCTGCCGCAAGGTTGCTGACGGCGATGGTGGGCGATGGCTTCACGCGTGCAAGCGTGTCGGACAGGAACGGCATGGGGTGCTCCGGGTTTGGCCGTGCCCCGCGGCAGGGCATCGGGTGGCAATTTTCTGGCCGAAGCATTAGGGTGCCGTTTCGTCGCGATCAAGCCGAGAAGGGGAGAGAGATGACAGATGATGTGACCTATGGGCCGGGATGGTATGATGCCGACACGGCCACCTTGGGCGACCGGATCACCGGCGCGCGCGAAGCGGCCGGGTTGAGCCAGCCGGAACTGGCCCGGCGCCTTGGGGTTCGGCTGGCCACCGTGCGCGCCTGGGAAGACGATCAGGCCGAACCGCGCGCCAACAAGTTGCAGATGCTGGCCGGCCTTTTGGGCGTGTCGATCATGTGGCTGTTGACCGGGACCGGCGATGGTCTGGACGGGCCGGCGCAAACCACCGCGCTGCCCGAGGACCTGCTGGCGCTTTTGGCCGAGTTGCGGCAGATGCGGCTGGAACAGGCGCGGATGGCCGACCGCATGGGCCGGTTGGAAAAGCGGATGCGCCTTGCGCTGAGCCAAAGGGGATAGGCGATGGAGCCACGCGAGATTCGTCTGAAACGGTTGCGGATGCGGGCCGGCCACCGCGGGATCAAGGAAATGGACTTGATCCTGGGCGGCTGGGCCGCGCGCCACCTGGAGACCGCCGATGATGCCACGCTCGATGCGTTCGAGGCGCTGATGGCCGAGGCCGATCAAGACCTTTACGCATGGCTGACGGGCCAGGCCCAGCCGCCGGCCGTGTTGCGCCCGTTTCTGGCGGTGCTGGCCGCCGAGATCGACGGGCCCGACCGGATTTCCGCGATCCGTTAACCGGATGTTGGCGACTTCGGGTGATTGTCCGGGGCGAAGCAGCAGATGCGGAGCCCATGATGAGTATGCAATCGCCCTTTGCGACACCCACCCGGTCGGGATTTCTGATCGGGTATCTCGACTCTTTGGCCATGGTCGAGCGATTGCACCGCTTGCTGCTCGATGTGATCAAGGATGAATTCGAACGCTTGGGGATCCTTGAGATCAACGCGGTTCAGGCGTTGCTGCTGTTCAACATCGGCGAACACGAGGTCACGGCAGGCGAATTGAAGACGCGCGGCTACTACCAAGGGTCGAACGTGTCCTACAATCTCAAGAAGCTGGTCGATATGGGCTACATGCACCACCAGCGCTGCGACATCGACCGCCGGTCGGTGCGGGTGCGCTTGACCGCCCGTGGCCGCGATGTGCGCGATGTCGTGGCAGCGCTGTTTGCCCGCCATGCGGAGGGCATGGAAAAGAACGGCGTCCTGACCACCGATTCCCTCGACCGGGTCAGCCATTCGCTGAAGCGGATCGAACGCTTTTGGTCCGATCAGATCCGCTACATCTACTGAGCGTTCGGCCGCGCCTAGTTCTGGGCGGTTTCACCCGGCAACAGCGGCAGGCTGTGACCTGCGGCTTCGAGCGCGGGGCGGATCTGGCCGCGCAGCGCGCGTTCGGTCACGGGGCCGCGGAAATGCAGCACCACGGTGCCGCTGTCGTCGATGAAAAAGGTTTCAGGCATGGCAACCACCCCCCAATCGCGCCCGTTGCGCGCCTGTTCGTCGCGCCCGATCCGGTCATAGGGGTTGCCCAGCTCGTCCAGAAACGCGGTGGCCTGGTCCAGCCGGTCGCGGTAATTCACCCCGTAAAGCGGTGCGCCCGCCTGGGCCAGCGCCGTCAGCACCGGGTGTTCGGCCCGGCAGGGCGGGCACCAGCTGGCGAAGAAATTCACCATCACCAACCCGTTGCCCGTCAGATCCGCCCGCGACAGCAGCGCGGTCTGCCCCAAGGGCTTGAGATCGAGATCGGGGGCCACACGGCCCTGCTGCGCCGATGGCAGGGCCTGCGTGTCGACGCCTTGTTGCAGGGCGTCTTGCTTGGTCATCAGCTGATAGCCGGCGATGCCGAAAAACCCCGCCGTCACCAGCAGCGGCACGATCATCAGCCAGTTGATTTTCATGCCGTGCGGTCCCGGCGGCTTTCCACCTCGTGCAGCCGGGCACGCACGCGGCGGGCCTGCCAGACCGAGGCCACCACGATCGCGGCCAACAACACCAGCGACACCGCATAGGATGACAGCACATAGACGCCATATGACCCGAGATTGGGCATGCTCACCCCATTCTTTCTTGTGCGATCAATGCCTTGAGCCGGCGCGCGCGGATTTCGGTCTGGGTGCGGTAAAGCACCAGCGCCAGAAACAGGAACCCGAATCCAGCCAGCGAAATCACCAGCGGATACCAAAAGACATTGGAAATATTCTGTTCGCGGTCCAGCGACAGCGTCGCCCCCTGATGCAGGCCCTGGTTCCAAAACAGCAGCGCATAGCGTGAGATCACGGCAAACACCGACCCCACAAGACACAACACCGCCGTCAGATCGGCCGCGCTGTCGGGGTTTTCAATCGCTTCCCACAAGGCCATGTAGCCCAGGTAGAACAAGAACAAGATCAGAAACGACGTCAGCCGCGGATCCCATTCCCACCAGGTGCCCCACATCGGCTGGCCCCAGATCGCCCCGGTCGCCAACGCGATCACGGTAAACACCATGCCGACGGGTGCTGCCGCCTTGGCGGCCAAGGCGCTGACATGGTGGCGCCGGATCACCCAGATCAGCGAGGTCACCAACATCATCAGCCAGGCGTTCACCGCCATGATGGCCGAGGGCACATGCAGGTAGATGATCTTGACCGTGGAGCCCTGCCGGAAATCATCGGGGGTGAAAAAGAACCCCCACACCAGCCCCACCCCCAGACAGACCGCGGCCAGCCCTGCCACCCAAGGCAGAACGACGGCAGAGGTCGCCATGAATTTGCGCGGGTTCGCGTATTCCCAGATCGAAGCCATGGCCGGAACTTAAAAGCGGATGTTCGCGCTCACAATGGGGCAGAGGCGCGCGCCCCTAGCGCAGATTGACGCGGAGCGCCATGGCCGCCGCAAAGGGCAGCACGGCCACACTGCCCGCGGTGATGCCGCCCACCAGCAACAGCGGCGTCAGCGCATCCTGCCCCGCCGCGCCCTTGGTCACACACAGCGCGGCAAAGATCAGCGTGGGCATGTAGAGCGGCAAAACCAGCAGCGACAGCAACAGCCCGCCGCGCTTGATGCCCACCGTCAGCGCCGCGCCAAAGGTGCCGATCGCCGACAAGGCCGGGGTGCCCAACGCCAGCGATGCGATCAGCCACCCATAGGCCGGGCCCGGCAGGTTCAGCAAAACCCCCAGAACCGGCGCGGCCAGCACCAGCGGCAACCCGGTGGTGATCCAATGCGCCAGGGCCTTCATCGCGGCCAGCCCTTCCAGCGGCACGGGCGATGTTGCCAGAATGTCCAGCGTTCCGTCTTCCCAATCCAGCTGAAAGATCCGGTCCAGCGACAACAAGCAGGCCAACAGCGCCCCCAGCCACAGCACCCCCGGCGCAATCACGCCCAGCACCCCGGTCGCGGGGCCGACGCCAAAGGGCACCAGCGTGGCAAAGATCAGGAAAAACGCCAGCGACAACCCGAACCCGCCGCCCGCGCGGACCGCCAGCTGCAGGTCGCGGGTCAACAGCGCGATCATGCCAGGGCCCCCGCAAAGGGGTCATCGGTGCGGATGCGCTTGGCCACAAAGGGCGTGATGTCGAGCGTCAGCGCCGCCGGCAGGCCCAGATCGATATGGGTGGCGATCACCGCCGAACCGCCCTGTGCCAGATGCGCCCCCACCGCGCCAGCGAACCGTGCGACGTTTTCGGCATCGAGCGATACGGTCGGCTCGTCCAGGCACCAGATGGGCCGCCCCGTCACCAAAAGCCGCGCCAGCGACAGCCGCCGCTTTTGCCCGGCCGACATCTCGCCCGCGCGCCGGTCGGCCAAGGGGCCAAGATGAAAGGCCGCCATCGCGGGGGCGATATCGCCGGTGCCGAACACCCCGGCCCAGAACCGCAGGTTTTCGGCCACGCTCAGCTGCGGCTTCAACCCGTCGGCATGGGCGGCATAGGCGATGGTGTCAGGGTCGGCCTCGATCCGGCCCGAAAGCGGCGGCGCAAGACCTGCCAAGGTGCGCAACAGCGTGGTCTTGCCCGACCCGTTCGCCCCGCGCAGGATCAACGCCTGCCCCGGCGCGACCGCAAAGGTCACGCCCGCCAGAATCTGGGCCGGCCCACGGGCACAGGCAAGATCGACCACGCGCAACGTCATGGCCCGAGCGGTAGCCCAAAGCACGCGTCAGGGAAAGCCCGCTTGCGACCCGGCGGCGATGTTCGGGCTTGGCGCGGGCGCACAGCGCGGGCTAAGCTTGGGCCGTGTAAACGGGGCGCAGGTGCGCGTGTAACGAGTGGGGTCGTGGGCGATGAACCATCTCTATTATGGCGACAATTTGCATGTTCTGCGCAGCCTGCCCGCGGAACATGTGGATCTGATCTATCTTGATCCGCCGTTCAATTCGAACGCCAGCTACAACCAGCTGTTCAAGGCCCCCGACGGGTCGGGCAGCGCCGCCCAGATCGAGGCGTTCAACGACACATGGCATTGGGGCGACGCGGCCGAAGAGGCGTTTCAGGATGTGCGGCGCGGCCCCAATGGCTCGGCGGCGCAGATGCTGAGCGCGATGCGCGGGTTTCTGGGCGAGAATGACATGATGGCCTATCTGGCCATGATGGCGGTGCGGCTGATCGAATTGCACCGGGTGCTGAAGCCGACGGGGAGCCTCTATCTCCACTGCGACCCGACGGCGAGCCACTATCTGAAGATCTTGCTGGATGCGGTGTTTGGGTCGGGGAATTTTAGAAATGAAGTGATTTGGAAAAGAACGAGCGCGCACTCAGGCTCAAAGCGCTGGGGCGACGTGCATGA
>JBEAQJ010000095.1:0-13863 GCA_041163945.1 Pseudomonadota bacterium
GACAACGAGCGATTTGACCTCGACATCCAGTATGGAACGGGACGCTGGCCGGGTTACAAGGCTGATCGACTGACGTGGGAAGTGATCAAGCCCGTTTGCGCACCATCACTTCTCGAGGGCGAACATGCGATCAGGAAGCCGGCGGACCTTGCCCACCACCGTCTCCTGCATGTGCTTGGCTACGAGGAAGGCTGGGCCGATTGGCTGAGATACGCAAAGGCAAGCGGCATCAATTCGGGCCAGGGGCTGCAATTCGATACGTCACTGTTGGCATTCGAGTTTGCATCACGCGGTGGCGGGGTGGCATTGGCCCGCTCCTCGATGCTTGGCATCGAGACAGAGCGAGGCCGTCTGGTCGAACCATTCAGTATCGAAGCGCCGTTGCACGAGGCCTTTCATCTCATCTCGCCGGAAACAGGCCGCGACCATCCGGATGCCCAGAAATTCCGGGAGTGGCTGATCGAAACGGCTGAGAACGACCCGGAAAACAGACGAAACCGCGAGACTTACCGCGCCTGAAGCCGAACACCCGCATCGAGTCGAATGATCTCGCCGTTCAGCATCGGGTTCCGGATGATATCGACCGCGAGCCGACCGAATTCCGAGGGGTCCCCGAACCGGTTTGGAAACATGCGGCCATCCAGCATCCCGTCGATGACCTCTTGCGGAATGTGATCGGCAATTGGTGTCTTGAACAGACCCGGAGCAATCGTCATGACCCGGACACCCCGCGGCATGAATTCCCTTGCGGCCTGCAGGGTGAGGCTGGCGATTGCCCCCTTGGACGCCACATAGGCCCCCTGCCCGATTTGCCCTTCAACAGCGGTGATCGACCCCGTGTTGATGATGATCCCACGCTCGCCATCCTCGTTCAGCGGCTCCAGCGCCATCATTCGGGCGGCGCATTTCGTCATGACGCTGACCGTTCCCATGAGGTTGACGTCGATGACCCGCGCAAAGGCGGCCATGTCCACCGGACCGTCGCGGCCGACAAGCCGCATGCCACCCGGGGTACCGGCGCAGTTCACGTTGATGCGGATGGGTCCGTTGTGCCCTTCGGCCCTGGCCAATGCCTCGGACACGGCGTCCGGGTCTGTCACGTCACAGGCGACACCCACGGCACCGATCGCATCAGCCATCAGCGACACCTTCTCTTCGTTCAGGTCCAGAATGGCGACCCTGGCGCCTGCCTTGATCAAAGCCTCGGCGGCGGCCAGTCCCAACCCCGAAGCCGCACCGGTAACCATCGCGGAAAGACCGTCAATCTGCATAGCACATCACTCCTGTTCTTCGTAATGTGATAGCTTGACGTCTCTTCTTCTTCACGCGACGAGTGTTTACCCTTTGGCCAACCAGAGCCACTTGGACGCGCTCGGCCATAAGCTAATCGGGCAGACCAGGTTCCCGAAAGGTCTTCGCGGTGGCACCAGATTGAATGACCAGCGGAAACCTTCCTGCGCGGCGGGGCGGTCTCGACGCAGACGGGTTCAAGACGTTTCGGACATGGCAGCGTGGCGCGCTGGAGAGGTCGAGCGTCAGCCTCAGTAGAACTTGATGTCCTTGAGGTCATATCCGACCGACTATGCTGTCGCGCGCGGCCTGCCAGGTGAACGTTGCCTGCACACCTTACGGCGCCGAGATCTCGATCCGCAGGCGCGGTAGGTAAGCAGCGTGCACTATGAAGTACGTCGTTCCCAAACGGGGTATCGGGTCTCACTCGCATGCCCGCGCCTGTTTCCGCATCACGGCGTAGTCACTGAGCATCTCCACGGCCGCCGAGTTCTCCGGCAGCAGAGCCAGCTCCTCGGCCGCCCACGCTTGGAACTCCCAGCCAGGTGAAAGTGCCGGTAAATTTCAGTTCTGGGCCTCTGTCTGTCGTGATACCCTAACCACCACCATCCCCGTCAAATGCCAGACCGCCGCCATCATGATCCCCATATTGAAGGCGAACTCGTTGGCGCAGCTCTGCTTGAAGAACTCCCCCTCGAGGAACATACAGGACCCTTTGCAGAGTTGAACAACAGGGCATGACATACATTCCTCCCTGAAGGCAAAATGCGTCGCGGTGTCGAGCGCGATGGCGTCAAAGTCGGCAACATGACCGATCTTGTGCACGCCCTTTGCCCCGGTGTTCTGGCAGGTCATGACGTTCCCGCGCAAGTCGACGGCGATGGCGTCGGGGCTGTCCATCCCGCATTTCTGGCCAAGGGCCTCGAGCGGCCGCCGACGTTGAATGGAGGCATAGAATTCGTTGATGCGCTCGCCAAGGCCGAAGGCATTCGGGTCCTCGACCAGTTCTTCGAAAATCGACCGCGTCAGGCTGTTCAACTCGGCCGGCTCGAACCGCCCTGTCCCGATGGCGGTCACGGCGTCATAAACATTCACCACGCCCTCGAGCCCGACGAAGATGTCCGGCCCAACCTTTTCGGCGAACCAGGCCTTGAGGGCCCGAAGGTCGTGATGCTGGCGCGTCAGCACCGCATTGAACCCGGTCTTTTCCGGGCGCTCCGCTAGCAACGCCTCGATCCAACGCCGCTTATCCGGGTCATCGAGGGGATCAGGCCCCCGCAAATGCTGCCCAGGCCCGTCATGGCTGATCCCGATGGCGATGTCGTATTGCGCGATGAAGTCGAGCTTTTCACGGTCGAGCAGTGATCCATTCGTGATGATCGAGAAGCGCGCCGCCGGAAAGCGCTCTGCCAGCGCCGGGATCAACCGCTTGATTTTGGCCCAGTAAAGGAAGGGTTCCCCGCCCCAGAGCTCGATCTTTTCCGGGGCGTCGGCGATCCAGCCGTCGAGCTGCGTGAGGAAGTGCTCGACATCGGCCAGCTTCGAGACCGTGGCATCGGCGATCTGGAAGGCTTGGCTGCAATAGCTGCAGGCGTAGTTGCACGAAAGCCCGAGCTGGATTTTCAGCACGCGGGGTGCGCGGGATTTGCCAAGCGGTTTGTCTTTGGCCACGCGGGCGACCTGCGCAAATATCCCCGGCTCGACCGGCAGCGGCAGCCCTTCACATTCGGAGGCGTGCGGGTTGTAGCTCACGTGATGGCGGTTGGCGTCACGCGCTTCTAGGGTCAGATCGAACCACATCAGTCAAAAAGCCTTTCCTCGATCACCACAGGTAGGTTGACGCGGAAGTTCGCGACCACCTGCACATGCGGCTCGCTCCCCTCGTAGGGGTGCTGGTTGTGGGGAATGTGAGAGGGGAAGAAGACCGAGAGCCCCGGTCGCGGATTGACCGAGTAGCCGTGACGCGCCTCGAAGGGCAGCCGACCCTCGTCAAAATAACGCGACGGATCCTCAATCACAAAGCGGGGGGTGCCCACGCTGTTCACCGGCTTGCGCAACCCACCGCCAGTCAGGAAGTGGACGCAGGTCAGATCCCCCTCGCGGCTGTCTTTATGGGTCGAGATGAAGCCGCCCTTGGTGATCACCAGCGCGCGGTTTTCGCAATGGTCGGGATCGAGATACTTGGCCCAAGGGCCGAGTACGGCGCGCGCGCAGGCGAAGAGATGCATTTTCAGGGTCTGACCGGCTGCGCTTTTCTCAAGTATGCCGCGCACCCGACGCTCGGCCGCGCTTAGCGGCTTGACACCCCCATCCTCGCCAACGGCAGCAAGCGCCTCATCCGCGAGCTGGCGATTGACCTCCCAGTCCACCGGCACTTCAAAATAGCTGACATAGGTGGGCCAGAGTGTAAGGTTCGTCTGCTGAATTTGCATCGTCAGCACCTGCAGGCGCAGTTGCAGTTGAAGTAGGCGCGGTTTGCCGTGACGGAAACGTCTCCTGAGGTTCCACCCCCGGAGAGGCTGGCAACATAACAGTTGGCTGTGCAATTGCAGTTACCGCCTCCGCTGCCGCTGACGGCCGTAAAAGGCGACCCCGTCGAGGGATTGCCATTGGCGACAGTTACGGCGGTGATGTCACCTGCACCGATCGCAGGCTTATTGGCGATACGGGACCAATCCACAAAGCCGCTGTCATCGATCACGATGGTGGTTCCGACCTTATAAGCCATGGCTGCCTCCTTGCGCCTGATGGGCCAGGATCTCCGAGAGACCTGCCTTGCAGTGGGAATTGGGGAGTTCGAGCGAACAGAGGACGGGGATGCACATCCGTTCCTCGCCCTCAAAATACGTGCTGTCGTGGAGCGGATGGGGTTGGGGTCCAACGTTCTTTTGTGGATGCCGCTCGGCTTGCAAGGAATTTCTGATCGTCTGAACATGTGATCGAGTGCGTTCTTTTGTCAGGCCTGTTCAGTGCGGCTGACATGGTGCCGCTGGCCGGGATGGTGATGCGCGGACCGGGGCCAAATCTCCAACGGCGAGCTCAAGGCTCGGAGAACGTTTCTGGTTTGCCCAACCCGGATCATGTCGATCATGTGCCCATTCGGATCATGCCTTCCTCACAACTCGGTGGTCCAGTTGTCTGTGACGCTGGATCAGGCGCCGATCAGCACCGGACCACGATAGCTTTCACCGCGCGACAGCATCGCCCAGATGCCCCGCGCCATCTTGTTCGCCAGCGCGACAGCCACGACCGGTATAGGCTTTCGTTCCAGCATCCGCGCCAGCCAGGAACCCGCAGGCGCACCTCGGCGTGAGGCCCAGCGGATCACCGCGGTTGCGCCTATGACCAGCAACCGCCGAATATCACGCTGCCCCATCTTTGAGGTTTTCCCCAGCTTCTGTTTGCCACCCGAGGAATGCTGCCGCGGCACCAGGCCCAGCCATGCGGCGAAATCACGACCCCGGCGGAACTGCTCCATCGGCGGCGCGAAGGTCTCGACGGCGAGCGCGGTGATCGGTCCGACGCCCGGCATGGTCTGCAGCCGCCGTGGCATCTCCGCTTCGTTCGAAAGGGCGGTGATCTTCGCTTTCAGCGCTTTAATCCGGTCGGTCAGGTGGGCAATCTGCTCGAGGAGCATGCGGCAGATATCGCGTGCCAGATCAGGAATGTCGGCGTCGGCATCTTCAACGACTCGTTCCAGGCGAGGCAGATAACCGATCCCCTCTGGTGCGACATAGCCGAACTCGTAGAGATGCGACCGGAGCGCATTCACGGCCTCGGTGCGCTGCTTCACAAGCTGCTCGCGCGTCCGGAAGGCGACGGCACGGGCCTGCTGTTCCTGGGTCTTGGGTTCGACGAACCGCATGGTCGGACGCAATGCCGCTTCGACGATTGCTTCCGCGTCGGCAGCATCGTTTTTCTGCCGCTTCAAAAACGGTTTGACGTAATGCGGTGCGATCAGCCGGACGCTGTGCCCATGGGCGGACAATTCCCGCGCCCAGTGATGCGCGCTGGGACACGCCTCCATCGCCACCTCGCAGGCCGGATGATCCGCCATGAACCGCGCGAACTGAAGCCGTGACAGGTTTTTGCGGAACACGACCGACCCGTCCGCTGCAGCTCCGTGTAACTGGAACACGTTCTTTGCCAGATCGACCCCGATAATGCTAACTTCTCCCATGGATGCCCTCTCCTTCAACTTGTGCTGTGACGCCACGAGTATGGCACATCGCGATGCCGTCAGGGTGAGAGCGGCATCCACCCCATCTCCACCCATTAAGATATTGTAATCATTGATGTGGACTTCGGCTTGCAATCCCATTCTGTCGTTTACGACTGGCGGCTTACTACGGAATGGGTAGCGCCTTTGGTGTTTCGAACCCCGAACCTACAATCGGTACGATCCAGGTGTCCGGCTGGTCCATTTGCGAAAGGCACGGTGGAAGTTCGCTGGAGCGGAAAAGCCGGTATCAAAAGCGATTTGCTCTATGCTCTCGGTGCTTTGCTGAAGCGCGCGGATGGCGATGTCGCGGCGTAGTGCATCCTTTATCTCCTGAAAAGATGTCCCTTCCTCTCTCAGGCGACGGTTCAGTGTCCGGGGCGTCATCTTCAGGGCCCGAGCCGCATCCGGCAGCTGACTGCCCTGCCAGGCCGCGCCGTAAAGAAAGGCGCGGACACGCAAACTGTTCGTATGCGCGCGCGATCCGGTGAAAAGCCAGTCGAGCGGGGCACGTTCCAGAAACACGGAGGCCTCGGCGGGAGTGCGGGTGATCGGACGGTTGAATTGGCGTGGATCGAACAGGATGCCGGTGTGCGCCGCATCGAACTTCACCGGACAGGGAAAGACAACGGCGTAGTCCGCGGCAAAATCCGGACGCGCGAAGGCAAAGCGAACCTCTTTCACCGGCGTTTCCGACCCGCCTAGCCAGGACAAGAGCCCATGCGCCAGTTTCAGGATCAGCATGTGCCCAAATCGCTGCGGGCGGGCGTCAGGTGCGCAGGGGACCAACGCCAGTTCGACCTCTTCCGGGCCGTTCCGCAAATCGAGACGGAAATCGTCGAGAAGCAGGTTCCAGAATGTGGAGAACCGATAGAGGGCCGAGACCAGGCTGCTCGCCTCACGCTGAACGGTCACCAGATGTTGCAGGGCGCGAGGCCGGATCGGGCGGCTCCAGAGCCCCATCATTTCATCGCCGGTCTCGGGCGCGGCCAATTGATACAGCCGGGTGATTTCTTCGAGCGTGACGCGCTGAGTGGGCAGCATCGGTCGGGTTTGCAGACCAGAGCGCTCCAATAGGGCGGCCAGCGCGTCGGGCGTGCATCGAGACTTGAGCGCATCGAGCCAGTCCCGAATGAAACCCGCTGAAACGGTCGTCAGAGAAATTGGGTCATGACTTGTCATGCAAAGATCCCGTGTGGCGTGATCAGATAAGAAATTGGCAAAATATGAGCTTTTTGACAAGGAATTCGGCGGCTAGATGACGAGAAGTCATAGCTTCCGTCGGAGTGTCAGGCATGTCCTATCAGCCGCCAGTGTTGGATCTGATGTTCTGTATCGAACACCTGTCGCACTGGGAGAAGGTTTCCGCGCTGGAGACGTATTCCGAGTACGACCTCTCGGACATCGGTGCGGCGCTGGAAGGCTATGCCCAGTTCTGCGCCGAACAGATCGCGCCTTTGTCCTATGTCGCTGACACGCTGGGCGCCCGGTTCGACAAAGGCCGTGTGTTCATGCCCGAGGGCGACACGCGGGCCTATGCCCAGTTTGTCGAAATGGGCTGGCAGGCGCTGACCCATCCGGCGGAGTATGGCGGCACCGGGCTGCCGCGTGCCGTTGGCGCAGCGGCGGTCGAGATACTGAATGCCGCGGACATGAGCTTTGGTCTTTGCCCGTTGCTGACCGACGGTGCGATCGAGGCGCTGCTGCTGACCGGCTCGGACGAACAGAAGGCCACCTACCTTGGACCGTTGATCGAAGGGCGCTGGTCCGGCACGATGAACCTGACCGAACCGCAGGCGGGCAGCGATCTGGGCCGGGTGGCGACAAGGGCGGTGCGGCGCGCGGATGGCACCTATGGCATTTCCGGTACGAAGATTTTCATTACCTATGGCGCCCATGATCTGACCGAGAACATCATTCACCTCGTGCTGGCGCGCACACCCGATGCACCATCCGGGCCGAAGGGGCTGAGCCTGTTCATCGTGCCGCAGAGGCTGGTGGAGCCGGACGGAACGGCGGGGGCCGCGAACGCGGTCAACTGCGTGAGCATCGAACACAAACTGGGTGTGCGCGCCAGTCCGACGGCCGTGCTGGAATACGACGATGCCACCGGGTTCCAGGTCGGCGAGGAAAATTGCGGGCTGGAATACATGTTCATCATGATGAACGCCGCGCGGTTCTCGGTGGGCGTGCAGGGAGTCGCGATCTCTGAGCGGGCCTATCAGCGCGCTTTGGCCTACGCGCGCGACCGCGTGCAGAGCCGCCCGGTGAACGGTCAGAGCAAAGACGCCGTGCCGATCATCGAACACCCGGACGTGCGCCGCATGTTGATGCGGATGCGCAGCCTGACCGAAGGCGGACGGGCGATGGCCGCGGCGACAGCGGGGTTGTTGGACATGGCGCACCACCGGGGTGATCCCGAGAGCATCGCAGAGGCCGAATTCATGGTCCCCCTGGTCAAGGGCTTCTGTTCGGAACGCGCCGTCGAGGTCGCTTCTCTTGGGGTGCAAATCCACGGCGGCATGGGCTTCATCGAAGAAACCGGCGCCGCGCAGCACTACCGCGACGCCCGCATCCTGCCGATTTACGAGGGCACTACGGCCATTCAGGCAAATGACCTTCTTGGACGCAAGGTGATGCGGGACGGGGGGACAATCGCCCGCCTGTTTGCCGCCCGAATTGAGGAAACCGAAGCAAAGCTGGCAAGCGGTGACGCCTCGGCCCAAGCGATCGGCACAAGTCTCGCGCAGGCGCGCGGCGCTTTCGAAGCTGTTCTGGACTGGATGCTGGAAAACAGCCGCAAAGATATCGACACGGCTTTTGCGGGCTCTGTCCCCTTCCTGATGCTGTCCGGCACATTGGCGGCGGGCTGGATGCTTGCCAAGGGGGCGCTTGCGGCACAAACCGTGCGCGACGCAGGGCAGGATAGCGCGTTCCTGACCCAGAAGATCGCCACAGCGCTGTTCTATGCCCAGCACATCCTGCCCGAATGCGCCACCGAACAAACTCGCATCCTGCACGGCGCACAAAGCCTGCTGGACGCGGCTTTCCCCGATTGATCCCTTGAAAGGACCCAACCCATGAATGACGTCGTGAACCCCGACACCTACGAACGCCTCGCGATTTCCGCGCGTGACAATGGTCTCTTTGTGGTGACGCTGAACCGCCCTGATAAACGCAACGCGCTGGACGTGGTTACCATCGAGGAGCTGATCCGCTTCTTCAGCGGCGCGCGCATGGCGGGCGTCAGGGCGGTGTTGCTGGAAGGCGCTGGCGATCACTTCTGCGCGGGCCTCGATCTGGTCGAACATTGGAAAGCCGACCGCAGCCCCGATGACTTCATGCATGTCTGCCTGCGCTGGCACGAGGCCTTCAACAAGATGGAATATGGCGGCGTGCCGATCATTGCCGCGCTCAAGGGCGCGGTTGTCGGCGGCGGTCTGGAACTGGCCAGCGCCGCCCATGTGCGCGTGATCGACCCCGGCACCTATTTCGCCCTGCCCGAAGGCCAGCGCGGCATCTTTACCGGCGGCGGCGCGACGATCCGGGTGTCGGACATGATCGGCAAGTACCGTATGATCGACATGATCCTGACGGGCCGTGTCTATCAGGGGCAGGAGGCCGTCGACCTGGGTCTGGCGCAATACATCACAGAGGCGGGCGGCAGCTTTGCCAAGGCGATGGAACTGGCGGAAAAGGTCGCGCAGAACCTGCCACTGACGAATTTCGCGATCTGTTCGGCCGTCAGCCACATGAACAACATGTCCGGCATGGACGCCGCCTATGCCGAAGCTTTCGTGGGTGGCATCGTCAATACTCAGCCTGCCGCGCGCGAACGGCTTGAGGCATTCGCCAACAAGACTGCGGCCCGCGTGAGGCCCAACAGCTGAGGCCCGGGTCCGGGATTCGTCGGTCGGTCGAAACCCGGCGGCATCAAGGGAAAACCACGCACCTTGCTTTCCCTCCGATCTGCCATGGCCGTGCCGAACGACACTTGAATCACCGTAACGTCAAAACTTCGGATCCGGGTTTTCCGTATGACCATCAACGGCAATGACCCGCCCGGAAATCATCTGGGCGGCATCCGAGGCGAGAAAAACGGCCATGGCTGCGACATCCTCGGCTTTGGCAAAGCGGCGCAGCGAAGTGCCGGCCTCGTAGGCACGCCGAACATTGTCGCGTGCTGTTCGCTTGGCCGCCGCTTCTCGCTCGATTACGGCGTCTATGCGCGAACCTTCCACGCAACTGGGGGCAATCGCGTTGGCGCGGATTCCGTAGGGCCCAGCTTCCATCGCAACGGTCTTCATCAATCCGTGAAGCGCCCATTTGCTGGCCGCATAAAGCGCTCGATAGGGGAACCCGAACAGACCGGCAGTTGATGAAGTGAACAGGACCACGCCAGAATATTGCCGCTTCATCATCAGCAGGGCATTGGCCACTGAGAGAAACGCACCACCGAGGTTTACTGCCAGGCAGTCCCAGAATTCGGCGTAGGGCTGGTTCTCGGTAAGTGCGGTCGGCCCCGGGGTTCCGGCATTGGCGCACAGGGCATCAAGCCCGCCCCAGGATTCGTCAATCCTGCCGAACAGTGCCTTCATCTCTTCCGGCTCGCGCACATCGACCGTGTCGACATTCCAGTCGCCCGGGCATCTGGATAGAGCGTCGATTGAAGCATCGGCAACCCAGATATTGGCACCAGTCGCGGCAAAGGCGGTCGCCATCGCATTTCCATGCCGGACGCTCCTGCAGTAATCAGAACTCTTTGAGTCTTCATTCCTGCATCGCGCCCAGTTTTCGACCTGCGATTCCTGCAACGCCTTGCCTCGCCAGCTTTTCTGCCAACGCGTCGCCATTTACGTCCTGAACTCGCAATTGTTCCTCTAGGGCCACCGCCGCAGCGACGCCCGTTGCGTGCCCCATCGCCATGCATTGCGGCATGCCCCGGACCGAGGCAAACGCAACCGGATCTGCACAGATGAGGCGACCGGCGAACAGCAGGTTCTCGACGGCTTCGGGCACCAGAGCGCGGAACGGGATGGTGTAATAGGCACCCCGGCCGACCGCCGCCTCATGGGTCATCTCGGCGCTGTCGCGCATCACGTCGTCGATGGGGTTGTCGCAGGCGACGATGCCGTCGCCGAACCTAGTCCCTCTGGCGATATCCTGTCCGGTGATGCGATAGAGCGCTTGCAGCTTTCGGGTTTCACGCAGGCCAACCGTAGGGCCGAGCCCCCACATCTGCGCGTCCTGGAAGCCGGGCACATCCTTGATCAGAAATCGCGCCACCTGCTGGCAGCGGCGGCGGCCCTCCTGCGTGGCGCGGGCAACGGCGGCCGGGTCGGTGCCGTCGACGCCCCGGATGGTCACGGTGTTGCAGAACACGGTGCCGGGGTGGAAACCACGCATCAGGTAGAGCTTGTGCAAATCGGGGTGCAGCCGCCCTTCGGCGATGCCGCGTGCGGCGAAGCGGCGGAAATATGGGTCGCCCTCGGCAAAGACGGCCTGCGTATCGGCACCGACCATGTGAAAGGTCAGGCTGACCGCCATCATGTTGCCCCGGTCGTCTCCCAGAGTATAGGGCACGCCGGCGCGCGCGGACAGATCGCCATCGCCGGAACAATCGATCACCATGCGCGGGAGAAAGCGCAGCGGCCCCAGTCTGTCTTGCGCCGATACCGCGCCGATCCGCGTGCCGGCCATTTCGGGCAGGCCCGAGAAGGTGTTCAGATGCAAAATGACGCCCGCCTGATCCAGCATGTCGAACATGACCAGCGTCGCGGCCTCGTGGTCGTATTGAACCTCAGGGCCGAAGTTTTCCAGCGCGCAAGGACGGACCTCGGCAGCGGGCGGCGCCATGGCCAACAGCCTGCCGGTCAATTCGGCAAAGATGCCGCCGATGCTGTGACCCAGCGGATAGCCGCCGCCCCAGGGCATGCCAGGACAGGAGGCCATGACCCCGCCGATCTTGGGTCCGGCCTCGATCAGCCGCACACGAAGCCCTGAGCGTGCCGCCGAGAGTGCCGCGGCGAACCCTGCAGTTCCGCCC
The DNA here is from genome assembly GCA_041163945.1 of Pseudomonadota bacterium. GTDB lineage: Bacteria > Pseudomonadota > Alphaproteobacteria > Rhodobacterales > Rhodobacteraceae > Roseicyclus. The sequence goes on from JBEAQJ010000095.1 coordinate 11,556, forward strand.
CCCACCACCAGCACATCGGTTTCGATCTCGCGGATCGGATTGGTCATGGTCATGCGATCCGCACACCCTGGCGGAGCAGTTCGGCCTGAACCCCAGCCATGTCCACCTGTGCCACATCGCAGCCCGCCTTGACCGCCAGCGCCGCAGCGACGCCCGCGCCCTGCCCGGCGACGGCGCAGCAGGCCATGTTGCGTGTTGCCGCATGGGCGATCCGGTCGCCGCCAATGGCGCGACCCGCCACCAGCAGGCCCTTGACCTTGCCGGGCAACATCGCCCGGTAGGGGATCTGCATGTAGCGCCCGGTGGTCGGGATGATCAGCACGCCATAGCCGTCGATGAACTCGGGGTAGATGCCGATGGAATCCTCGAACCGGCCCTGCTGGCGCACGTCGGTTTCGGTCATGTTGTAGGCGGCACGGATCTTGCGCGTGTCGCGGATGCCGATGGTCATGCCAAAGTTGCGCAGCCGCACGCCACTGCAGCCCGGCATGAAGCGGCGAAGCGCGTCGATGGCCAACATCGCCTGTTTGCGGCCCTCAATTTCGCCTTTGGTCATGCTTTCGGGGTCTGTCCCGTCCACGCCAGCCAGATGAACAAGGTTCATGTACGTGAGTTCGCCCGTGTCATGCATGGCGCCCCAAGTGCCTGCAATCGTGTTGAGATGCGCCGGGATGACCCCCGCTTCGATCGCCTTGGCAAACGGCTTCTTCAGGAAGGGAGAGAACATGTCGTCCTCTTTCCCATCGGTTTCCACCGTCCATTCGCCGGTGGACCAGTCCTTGTAGGTCTGGGGATCGCGGCGAACCTCGGCCATGAAGGCGGCCTTGTCGACACCGGCCAAGTGGAACATGACGCTGGCGGCCTGCATGTGCTCGGCCGGTGTCTTGAGGGTTGGTGCACCGGCCCGGTGCGCCACATCGGCGTCACCCGACGCGTCGATCACGACACGGGCCAGGATCGCCTCGCGCCCCGCTTTGGATTCGACGATGATCCCGGCTATGCGGTCGCCCTCCATCACCGGGGCCACGAACTGGCGGTGCAGCATGCCGTCGACACCAGCTTCTTCGACCAGCCGATCAGCGACGAGCTTGAAGCCTTCGCTGTCGATCTCGTAACTCAGCGACTGGCTTTCGGGCACGGCCGCGCCCATGTCGCGTGCGCGGTCTTCGAATTCGCGTCCGATACCGCCTGCCTCGACGGTCGCTTCGTGGCGATACCAGGCGAAACCTTCGACCCCGACAACGGTGATGTTGCCGCCGAAGCAACCAAAGCGTTCCACCAAACAGACCTCGACCCCGGCCCGCGCTGCCGCAAGAGCTGCGGCAAGCCCCCCGGGGCCGGATCCGACCACCAGGACGTCCGTATTGTGGATGACCGGCGTCTGCCGGGCGGGTTCGGTGATGACAGTCATGTTGCCCTCAAAGGAATGGCAATTCACACAGTGTACCTTCGACGGCGCCGGCCGCGCGCCTTACGACGACCCGGTCACCGGGTTTTGCAGAGGTCGCCACAAGCGCGAACCCGATGTTTTTCTTCATGCGGTAGGACCAAACACAGGTGGTCATTTCGCCAATGCGCGCGCCATCCATGTCGATGTCGTTCCAGGTGAACTCCGCCTTGACCGGTTCCGAATTGTCCAGGACGACACCCAGCTGATGCCGTTTCGGCCCCTCGGCCGCGATGCGGCGCAAAGCCTCGATCCCGATCGTGTCGTCAGGCACATGAAGATCGACATATTTGCCCATCCGGACCTCGAACGGATTTGTTTGCCCATCCGAGTCGCCGCCATACGAGACCAACCCGCTTTCGACACGTTCGCACCAGTTGGGGTTGCCAGGCCCGATGCCGTGCGGCTGTCCGGCTTCCTTGACGATGTTCCAGAGTTCGGTGCCTTTGGTGCCATCCATCAGGTAGATTTCGAACCCACCCTGCTTGGACCAACCGGACCTTGCCACCGCCACGGGGATTCCGCCGATTTCAGTCTCGCGGAACCAGAAGTATTTCAGGTCGCGAACCCAGTCGCCGAAAATCGAGGCGACAACGGTTTCCGCCTTCGGTCCCTGCACGGCAAGTGGCGACACGTCCGGCTCGCTCACCTCGACATTCAGACCGCGCTCGCGCGCGATGGCCTCGGCCCAGAACCAGATGTTGCTGTCGGCGATGGACAGCCAATAGCGGTCCTCGTCGAGTTTCAGCAGGATCGGGTCATTGATCAACACGCCGTGGTGATTGCACAGCGGCACATACTTGCCCTGCCCGATCTTGCATTTCGACAGATCGCGGGGCGCAAGGATCTGCGCCAGCCGGC
>JBEAQJ010000096.1:0-7407 GCA_041163945.1 Pseudomonadota bacterium
CGGGGATCGTGGGGGCCATCTTGCTGGCCGCCAGCCGTGCCATCGGCGAGACGATGATCGTGACCATGGGGGCAGGGGCCTCGGCCAAGCTGGATCTGAACCCGTTCGAGGCGATGACCACGATCACCGTCAAGATCGTCAGCCAATTGACCGGCGACCTTGAATTCAATTCGCCCGAAACGCTGGTGGCCTTTGCGTTGGGGATGACGCTGTTCGTGATCACGCTGGGGCTGAACATCTTTGCGCTGTGGGTCGTGCGCAAATACCGGGAGCAATACGAATGACCGACGCAACCGCCGCCGATATCCCGGCAAGCCCGGCCCAACCCGCGTCGTCGTTGTTGCAACAGACCGACCGGATGAAGCGGCGCAACACCGCCGAAGCCCGGTTCAAGGCTTATGGCGTCGTGGCGATCTGCATCAGCCTGTCGGTGCTGTTCATCATGCTGTGGACCATCTTTTCCGATGGCGTATCGGCGTTTCGGCAAGCGACCTTTTCCTTTCCGGTGACGCTCGATGCCGAACGGCTGGACCCCGAGGGAAACCGCCAGCGCGACGACATGATGCGCGTGACCACCATCGGCTACACCAGCCTGCTGAACGAGAACCTGATCGCCTATCTGGCCGCGCGCGGGATCGCTACCGATGGCGTCAGCGACCGCGAGATCGCCGCCTTCATTTCGCGCGACACCCCGGCACGCCTGCGCCGGATGGTGATCGACGACCCCACGCTGCTGGGCCAGACGATCCAATTCGAAGGCTTTGCCACCGGCCGCATCGACGGCTACCTGAAGGGCCGCGTGACCCGCGACAGCGCCGAGCGCGATACCAATATTTCCGTCGCGCAGCTGGATCTGGCCGACCGCATGGTGGCCGACGGGCTGTTGGGCTTGAAATTCAACTGGGGGTTTCTGACCAACCCCGACGCGTCCGACCAGCGCCCCGAGGCCTCGGGCCTTGGGGTGGCGATGATCGGGTCGGCCTACATGATGGTTCTGGTGGCGCTGATGGTGCTGCCTTTGGGGGTATCGGCCTCGATTTACCTGGAAGAATTCGCACCCAAGAACCGCTGGACCGATCTGATCGAGGTCAACATCTCGAACCTCGCGGCGGTGCCGTCGATCGTATACGGTATCTTGGGGTTGGCGATCTTCATCAACTTTGCGCAGTTCCCGCAATCCTCGCCTTTGGTGGGGGCGCTGGTTCTGACGCTGATGACCTTGCCCACGATCATCATTGCCACGCGGGCGGCGATCCGGGCGGTGCCGCCATCGATCCGCGATGCGGCGATGGGGGTGGGCGCATCGAAGATGCAGGTGGTGTTCCACCATGTTCTTCCGCTGGCTGCGCCGGGGATCCTGACGGGCACCATTCTGGGTTTGGCATCGGCCTTGGGTGAAACCGCGCCGCTGTTGCTGATCGGCATGGTGGCGTTTGTGGCCAACTACCCGGCCGGGCCCTTGGATGGCGGGGTGCTCGATCCTGCCACCGCGCTGCCGGTTCAGGTCTATTCCTGGGCATCACGCGCCGATCCGGCCTTTATCGAACGTTCGGCCGGCGCCATCATCGTGCTTTTGGGCTTCTTGCTGGTCATGAATATCCTGGCCATCGTGTTGCGCCGTCGCTTCGAGCGGCGTTGGTAAGGGGCTTGCAATGGACGACCAACTTATCGTGGAGAGAGCCGTGAACGCACAGGACATCAAGATCACCGCCCGGGGCGTGCAGGTGTATTACGGCGACAAACACGCGCTCAAGGATGTGAATGTCGACATCCTGGACAACACGGTCACGGCGTTTATCGGCCCTTCGGGCTGCGGAAAATCCACCTTTCTGCGCTGTCTGAACCGCATGAACGACACCGTGGCCATCGCCCGGGTCGAAGGCGACATCCGCATCGATGGCGAAGACATCTACGACAAGCGCGTTGACCCGGTGCAGCTGCGCGCCAAGGTCGGTATGGTGTTCCAAAAGCCCAATCCCTTTCCGAAATCGATCTACGACAACGTCGCCTATGGGCCGAAGATCCACGGTCTGGCGCGGGGCAAGGCCGAACTGGACGACATCGTCGAACAAAGCCTGCGCAAGGCCGCGCTGTGGAACGAGGTCAAGGATCGGCTGAAGGAATCGGGCACCGGCCTGTCGGGTGGCCAGCAACAGCGCCTGTGCATTGCGCGCGCCGTTGCCACGGGCCCCGAGGTTTTGCTGATGGATGAACCTTGTTCCGCGCTCGATCCCATCGCGACCGCCCAGGTCGAAGAATTGATCGATGAACTGCGCGAAAAATATTCGGTCGTCATCGTGACCCACTCGATGCAACAGGCCGCCCGCGTCAGCCAAAAGACCGCGTTTTTCCATCTCGGCAGTCTCGTGGAATATGGCGACACGTCGCGGATTTTCACCAACCCCGACGATCCGCGCACCGAAAGCTACATCACCGGCCGGATCGGTTGAGGCCACAATGTTTAGGGCAGGGGGGATGACCATGCCGAGTTCAGAACACATCGTTTCAGGCTTCGACCGCGATCTCGAGGGCATTCAGGCCCAGATCATGCGCATGGGCGGGCTGGTCGAAGAAGCCATTTCCAAGGCGACCGAGGCTTTGGAAACCCGCGACGCGGAACTGGCGCGCACCGTGCGCGCGGCCGACAGCGCCATCGACAAGCTGGAGGAGCTGGTCAACAACGAAGCCGCCCGGATCATCGCGCAGCGCCAGCCGATCGCGTCGGATCTGCGCACGGTTCTGACGGTGTTTCGCGTTTCGACCAACCTGGAACGTATCGGCGATTACGCCAAGAACATCGCCAAGCGCACGGAAACCATCATCGATCAACCGCCCGTCAACGGCACCGGTGCCTCGCTGCGGCGCATGGCGCGCCAGGTGGAGCTGATGCTGAAGGATGCGCTCGATGCCTATATCCAGCGCGATGCGGCGCTGGCCGCTGATGTGCGCGCCCGCGACCGGGATGTGGATCAGATGTATTCTGCGCTGTTTCGGGAATACCTGACCTTCATGATGGAAGATCCGCGCAACATCACCACCTGCATGCATCTGCATTTCATGGCCAAGAACATCGAACGGATGGGCGATCATGTCACCTCGATCGCCGAACAGGTCATCTATCTGGTCACCGGCGGCCTGCCTGACGAGGATCGCCCCAAGCTTGATCGCACCGCGCTTGACGCGGGCCAGAGCCGCTAAGGGGCAGGGGCCATGGCTGGCGAACCCTTGGTGCTGGTCGTCGAGGACGAACCCGCGCAGCGTGAGGTCTTGGCCTACAACATCGAGGCCGAGGGCTATCAGGTGATCAGCGCCGAAGCCGGCGACCAGGCATTGTTGCTGGTGCGTGAAACACCCCCCGATGTGATCGTGCTGGATTGGATGCTGCCGAACGTGTCGGGCATCGAGGTGTGCCGCCAGCTGAAGATGGGCGCCGAAACCGCTCGAATCCCGATCATCATGCTGTCAGCGCGTTCGGAAGAGGTCGACAAGATCCGCGGGCTGGAAACCGGGGCCGATGATTACATCACCAAACCCTATTCGGTGGCCGAGCTTTTGGCGCGCCTGCGCACCCAGTTGCGCCGCGTGCGTCCGGCGACCGTGGGGGAACGCCTTGAATACGACGACATCGTGATGGATCTGGCCGAACATCGCGTCTACCGCCAAGGCGAACGGTTGAACCTTGGGCCCACGGAATTCCGGCTGTTGACGGCCTTCATGGAACGCCCGGGCCGCGTCTGGAGCCGGGAACAATTGCTGGATCGGGTCTGGGGCCGCGATATCTATGTCGATAGTCGCACGGTTGACGTGCATGTTGGCCGGCTGCGCAAGGCGTTGAAGGCCGGGGATCACGGCGATCCGATCCGCACGGTGCGCGGGGCGGGTTACGCGCTGGGATAGGGGCCGATGACGCGATTGCGTCGCTTGATGCCGCCTGTGTGCAGGATCCATTGTGTGCGCATCCAATTATCCGATAATCAATATTATGTTAAATAAAGATACTGCAGTCACTGCGTTTGCTTACATTCCGCTTTAAAAGCGACAGACAATACTTTGACTGAAAACGATAAAATGCGCTGGAAGGCCAAGGTCGCACAAGCCCCTTTTACAGAGCTTTCGTTGCCGCCTATAGTCCGCCGCAAAGGATCGCATCATGCATATACTTGTTCTGAATGGGCCAAACCTGAATTTGCTGGGCACGCGCGAACCCGGCATCTACGGCCACACGACCCTGGCGCAGATCGAGGCGGATTGTTCGGCGTACGGACAGACGCTGGGATTGACGGTGCGCTGTGCGCAATCCAATCACGAAGGCGCGTTGATCGATCATCTGCACGCAGCGCGTGGATCCGTGGATGGCGTTGTGCTGAACGCGGGCGCATATACCCACACCTCGGTGGCGCTGCGGGATGCGATCACGGCCACGGCGTTGCCGGTGGTTGAACTGCACCTGTCAAATACCCATGCGCGCGAAAGTTTTCGCCATGTCTCGCTGATCGCGCCGGTCTGTGTCGGGGTGATCCAGGGCTTCGGCGCGGCAGGCTATCGCCTAGCGCTGGCCGCTTTGCACGGGCATTTGCAAAAACACTGATGCACACGAAAAACGGGGCAAGGTTCACCCCTGCCCCGTTTTTGTTTCCATTGACGCGCGGGTGTTAGCCCTTGGCGACCTTGGCCACTTCTTCGGCAAAGTTTTCTTCTTTTTTCTCAATGCCTTCGCCGACTTCAAGGCGCACGAAGCCCGTGATTTCCACACCGGCCGCCTTGGCGGCATCGCCCACGGTCAGATCCGGGTTGATGACGAATGCCTGATTGACCAGCGTGATGTCGGCCAGATACTTTTTCATCCGGCCATCGATCATCTTTTCGATCACGGCGTCGGGCTTGCCCGATTCACGCGCGATATCGATCTGGATCTGGCGTTCCTTGGCCACCATCGCGGGGTCGACGGCGGCTTCGTTCAGCGCGGCGGGGTTCACGGCTGCGACATGCATCGCGACCTGACGGGCAAAGGCTTCGTCGCCGCCCTTGATGGCCACCAGAACGCCGATCTTGCCCATGCCGGGCGCGGCCGCGTTGTGGATGTAGGACACGACCGTGTCACCGCCGAGCTTCGTCATGCGGCGCAGCGCCATGTTTTCGCCGATCTTGGCGATGGCATCGGTGATCACCGTTTCAACGGGTTTGCCGTCGATCGTGGCCGCGTTCAGCGCCGCCAGATCATCGACCCGCAGGGCCGCATCGGCGATCGACGCCACCATGCCCTGGAACTCGGCGTTCTTGGCCACGAAATCGGTTTCCGAATTCACCTCGACCACGACACCGACGCCGCCGGACACGGCAGCCGCCACAAGCCCTTCGGCGGCGGTGCGGCCCGATTTCTTGGCGGCCTTGGCCAGGCCCTTGGTGCGCAGCCAGTCGACCGCGGCGTCGAAATCGCCATCGGTTTCGGTCAATGCCTTCTTGGCATCCATCATGCCTGCGCCGGTCGCTTCGCGCAGTTCTTTCACCATTGCAGCGGTAATCGCCATGAGCGTTCTCCTGAAGTCTTGGGGTGCGCGCAAGGCTTTGCCCTGCGCGCATGTCAATCGGATGACGGTCGGGTGTCAGGCGTCGACGGCGTCGTCGGCGTCCAGATCTTCGGCCAGCGCCTCTTCGACGGCGGCGTCTTCCAGCGCGCCCAGATCCACACCCGCGGTCTTGAGCTGGGCCGACATGCCATCAAGCGCCGCCCGGCTGATCAGATCGCAATACAGCGAAATGGCCCGCGCCGCGTCGTCATTGCCGGGGATGATGTAATCCACGCCCTCGGGGGCGCAGTTCGTGTCAACCACGGCCACAACGGGGATGCCCAGCTTGCGCGCCTCAAGGATGGCCAGCGCCTCCTTGTTGACGTCGATCACGAACAGCAGATCGGGCAGACCGCCCATTTCGCGGATCCCGCCCAGCGACGCCTGCAGCTTGGTCTGGTCGCGTTCCATGCCCAGACGCTCTTTCTTGGTCAGGCCCTCAAGCCCTTGTGCCATCTGCGCGTCGATATCCTTGAGCCGGCTGATCGAGTTCGACACGGTTTTCCAGTTGGTCAGCGTACCGCCCAGCCAGCGATGGTTCATGTAATACTGCGCACAGCGTTCGGCGGCCTCGGCCACCGGTTTTTGCGCCTGCCGCTTGGTGCCCACGAACAAGATGCGCCCGCCCTTGGCGACGGTGTCGCGCACCACCTTCAGCGCCTGTTCCAACAGCTCGGCCGTCTGGGTCAGGTCAATGATGTGAATGCCGTTGCGGTCGCCGTAGATATACGGGCCCATCCGCGGGTTCCAGCGCTGCGTCTGGTGGCCAAAGTGAACGCCAGCTTCCAGCAGCTGACGCACGGAAAAATCGGGAAGCGCCATGTCGTGTTCCTTTCCGGTTTGCGCCTAGGGCGAAGGTTCAGGGTTTCCCCAACCGGTGGACGCATACGGGGATGTCTCCCCCGAAGGCCCGCCTTCGCCTGTGAAGTGACGCTGCCCCTAAGCGGTTTCGCACGGATTGGCAAGCCCCGTATCGGTCTGCGCGCCACAAGCGGGATGGACGCCCGCTACCCGCACCGCTAGATCAGGCGCATGCGCATCACGCCCGACATCCTGTGCATCGGCTCGGTCCTGTGGGACATCATCGGTCGCACCGATCTGCAGATGGCGCCGGGCAATGACAAACCCGGCCATATCACGCGCCGGCCGGGCGGCGTGGCCTTGAACATCGCCATGATGATCCGCCGGTTCGGGCTGCAGCCGGCGTTGATATCGGTCCTGGGCGACGATGCGGCGGGGCGTGATCTGCGGGCCCGCTGCGCGGCGATGGGGCTGATGTGCGATACGATCTTGATCGATGCCGATCTGCCCACGGATCAATACATGGCCATCGAGGCGCAAGGCGCGCTGATGGCGGCCGTCGCCGATGCCCATTCCCTGGAGGCCGCGGGCGCGCGCATTTTGGCACCGCTGGAAGACGGGCGCTTGGGAAGTGCGGCGCGCCCTTGGGCCGGGCTGGTGGCGTTGGATGGCAATCTGACCGAACCCCTGTTGGACGCCATCGCGCAAAGCCCTTTGTTTTCAAAAGCCGATCTGCGGATTGCGCCGGCATCGCCGGGCAAAGCGGCGCGTCTGCGGCCATTCTTGGCCCATCCACGCGCCACCTTGTATCTGAACCGCGAAGAAGCGGCCATCCTGTCGGGCACAGAAGCCGCCGATGCGGCGCGTGCGGCGCAGGCGCTGATCGCGGCGGGGGCGCGGCGTGTGCTGGTCACGGCCGGCGCCGGGGTCGCGGTCGATGCCAGCGCCGCGGGCTTGATCCAGGCGGCACCCCCGGTGGTCACCGCCCGGCGTATCACCGGCGCGGGCGATACCTTCATGGCGGCCCATATCGCGGCCG
>JBEAQJ010000097.1:0-7108 GCA_041163945.1 Pseudomonadota bacterium
GTCATGCTGCCACTCCTACGCCAACCGCCAGCATCTCGCGGGCCAAGCCCGACAAACCGTCCATACGAAGTCGAATATTGACGCTGTTGAGGGCGATATCCACGCGTTCGACGGCGAGCCCAACGATGCGTGCCTGCTCGGCGGGGAAAAGTTCGTCCCAGAGCGGATCGAGCTGCTGAAGCGCCGCGCGGGCGTCGGCCTCGGTGATGTCGTCGGCGTGGGTGCGCGCTGCCTTCCATGTCCCTGCAACGATCTCCGGCTGGCGGAACACGGCGCGCAGTTGATTGATGACGGCCGCCTCGATTTCCCCTGCTGGCACGCGGCCGATGGGGCATGACCCAGCGCCATGCTTCAGCACGGTCTGACTAACGTAGTAGCGGTAGAGCCGCCCGCCCTTGCGAGTGTGTGTCGGCGAGAAGGCGGCGCCATCGGGACCGAACAGCAGCCCCTTCAGCAGCGCGGGCGTGTCGGCGCGGGTCCGCGCGGCGCGCTTTCGCGGGCTCTCCTGCAGGATGGCGTGGACTCGGTCCCACATCTCGCGGTCGATGATGGCGTCATGTTCGCCGGGATAGCTGTCGCCCTTGTGCTTGGCTTCGCCGATGTAGACGGGATTATTCAGCAAGCGATACAGGTATTTCTTGTCGATCTGGTTGCCCTTCGGCGTACGAATGCCGCGTTTCGCAACCTCCCGCGCCAGTTCTGTGCAGGACCCTATCTCGAGAAACCGCGCGAAGATCCAGCGAACATGCGCGGCGGTTTGTTCATCGACCAGTAGTTTGCGGTTTTCGACCCGATAACCATACGGCGTCATACCGCCCATCCAGATGCCCTTCTTGCGGCTGGCCGCCACCTTGTCGCGGATGCGCTCGGCAGTCACTTCGCGCTCGAACTGCGCGAACGACAGCAGGATGTTCAGCGTCAGCCGCCCCATCGACGTGGTCGTGTTGAAGGACTGCGTGACCGAGACAAACGTCACACCATTGCGGTCGAACACCTCGACCAGCTTGGCGAAATCGGCAAGCGAGCGGCTTAGGCGGTCGATCTTGTAGACGACGATGACATCAACGAGGCCATCTTCAACATCCTGCATGAGGCGTTTCAGGCCCGGGCGCTCCAACGTGCCACCGGACACACCGCCATCATCATATTGGTCGCGGACCAGCACCCAGCCCTCGGACCGCTGACTGGCAATATAGGCCTCGCAGGCCTCCCGCTGGGCGTGAAGGCTGTTGAATTCCTGCTCCAACCCTTCCTCGCTCGATTTGCGCGTGTAAACAGCGCAGCGCAGTTTGCGAATGACCGGTTTGTTCATCACAGCCCCCTGCGGTTCTTCAAGCCAAAGAATATCCAGCCATTCCAACGCGTGCCTGTAATGGCTCGTGCGATGGCAGAGAGCGACTTGTAGGGCCGCCGCTGCCATTCGAACCCATCGGAGGTGACGGTGATGACATGCTCGGTGCCTTGCCATTCGCGCAGCAATCGCGTGCCGGTGATCGGCATCATATCGGCGCGGATACGGCTTTTTTTGCGATCACCGCCGTCTAGCTCCTCGCCGAGCCGTTCAAGCCGCCGGATCGTCTCGGGCTTCAGCCCGCCATAGGAGAGTTCCTGGATTCGGTAGGCGAGGCGGCTCTCAAGGTAGCGACGGTTGAACGGCGGTGGCTCGGTGTCAAACAACTCGCGCCATTGTGCCTTGAGGTCGCGTGTCGACGTAGTCTTCAGGGCGGCCAAGCGGGTAGGGATGGGATCGTGCTGTGTCATGCAATCTCCTTGTTTGTGGGAGTTGCATGAACGCTCTGGTCGGCTGAGTTGTGTAGCGAACTTTCTCCATTTGCGTCAGATATTTGCACTATGTTCCGCTGCTGGAGGCGGACCAACCCCACTGCCAGTAAGCGGCAGAATTCCGCGCGCCGTTCGGCGGCCGACATCATGTCTGGTGACAGTGGGTTGGGGCGTTTCATGGGGTGCGAGACCGATCAGCCGTTGCTTCATCCATGAAAAGCCGTCTTCCGTACAGGATCGGGACATCGGTTAAGAAACGATCATGGTGGGTACTGCTGCCACGTCAGGTTGCGCTCCGGTCTTGTTTTGTTTGATTGAATCGTCAGACTAGCCTTCCGCAAAGTGTGGTGAGGGCAGCAAGTAGGAGGGCCAAGTGGCAAGGGCATTGTTTCGTGGGGCGCCGGAGCTTTCGCGCCTATTTGTTGATTCACCAATCCAATTGATCGGCGAATTTCTTTCGCACTCTCAGTTTTCGGTGATTTTAAGCGATGCAATGGCCGCTGTGTCCGCCGATGCGGAAGATCAGATTTGCACCGAAAAAATGGCGGACGCTCTGAAGGCTTTGAAGAGCGACAGAATTAACCTGATAGAGATCGAGGCCCGTCGCGTCATGTTGATGACCGACAAGACGCCTGATGCGATGCTGCGACGGCTCGCCGAAGATCCGCGGTTCGCTGCGAAGGACGGGTTGAAGGGGCAGCGCGACGCGGTCGCCAGAAGCCTTTGGGCTTACCTCCATGCCATAGCACTGTTCGCAGCCGCTGAGCGTGCGATGCAGGTGCGGGTCTACCGCGAGCATGGAGCGCTATACGAGGCGTGGTCGATAGATGCCTCAATTCCCTTAGCGGCAGTGGGTGTCGACCATGATGCGCTCTCGAAAGAGATTGCCGAGCGCCTGCAGCATGACGATGGCTGCAAAGTGGAGGCTGTCGACCTACCCGCCGAAAACGGTGAGAGTCAGGACGTCTTGCTGGCAGTCACCTTCTTCGGCGCCTATGCGAGCCAGAAAACCGTCCAGCCGGACAAGTCGACGAAGCTGCTCTATTTTCGCCCACCTGATGAAATGCTGCTGGTCTATTCGCATGCCCGGCGACGGATCGAGGTGTGTTCGCGCGACAGGGTGGAACGCAAGATCGTCGCCAATCTGTTCGCCACAGATACTCTGAAGCACGACATTTCGAACAAGCCCCTGACCCAGAAGACTTACAACCTCTCTCGCTTCAGAAACTCGCTCAAGTTGCCGATACCCGATGAAGAAGCGCATCGGGTCAAGAAGGCAGGCATCATCGAAGTTCAGGTCGCGCTGGGCGACTGGTCTCGGAAGGTGACCCTCAGTGTCGCGCCGGAGGACGACATCGACGCGATCGCAAGGAGCGTCTTCGGGGCGATCATCCCGAAAGCGGGCGGCGGCTATGTCACGAAGGTCCGCTTCCGGATCGAGCATGTGGACGGGCGCGGGCAAAAAGGTGTCCTTCAGTTCGACGTCTTCGGAAGGAACAAGTCGAACATCCAGAGCGAGCGGGACCCCGCCAAGCGAGAGTTGGGATACGATCTCCTTGAAGCTTGGGGCGTAATGGAACGCATTGGCGATCTTTCAAAGCCTCAGCGCAAGGAGAAGCTCCCGCAGCTGTTGACGCTCTACGATCTTGCTGCCGAAAAGGCGTCCGGCCAGAACCTCGACGAACTCGGCGTCGCCGCCGACGAGCTGACTGGCGCCGGCTTCCTGACACGCAAGGGATGGTCGGATGTCATCCTGTTCGAGGACGATGAGCTTGGCGAAGTCGTTCACAACGTCGAACGCGATGGCACGAGCGACGAGGCAACGCTGACGCTGGTCGAAGTTGCATCTGGGTCAACGGTCCCCGCAGAAGATGTCTCCGAGTACGAAATCCGTTTCGATTACTTGCGAGACTCACTGCGCGACTTGCTCAAGCCAATGGGCCTGAGAGGTCGCGTTCGAGAGCTCGCCGATCATCTCCATCAAGTGGGTGTCGCGACCATCGGTCTGGCGGAAGCGCCGATCTACCTCGCGCGGGCGACATCGGTCGACAAAATACTTGAGGCATCCGACCGCCTCGTCCGGGGCGAAGGCAACCGCGTGCGTGGGATTGTTTTCGTGCCACACGAAGTTCGCTTTCCCTATCTCGGCTGCCACGTTGTGCTGGCTATCAGGGATCACATCGATGCCGAAACCGGCATGATCGACGCGGGTGCGGTGCGTTCGTCATACGAGGCTGCGATCGATCCAGCGGCGCGGGGTGCCACTTTACACTTCCGTAAGCAAGGTGAGGACGCCGCTCAACTCACCGTGCCCGGTCTGGATCCGTGGATCGTCACCGGCGCGAAAAAGGTGAAGCTGTTCGAGCGCCTGTACATGGCTCATCGCGATCGCGAAGACGGCGTGAAGCTCGCGGCTCTGAAGGAATACGCCGGCTTTTCGCAGCTGCCTCAACTATTTGGCGAAGAATGGGCCAAGGTGAACGGCCGTTATCTGTATTCGCCCCGGCATGGCCACTGGGCCCTTTGTGAAGAACCCATCTCCGTTTGATCTCCGTTTAGGGGGTCTGACCATCTCCGATTCGGGCCGTCAGTAGGGATGCTCACTCAATCAGAGGAGCACTTCGATGACGACTCCCTTCCACCCCCGACCGGCAGCCAAAATGAGCTGGTCCGGCGTTGCGCAGGCAAAACCCGCCCACAACCCGGAATGGCGCTGCACGCGCTGTGACAAGCTGCTCGGCGTCCGCCGGGACGGCCGCATGCATCTGCGCATTGCGCGGGGGCACGAGTATCTCGTGGGCTTTCCAGCTCAGGCCACCTGCCGGGGCTGCGGCACGCTTAACCACGCCGAAGCGCCTCTGCGTTGACGCGCGCATTCACCTAACCCCCTGAAACCACAGAGACGCGCGACGTCCTGACCTGGCCATAAGAAGGCGCTGGACGCCTGGCCGTAAGGCAGGCGTCCAATGTGTCTCGCATGGCACGAAATCCGTGATCAGCTCACGGTTACCTCGACTACGATCGGTTTTCAGCGCGGCTTCGATACCATACGGCGTTCGCAGGCCGCGCTGACCCCCTACCGCGACCCCGCGGCTGCGCTTGATGCGCTGCACTGCAATACAGGCAATGCGGTTAAGAAAAACCGCATCCTCGCGGCGCTTATTCAAGCGGCCCAGGCTAATGACCCAACCGCCGACACGGCACTGACAGTGCTGCTGCTGGCGCTCTGGCCCGGGCTCGACGCCATCCGGCGGCGGTCGATCTGGCGCAAGCTGGGCGCCCTTGACGAAATCACCTCCGATGTCCTGGCTCGAACCATTGAAGCGGTGCGCAGGCTTGATTTGGGCCGCGTCAATCGAGTTGCCGCCACCGTCTTGCTCAATGTCGAGCGCGACATGATCCGGGCACGCAACCGGGAAATTGCGCGGGCCAACCTTTCCAGTGGGGCGGAGCCTGACGAGCTCACAGCTGATGACATCGGGCCCCAGCCTCTGGCTGAGGACGCGGCGTTTCCAAACGACCTGCACAAGTTGCTCGGTGCGGATGCGCTGCTGGTGATCCGCGTGGCGATCGAAGGCTACTCGCAAATCGAGGCTGGTGCTGAGCTCGGCCTGACCGAGGCCGCGGCCCGCAAACGCTACCAGCGTGCACTGCGCAAGCTGCGCGAGGCACTTGTGGAAATCCCGTGAACGCATGTCCCGATCCTGTCTCACCGGCGGCTTTTTCTCTTTGAGCGCCCGGAGCGCCGTCCCTCCAACCGAAAGCAGACACGCATGAACAGCACTGCCGATCTGTCGCTCGAGAACTACCGCCGTCTCCCGGGGCTCTTTCGCCGCTGGGAACTGACCGAAGTCTGCGAGCCCAACCGCAATTACCAGATTGAGGACGCCGGCGCCCATGCCGACGGGACGCCGCTCTTGGCGATCTACGTCAGCGAACCCGCGGCAGGCCCCAGCGAGGCCGTGTGATGGGCATTCTCGATTTCATCTTCCCAAGGAGTAAGGCCATGCCGGAAAAGCCGGACGATATCACCCGTCTTCGCAAGGCGAGTTACAGCCTCGAAGACCTTCCCGAGTCCATCAATTTCCCATTGCGCAAGGGCGAACCGCAGCGCGCCCCGCTGGCTTTGCTGGATGCGACGGTCGATGACATCGCCTTCGCGATCGTTGCAGCCGAAAGCGAAAGTTCCGCCGCCGTCGGGCGGGCATCTGCTTTGCGGCGCCTGCACACTCTTGCGCGCGAAGCCGGATGCCGTGGCACTGACCGTGCCACTGACGTGGTGCTGACGAAGGGAGTGCGCAAATGAGCCTCCCCATCATCAGTGCAGACGAACGGCTTGCGCAGCGCAAGGGCATCAAGGGCGTCATCTTTGGCCGGTCAGGTATCGGAAAAACGTCGCTTTTGTGGACGCTGGATGCCCCGACCACGCTGTTTCTGGACCTGGAAGCCGGCGACCTTGCCGTCGAAGGTCTGGAGATCGACACGCTCCGGCCGCGCACATGGAAGGAATGCCGCGATTTCGCGGTGTTCATCGGCGGGCCGAACCCTGCGCTGCGCGACGACCAGCCTTATGGCCAGGCGCATTTCGATGAGGTCTGCGGTCGGTACGGCGACCCAACGGTGATCGAAAAATACCTAGCGGTCTTTATCGACTCGATCACCGTGGCAGGGCGGCTCTGCTTTCAATGGTGTCGCGGCCAGCCTGAAGCCTTCTCGGAAAAGACAGGCAAGCCCGACATCAGGGGCGCCTATGGTTTGCACGGCCGCGAAATGATCGCATGGCTTACGCATCTCCAGCATACGCGCGGTAAGCATGTCTGGTTCGTGGGCATCCTCGACGAGAAACTCGACGACTTTAACCGCAAGGTCTTTCAACCGCAGATCGACGGCGCAAAAACCGGGCTCGAATTACCGGGCATCGTCGATCAGGTCGTGACCATGGCCGACATTCCCGATGCCGACGGCAAGCTTCAGCGGGCTTTTGTCTGCCAGACGCTGAACCAGTGGGGCTTTCCAGCAAAGGACCGCTCGGGGCGGCTCGATTTGGTCGAACTCCCGCATCTCGGCCGCCTGATGGAAAAAATCCAACGCCCGTCGGCGCCGGCTTCAACGCGTCTCACGTGGCCTGCGGTCACCCCAGTCGAGCCAACAAACGAGCCTGAACGCGGCTGAGACCCTGCCGCGACACCCGGTGTCCCGATCGGGGCTCCGGGTTGGCTTTTCCGTTTTGACGCCCCTGAGCGTCCCCCATCAACAGATACGGAGCCGCGAACATGTCCGGACCCTGGAACGACTTTAACTCCGCCCAATCGAACACCAACGTCAT
>JBEAQJ010000098.1:0-34741 GCA_041163945.1 Pseudomonadota bacterium
TGGCTGCCCATGTGCACCGGCACGCGGTTGCCCTGGCCATCGTCGACCAGCGCGCCCATCGCTTCGGAATACTTGGTGCCGAAATAGAAAATCTGCCCCACCTCGATCCCGCGGGCAACGCGTTGGCGGTCGGCGGGAATTTTCGCGAACAGATCGGGGTCGTGGGTTTCGTCGGTCCGCGCGTAGCGCGATGTGAATTCCTCCAGCACCGCCTGACATTGCGCGCGGTTGTCATAGTCGATTTCCCGGTCGCCAAAGCGCAGATCGGTGATCTCGCGGTCATAGAAGACCTCTGACTCGCCGGTGTCGGCCAGCACCAGAAATTCATGCGTGTCATCGCCCCCAATGGGCCCTGAGGCCGCGCGCATCGGGATCGCCTGCAGGCCCATCCGCTCATAGGTCCGCAGGTAGCTGACCAGATGGCGGTTGTAGGCATGCAGCGCGTCTTCCTTGGTCAGGTCGAAGTTGTAGCCATCCTTCATGTAGAATTCCCGGCCCCGCATGACGCCAAAGCGCGGGCGGATTTCATCGCGGAATTTCCACTGGATCTGGTACATCGTCAGCGGCAGGTCCTTGTAGCTGGTCACATGCCCGCGGAAGATGTCGGTGATCAGTTCCTCGGCGGTGGGCGTGAACAGCATATCGCGGTCGTGGCGATCCTTGATGCGCAGCATCTCGGCGCCATAGGCGTCATAGCGCCCGCTTTCACGCCACAGATCGGCCGATTGAATCGTGGGCATCAGCATCGGCAGATGGCCCGCGCGGATCTGTTCTTGATGAACGATCTCCTCGATCCGCTTCAACACCTTGTAGCCCAGCGGCAGCCAAGAATAGATGCCGGCGCTGGCCTGTTTGATCAGGCCTGCGCGCAGCATCAGCCTGTGGCTGACGATCTGTGCCTCGGCGGGGGTTTCCTTGAGTACGGGCAGGAAATAACGGCTAAGGCGCATGGCGGTGGTCTTTCTGACGGCTGCGTTTGCGCGAGCCATACGCCATTGGAAATCGCCTCACAAGGCGGGGCAACGGCTTATCCGGCGCTCGCGTCCTGAACGATGGGTTCGACCCCCATGGCGCTGGCCAAGGCGCGGAAACGGGCTTGGGCAACCTCGCCAAACAGATCGCGCCCGGCCTTTGTGTGCAACCGCAAGATCAGTTCGCGCCGCTTCGAGCGATAGCTCAAGGTGCCGTGCTCGGAGGGGTTGGCCACCGCGAACATGGCCCCGAACCGCATCGCCCGGCCCAGGATCTCGGCTTCGCGCACCTGGTCTTCGGGCAACAGCGACAGCAAGGCCGTGTCAAACCCCGTGCCCGCCCGGCTGGATCGGTAGCGATGCAAGAGCGCCAGCCCCAGATAAACGCGTTCCCCATGTGTCATGCCGCCCAGATTGGCGCGCGTGGCGTTGTCAAAACACACCTCGGCCCGGTAATCGGGATGGGCGCGCCAACTGACATCATGCAACAGGCAGGCGGCGCGGATCAGGCGCTTCTTGTCGTGGCGCGCACGGGGAAACAGCGGTTCGACAAAGCGGTAAAGCTGGCGCCCAAACCCCGGCATCCGCGCCGATTGCGCCTCGGAATGGCGGGCCGCTTCGATCAGCGGATCGCGTTCTTTCAGCGCCTCCGACATCTGTTCATACAACAACCCCTCACGGATGCCGTAGGATGACACCGCGATCTCGTGCGGGCGCAGCTTGCGCACCAAGGCGCGCAGCACATCGGCGGCAACCGGCACCAGGCGCATCCGTTCCGGGCTGGTGCCGGTGCGCGTGCGCAGCTCTTCGATGTCGGTCTTGGCGATGTATTTCAGCGTGTCCAGGATGCCCTTGGGCGTCATGCGGTATTCGTGCAGCACCTTCAGCGGGTAGCCCCGCCGTTCCATGTCGATGCGCGCGATCGCCCGCCACGACCCCCCCACCAGAAACAGCCGCCCGGGCGCTTGTGGAAAATCCTGCACCAGGGTCGCGACCTCGGCCTTGATGTGGTTGCGCAGAATTTTCTTGCTGCCGGACATGCCCATCAGCTTCAGCGGACCCAAATCCGATGTGGCGCGTCGGCCGACCTTGCCGCTGCCTTTCAGCTCGGCCAGTTCCATCGATGATCCGCCGATGTCACAAATCAGCCC
This sequence comes from Pseudomonadota bacterium, assembly GCA_041163945.1. Taxonomy (GTDB): domain Bacteria; phylum Pseudomonadota; class Alphaproteobacteria; order Rhodobacterales; family Rhodobacteraceae; genus Roseicyclus. The sequence continues at coordinate 2,123 of JBEAQJ010000098.1, forward strand.
GGCCGCCCCCGGCCAGCCCAAAAGCACCCCTTGGGCCGACAGGCGGGCCTCTTCGGCGCCGTCGATCACGCGAATCGAAAGCCCCGTTTCCGCGCGCACCTGTTCGCGGAATTCCGCCCCGTCTTGTGCGTCGCGCACCGCGGCGGTGGCCACGGCCAGCATCGGCGACACCTCGGCCGCTTCGGCCAGTCGCGCGAAACGGCGCAGGGCGGCCAAGGCGCGTATCTTGCCTTGCGGGTTCAGCCGGCCGGTTTCGGCAAAGCCCGCACCCAAGCCGCACAGGATTTTTTCGTTGAAGAAATAGGCAGGGCTGCGGGCGGCCCCGTCGAAAATCACCATGCGGACCGAATTCGACCCGATGTCGATCACGCCCACCCGGCTTAGCGATTGCGCCTCGGGGCCGTCGAAGAGCGGCACGCCGAAAGGCCCCCATTCGGGGTGCATCTCGGCCTCTTCCGCGCGCATTTGCCGTCCGCTCATGGGCGTGAGTGTTGCAACGGACAGGCCCCTGTCGTCAATCGCGCGGCGTCGGCAGATCAGTCGTGACTGTGCGTCAATTCCGGCACATCCTTGGCGCCCGCGGATCCACGCCCTGACAGCGACGGGTTTTCCATGAAGAACCGATGGCACGAAAACGGGGTTTCGATCCCGGTCAGATCGGGGCGCAGATAGCTGCCATCGGGTTGCAACACCCAAGATTGCGCCACATCGGCCAGGTTTGCGGCCATGATCTGGCTGACGATCTGGGCCTTGACGGTCGGATTGCGACATTCGACCAGCGTTTCCACCCGGCGGCTCAGGTTGCGGCCCATCCAATCGGCCGACGAGATATAGACCCGGGCCTTTTTCGACGGCAGCCCGTGGCCATCGCCGAAACACAGGATGCGGGAATGTTCCAGGAACCGCCCGATGACCGATTTGACGCGGATCTTCTCGCTCAGCCCGGTGACCCCGGGGCGCAGCCCGCAAATGCCCCGGATCACCAGATCGATCCGGACGCCTGCGCGCGATGCCTCGTACAGCGCATCGATCACATCGGGTTCAATCAGGCTGTTGAGCTTGACCCAGATCATCGCAGGCCGGCCGGCCTTGGCGTGGTCCATCTCGATGCGGATGTTGTCGAGGATGGTGGATTTCAGGCTGAGCGGCGCGATGGACAGGTTTTCCAGCCCCTCGGGTTCGGCATAGCCGCCGACATAGTTGAACACCTTGGTCGCATCGCGCCCCAGCGCATCATCACAGGTAAACAGCGACAGGTCGGTGTAGATGCGCGCGGTGATGGGGTGATAATTGCCGGTTCCGAAATGCGTATAGGTGACCAGCCGGTCACCTTCGCGGCGCACCACGGTGCTGATCTTGGCGTGCGTCTTGTAGTTGATGAAGCCATAGATCACATGCGCGCCCGCGCGCTCCAGCTTGCGCGACTGGCGAATGTTGGCCGCTTCGTCAAAGCGCGCTTTCAGCTCGACCAGAGCGGTCACCGATTTGCCGTTCTCGGCGGCTTCGCACAGCGCATCGACGATGGGCGATTCGTTGGAGGTGCGATAAAGCGTCTGCTTGATCGCCACCACGTTGGGATCGCGCGCGGCCTGTTGCAGGAAGCGGATCACCATGTCGAAGGTTTCGTACGGGTGATGCAGCAGCATGTCCTTTTGCCGGATGGCCGCGAACATGTCGCCGTCGTGATCTTGAACGCGTTCGGGCACGCGGGGGGAAAAGCCCGGCCACAGCAGGTCGGGGCGTTCGTCGATCACCAGCTCTTTCAGCCGCACCAGGCCGATCATGCCGCGCACCTCGACGACTTCCTCGGGGTTGACATGCAGCTGGTCGATGATTTCGGTCTTCAGATCCTCGGGGGCGTTGGCGCTGATCTGCAGGCGGACCACCTCGCCGCGGCGGCGACGCTTGAGCGCAGTTTCAAACTCGCGCACCAGGTCTTCGGCTTCTTCTTCAACCTCCAGATCGCTGTCGCGCAAGATCCGGAACAGGCATGATCCCGTCAGGCTGTAGCCGGGAAACAACGCCCCGATCTGCAAGCGCAACAGCTCTTCCAGCGGCAAAAAGCGGGCCTTGCCATCCGTGGCAGGCAGGCGGATGAAGCGGTCGATCTGTCCGGGGATCGGAAGCAGGGCCTGAAGCCTGCGCCCATCGCGGTCGCGCGTCATCTGCAAGGCCAGCGCGATGCCTTCGTTGGGGATGAAGGGAAAGGGATGGGCGGGGTCGATCGCCAAGGGCGACAGCACGGGAAAGACCCGGTCCATGAACACCCGGTCCAGCGCCACCTTGTCTGCCGCGCTCAGCTTTGCGGCGGTGACCACGCTGAGCCCTTGGGCCTCCATCTCGGATTTGAGCGTGTTCCACGCCGCCTGCTGGTGCTGCATCAGGCGACGCGCGTCGGCATTGATCAGCTTGAGCTGCACCGCCGGCGTGCGGCCATCGGCGGCGGGGGTCAAGTTGCCTTCCTGGGCCAATCCGCGCAAACCGGCCACGCGCACGGTGTAGAATTCATCCAGATTGCCCGCCGAGATCGATACGAAACGAACCCGTTCCAACAGGGGAACGCGCGGGTTCATCGCCTCTTCCAGAACGCGCCAGTTGAACGCAAGCCAAGACAGTTCGCGGTTGAAAAATCGTTGCGGCCCGGTGATCTGCGCCTCGGGCAGGGGCACCGGGTCAGGCAAGGGCGCGGTAAGAAAATCGGCAAAGCTCATGGGCTGGGGCCTAATTCGAGATCATGACATTTGCATGACACTGCGCCCCATTCTGCCCGCACCGCCCAGCGTCGTCGAGGGGCAACTCAAGCCCCCAGATCGCCCAGCGCCGCCTTGGCATGGCGGATGCCGGGCCGTGTCTTGGCGGCAAGCGCTTCGGCATCCAGCGCCACGATGATCTGATGGGCGGCGGCCAGCGACCGCTCGATGCGCGGCAAGATGTAGGACAAAAGCGCCGGTGTCAGGGTCATCTGCCGGTCGGCGGCCAGCTTGACCAGAACCGCCGCCATCAAGCGATCATCAGGGGCGGCCAAGTGCAACTGCGCGGTCTGCTGCATGCGGCTGTCCAGATCGGGCAAGCGCAAGCCCCAGCGTGCCGGCAATCTGCGCGCGGTCAACAACAACCGTGCCCCGTGATCGGCTGCGGCGTTGTGCAGATGAAACAACGCCTCTTCGGCGGCCCGATCGCCCGCGATCTGGTCCACATCCTCGACGATCAGCGCGCGGGTGTCGGCCAGACCGGCCAGATCGGCTGGATCGATGCTGGCCAGATCGGCAGCCCTTTGTCGTGACGCGCCGCTTTGCGCGGCGAAGACATGGGCCAGATGCGTCTTGCCCGATCCGGCAGGCCCGATCAGCAGCATCTTGCCCAAGGGCCAGTCCGGCCAGCCGTCGATCCCGGCCACGGCCGCGGCGTTGGTGTCGGACACGAAGAAATCGTGGCGCCCCATCGCCGCGCGGAAGGGCAGATCAAGCACAAGCTGACGGGCCATCACACCGGCCTGTCATCATGCCGGCTGTCGGGCCTGGATTGTCCGCGGTACAAAAGCCCGGCGCGGTATTGTTCCATTGCAAAACGCACCAGCACGCCAATGGCCGCGGCAAAGGGCACGGCCACCAGCATGCCGACAAAGCCGAACAAGCTGCCAAAAGCGGACAACGCAAAGATCAGCCAAACCGGATGCAGGCCCACCGACTTGCCCACCAGCTTGGGCGTCAAGATGTTGCCTTCGACCAGCTGGCCCAGCTGGAAAATTGCTGCCACCGCCAAGATCACCCACCAGTCCCCCCAGAACTGGAACAAGGCCAGCCCGACCGACAACAACCCGCCCACCAACGCGCCGACATAGGGAATAAAGGTCAAAAGCCCGGCGATCAGCCCGACCACAAGGCCGAATTGCAGCCCCAGCAGCATCAGCGACACGGCGTAAAACCCGCCCAAGATCAGGCAGACCGTGCCCTGGCCACGCACGAAGCTGGCCAGGGTGCGGTCGATCTGGCCGGCCAGGCGCCGGATGATCGGGGCATGGTCGCGCGGCAAATGATCGTCGATCAACGCGATCATCCGGTCCCAATCCAACAGCAAGTAAAAGGCCACGACTGGCACCACGACGATGAACACCAAAAGGTTGACCACCTCGGCCGCCGAGGTGAGCAGCTGCTGCAGCAGCTCGCCCCCCCGGGACTGGATCGTTTCGCCGATGGCCATCAACGACTGCCGCAGCGGCGATCCGTCCTCCATGATCTGGGGAAAGCGGCCGTCCAGCCAGCCCCGCAGCCGGGTGAACAGATCGGGCGCCGACTGGATCAGCTCTTGGGCCTGTTGCAGCACAAGCGGGATCACCACCAGAAGCGCCAAGATCACCACGGTGCTCAGCAAGATGAAGATCACCACGGTTGCCAGCACCCGCGTCAGCCCCCAGCGTTCCAGCCGATCGGCCACGGGATCCAGGAAATAGGCGATGGCACCGCCCACGATGAAGGGCAAGATCACTTGGCCCATGGCCCAAAGCAGCATCATGAGCACCGCGAATGCGATGCTCCAATAGAGCACTTGCTGGCGAACGGGCAGGGCCATCACCCCTCCTTGCGGCACTGGGTCCTTGATGGGGCAGAGCACGCCGCAGGGCAAGGGGCAAGCCCCGCATGCGGCAGAGCCAGGGGGCGCAAAACCCCGGTTTTTCGCCCCGCCGCTAGCGGCGGGCGGCCCGGATCAGCGCAAGGATATCCTTGGCGGCTTCGGGAATGTTGGTGCCAGGGCCAAAGATCGCCTTGACGCCCGCCGCCGTGAGGAAATCGTAATCCTGTGGTGGGATCACGCCGCCGCAGATCACGATGATCTCGCCGGCACCTGCCGCGTCCAGCGCCGCGATCAGCTTGGGGGCAAGCGTCTTGTGGCCGGCTGCCTGGCTCGAGATGCCCACCACGTGCACATCATTGTCGATGGCATCTTGTGCGGCTTCCTCGGGGGTTTGGAACAGCGGGCCCACATCCACATCGAAACCGATATCGGCAAAGGCCGTGGCGATGACCTTGGCGCCACGGTCATGGCCATCTTGTCCCATCTTGACCACCAGCATCCGCGGGCGGCGGCCCTCTTCCTCGGCGAAGGCCTCCACATCGGCCTGAATGGCGGCAAAGCCTGCGTCCCCGTCATAGGCCGCGCCATAGACGCCCGCCAGCGTCTTGACCTCGGCCCGGTGGCGGCCGAACACCTTTTCCATCGCCATGCTGATTTCCCCCACGCTTGCCCGCGCCCGCGCCGCTTCGATCGCGGCTTCCAGCAGGTTTCCGCCCTGCGCGGCGCGCCGTTCCAGTTCCGCAAGTGCCGCCGTGCAAGCCCCCGGGTCGCGCGTCGCGCGGATGCGCGCAAGCCGCGCCACCTGTGCTTCGCGCACCGCGTCATTGTCGATTTCCAGAATGTCGATCAGGTCCTCGGTTGGCTTGCGGTACTTGTTGACGCCGACGATCACGTCTTCGCCCCGGTCGATCATGGCCTGCCGGCGCGCGGCCGATTCCTCGATCCGCAGCTTGGGCATCCCCGAGGCGACCGCCTTGGTCATGCCGCCCATGTCCTCGACCTCTTGCATCAGGGCCCAGGCTTGATCGATCAGCGCCGCCGTCAGGCTTTCGACGTAATACGATCCGGCCAGCGGGTCGACGACCTTGGTCACGCCGGTTTCTTCTTGCAAGATCAGCTGCGTGTTGCGCGCGATGCGGGCCGAGAATTCGGTGGGCAGCGCGATGGCTTCATCCAGCGCATTGGTGTGCAGCGATTGCGTGCCGCCCAGAACGGCGCTCATCGCTTCATACGCGGTGCGGATGACGTTGTTGTAGGGGTCTTGTTCTTGCAGCGACACACCCGATGTCTGGCAATGCGTGCGCAGCATCTTCGAGCGCTCATCGCGCGCGCCGAATTCCGTCATCACCCGGTGCCACAGCGTGCGCGCGGCGCGCAGCTTGGCAATTTCCATGAAGAAATTCATGCCGATGGCGAAAAAGAACGATAGCCGGCCGGCGAATTTGTCGATGTCGAGGCCCGTGGCCATGGCCGCGCGCACGTATTCGCGCCCATCGGCCAGCGTATAGGCCAGTTCCTGCACAAGGTTCGCGCCCGCTTCCTGCATGTGGTAGCCGGAGATCGAGATCGAATTGAATTTCGGCATGTGCTCGGCGGTGTAGCCGATGATGTCGGCGATGATCCGCATCGAGGGTTCGGGTGGGTAGATGTAGGTGTTGCGAACCATGAACTCCTTCAAGATGTCGTTCTGGATGGTTCCCGACAGCTTGGCGCGGTCATGGCCCTGTTCTTCGCCGGCCACGATGAAGCTGGCCAGGATCGGGATCACGGCACCGTTCATCGTCATCGAGACGCTGACCTGATCAAGCGGGATGCCGTCGAACAGGATTTTCATGTCTTCGACGCTGTCGATGGCCACGCCGGCCTTGCCCACATCGCCGATCACGCGGGGATGATCGCTGTCATAGCCGCGGTGGGTCGCCAGATCAAAGGCCACCGACACGCCCTGTTGGCCGGCCGCCAGCGCCTTGCGGTAAAAGGCATTGCTTTGCTCGGCGGTCGAAAAGCCCGCATATTGCCGGATCGTCCAGGGCCGGCCCGCATACATCGTGGCCTTTACCCCGCGGGTGAAGGGGGCAAATCCCGGCAGGCTGTCCAGATGGGTCAAACCTTGGGTGTCGGCCGCGGTATAGAGCGGTTTGACCGCGATGCCTTCCAGCGTATCCCAGGTCAGGCTGTCGGGGCTTTTGCCGCCCAGTTCCTTTTCGGCCAGCTTGCGCCATGCATCCATCGTCTTGGTCATTGGCTTGTCCTTTTCAGTCTGCGCGCGGGGCGCCGAAATCTTTCGCTTTCGGCCCATGGCTGCCTATATGTGCCCCATACGGAGGACCGATGCGATTACAGCACCTAGCCCTATTGATGAGCGTGTTTTTTGCCCTGTCGGGCCCGGCCTTGCCCCAGGGCGCGGCCCAGACTGCGGCGGTGGCCCAATCGCGCGACACCGCGTCCGATGCTGCCGATCCCTTGGCCCCGCGCGCGGCGGGCGATGTCAGCTTGGAAGAATTCCTGTGGATCGCACGCCCGATCGTGGTCTTTGCCGACAGCCCCGCCGATCCGCGCTTTCGCGAACAGATGCAGATGCTGGCCGATCGGCCGGGGCCGCTGCTGGAACGTGACGTTGTCATCATCGTCGACACCGATCCTGCGGCTGCCACCCCGATCCGTCGGGCGCTGCGCCCGCGCGGGTTCACGCTGGTCATCGTGCAAAAGGATGGGCGCGTCGGATTGCGCCGGCCCAGCCCCCGCGATGTGCGCGAAATCGTGCGCGGCATCGACAATTTCGCCCTGCGCCAGGACGAGATGCGGATGGGCCAATAGGGCACCATCGGCGGGGCGATATGCGGCGCGGCGCGGGGCACGGGGTTATTCGAACTCCATGATGATCTGATCGACGGCCAGGCTGTCGCCGGGACCGCAGGTGATGGCCGCCACCACGCCGCGGCGTTCGGCGCGCAGGATGTTTTCCATCTTCATCGCCTCGACGGTGCACAGTGCTTGGCCTTCCTGAACCTCTTGGCCGACTTCCACATCGATGCGCACGATCAGGCCCGGCATCGGGCACAGCAGGAATTTCGACGTATCGGGGGGCAGCTTTTCGGGCATCAGGCGGGCCAGTTCCGCCTGGCGCGGGGTGCGCACATGCACCTTGAGATCGGCGCCCCGCGTGCGGATGCGGAACCCGCCCGGTATCTTGCCCACCTTCAGCACCAGGGGCACACCGTCGACCATCAACCGCGCCAGCTGATCGCCCGGCGTCCAGTCCGAGGTGACGCGCATCACCGCGCCATCGGCAAAAGACAGGGTCGATCCATCGTGATCGGCCTCGATGGTGACGGGGTATTCCTGGCCCTGCAAGCGCACGACCCAATCGCGTCCGACGCGGCGTTCGTGATTGTCCATCCGCCCCGAAACGCGGGTGCGCCGGATCTCGGCCACCCGGAACATCGCCGCCGCGGCGGCGGCCACGCGCTGGGCGGCGTCGGGGGCGAGCGTCGCACCGCTGAAGCCTTCGGGGTATTCTTCGGCGATGAAGGCCGTGGTGATGTTGCCGCTGACAAAACGGGGATGATCCATCACCGCCGACAGGAAGGGCAGGTTGTGGCCGATGCCTTCCACTTCGAAACCGTCCAGCGCCACGCGCATGGCCTCGATCGCGGCCAGACGATCGGGCGCCCATGTGCAGAGCTTGGCGATCATCGGATCGTAGAACATCGATATCTCGCCGCCCTCGAAGACGCCGGTGTCGTTGCGCACGGCCGTGTCGCCGACCGGCGCGTCGCCTTGCCACTTGCCCGATTGGTTGAGCGGGCCGGCCTGGATTTCGGCGGGCGGGCGATAGCGTGACAGCCGCCCGATCGAGGGCAGGAAATTGCGATAGGGGTCTTCGGCATAAAGCCGGCTTTCCATCGCCCAACCCGTAAGCCGGATGTCGTCTTGCCCAAAGGGCAGCCGTTCGCCCGCGGCCACGCGGATCATCTGTTCCACCAGATCGATGCCGGTGATCAATTCGGTGACCGGATGTTCCACCTGCAGGCGGGTGTTCATTTCAAGGAAATAGAAGTTGCGATTGCCATCCACGATGAATTCCACCGTTCCGGCGCTGGTGTAGCCTACGGCGCGCGCCAAGGCGCAGGCCTGTTCGCCCATCGCCTTGCGGGTGGCATCATCCAGGAACGGGGACGGGGCTTCTTCGATGACCTTTTGGTTGCGGCGCTGGATCGAACATTCCCGTTCGCCCAGGTAGACGCAATTGCCATGGGCATCGGCCAGCACCTGGATCTCGATGTGGCGCGGTTGGGTCACGAATTTCTCGATGAAAATGCGATCATCCCCGAACGACGCCTTTGCCTCGTTCTTCGAGGCCTGAAATCCTTCGCGCGCCTCGCTGTCGTTCCAGGCGATGCGCATGCCCTTGCCGCCGCCGCCGGCGCTGGCCTTGATCATCACCGGATAGCCGATCTGACCGGCGATCTTGACCGCTTCGTCAGCGTCCGCGATCAGGCCCATGTAGCCGGGCACGGTCGACACCCCGGCCTCGGCGGCAATCTTTTTCGACGTGATCTTGTCGCCCATGGCTTCGATCGCGCCGGTGGGCGGGCCGACAAAGGCCACGCCGGCACGGTCCAGCGCTTGGGCGAATTTCATGTTCTCGGACAAGAACCCGTAGCCCGGATGCACCGCTTCGGCGCCGCTGGCCGCGATGGCCTGCATGATCTTGTCGATCACGATATAGCTTTCGGCGGCGGGCGGTGGGCCGATGTGAAGCGCTTCATCGGCCATCTTGACATGCAGCGCATCGCGGTCGGCATCTGAATAGACGGCCACCGTGGCAATGCCCATCTTGCGCGCCGTCTTGATGACGCGGCAGGCGATTTCACCGCGATTGGCGATCAGAAGCTTCTTGAACATGGGCTGTCGTCCCTTTTTAGCGGGGCTGGGCCCCCGGTCTTGTGCAAAAGAAATGCGCGCATCGCGGCGGGCGCGGTCGGCCGACATGATGGCAACAGCCCCGATGGGCCGGCCTGTCCCTTGTCGGCGGGGGCGCTCATTCGGTCGCCTCTTCCCACAAGCCGCTGCCGTCGAAGGCTTCGGGAAACGCCGCGCGCGCGCGCGCTTCGTCGATGCGCAACAGCGCGTCGTAGCTTTCGGGATCAAAGCGGTCTTCGGCCGGGATCACCTCGCGGCCGAAGAGCCACGACAGGCGCCCGGCATCAAGATTGCCGCGTTCGAAGGGTTCGGTGCCAAAGCACAGCCACAGTGCCTCCATGAAGGCGGCATCGGCGCGGCGGTCGGCCGGGCGGCGGTCGGGGTAGCGTTCGCGCCGGATCAGCTTGGTCGCCCCGTCCTTGTTGGCGCGGCGGATGGTGAATTGGTAATCCGTGCCCGGAAGGCGGCCGGGAAACCCGCGGTGCTTGATCATGCGCAGCCCCCCGCAATGCGGGGCACGGGCCCGCGGGCACAGACCATCGGGGGGGTGACGGGGCGGGTTGGGATCACGGTTCTTGTCCTTCGGGGCGGCGGGCGATGCAGTCGATTTCGACCAAGGCACCAACCGCCAGCGCCGTCACGCCCACGGTCGTGCGCGCGGGCCTGCGCTCGGGCGGGAAAAAGCCTTGGTAGGTTTCGTTGAAAACCGCATAATCGCGTTCGAATTCCGTCAGATAGGCGCGCATCTGCACCACGTGTTCCAGATCCAGCCCGACCCCGCGCAGCACGATGCGCAGGTTTTCCATCACCCGCCGCGTTTGCGCCGCGACCCCTTGGGGCAGGGGGGCATCGGGGGCTGCGGGATCGGTCGGCATCTGGCCGGTCAGGATGACCCAGCCATCGGCCTCGACCGCATGCGAAAACGGTGCCACGGGGCGCGGGCCGCCGGAAATCATGTGGAAGATGGGATCGCTCATGGGGGGCTCCGATCGGGAATGTGCCCGGTTGGGTGCGGGACGGTTGGGCAAGCGCCCGGATTTACAGCGGGATGTTGTCGTGTTTCTTCCACGGCATCTGTTTGCGCTTGGTGCGCAGCTGGGCAAAGGCGCGACAGACCCGGCGACGGGTCGAGCGTGGCTGGATCACCTCGTCGATGAAGCCGCGTTCCGCCGCCACGAAGGGGTTGGCAAAGCGGTCTTCGTATTCCTTGGCGCGCGCTGCGATCTTGGCCGGGTCGCCCAGTTCCGCACGATACAGGATTTCGGTGGCACCCTTGGCACCCATCACCGCGATCTCGGATGTGGGCCAGGCATAGTTGATGTCGCCGCGCAGATGTTTGGACGACATCACCACATAGGCCCCGCCATAGGCCTTGCGGGTGATCACCGTCACCTTGGGCACCGTCGCCTCGCCATAGGCGAACAACAGCTTCGCGCCATGCTTGATGACGCCGTTGTATTCCTGCGTCACACCCGGCAGGAAACCGGGCACATCAACAAAGGTCAGCAGCGGGATTTCGAAGCAATCGCAAAAGCGAACGAAGCGCGCGGCCTTGCGCGCGCTGTCGATATCCAGAACCCCCGCCAGCACCATGGGCTGGTTGGCCACCACGCCCACCGTCTGCCCCTCGAGCCGGATGAACCCCGTGATGATGTTCTTGGCGAAATCTTCCTGGATCTCGTAGAAATCCCCTTCATCCGCGACCTTCAGGATCAGTTCCTTCATGTCGTAGGGCTTGTTGGGATTGTCGGGGATCAGCGTATCAAGACTGTCTTCGACCCGGTTCGGGTCGTCGTAAAACGGGCGCACGGGCGGCTTTTCGCGGTTGGACAGCGGCAGGAAATCGATCAGGCGGCGCACTTCGTTCAGCGCTTCGACATCGTTTTCAAAGGCGCCATCGGCGACCGAGGATTTGCGCGTGTGGGTTGTGGCCCCGCCCAGGTCTTCGGCGCTGACCACTTCGTTCGTCACCGTCTTGACCACATCGGGGCCGGTCACGAACATGTAGGAGCTGTCTTTGACCATGAAGATGAAATCGGTCATCGCCGGGGAATAGACCGCGCCACCCGCACAGGGGCCCATGATCAGGCTGATTTGCGGCACCACGCCCGAGGCTTCGATGTTGCGCTGGAACACCTCGCCATACGCCGCCAGGCTGGACACACCTTCCTGGATGCGCGCCCCGCCGCTGTCGTTGATCCCGATGACCGGCGCGCCGTTCTGAATCGCCATGTCCATGATCTTGCAGATCTTGGCGGCGTGTGTTTCGGACACCGATCCGCCCAAGACCGTGAAATCCTGGCTGAACACATAGACCATGCGGCCATTGATCGTGCCCCAGCCGGTCACCACGCCATCGCCGCGGGGCTTGGAACGCTCCATGCCGAAATCGGTGCAGCGATGGGTGACGAACATGTCGTATTCTTCAAAGGATCCTTCGTCGAGCAACAGCTCGATGCGCTCGCGCGCGGTCAGCTTGCCCTTGGCATGCTGGGCATCGATGCGCGTCGCGCCACCGCCCATGCGCGCTTCGCCGCGGCGGTTTTCCAGCTCTTGCAAGATGTCCTTCATGCCCGTCCCTTCCCCATCGGTCTGGCCCATCGCTCTGACCCAGCGGCCGCTTCCTTTCGGGCCCGGCCCGGCTGTGCCCCAAAGCTGGCGCGGACCCTAAGGTCATCTCGCCCGTGGCGCGAGTCCGAATGCGTATATTTGCAAAGAAGTTTGCCGATTTGATCAATAATTTGCAAAATTGCGAAGCGCCGATTTTGCCCTCGCACGGGCCGGGCACAAAGGATCAGATGGCACCATCGATCCCCCCCTGTCTCGGTAGACCCCATGCCGCACCTTCCCGTTCCCGTGATCACCATCGGGCTTTTGATCGCCTCCAACATCTTCATGACCTTGGCCTGGTATGGGCACCTGAAATTCAAGGCCGCGCCGTTGATGGCCGTGATCGTGATCAGCTGGGGCATCGCCTTCTTCGAATATCTGTTGCAGGTTCCCGCCAATCGGATCGGCCACGGGTATTTTTCGGCGGCTGAGCTGAAAACCATTCAAGAGGTGATCACCCTGGTGGTTTTCGGTGTCTTTTCGGTTGTTTACCTGCGCGAACCTTTGGCGTGGAACCACCTGGTGGGGTTTGGGCTGATCGCGGCTGGGGCGTTCTTTGTCTTTCACCGCTGGGGCTAGGCCGGCGCTTTGCGCCACGCCCGTGTCGCGCAGGGGCTGGACGCGGCCGATGCGTCGGCCTAACAGATGGGGCATGTCCAGCCCCCGTCCGGTGCGGTTTCTCGACCGCAAGACCCCGCCCCATATCTTTACGTTGATCGTGCTTACGGGGATCGGGGCGCTGTCGATGAATATTTTCCTGCCCTCGCTGCCGCAGATGGCGACCTATTTCCAGGCCGATTACCGGCTGATGCAGCTGTCGGTGGCGTTGTATCTGGCGGTCAATGCCGGGTTGCAGATCCTGATCGGCCCGATCTCGGACCGCTACGGGCGGCGACCGGTGCTGCTGTGGGGTGTGGCGATCTTTCTGTTGGCCACCTTGGGCTGTCTCTACGCACCGACGATCGAGGCGTTCTTGGGGTTTCGCATGTTGCAGGCGGTTGTGGTGGTGGGGCTGGTCCTGGGCCGGGCGGTCGTGCGCGACATGTATCCGGCCGACCAGGCGGCCAGCCAGATCGGCTATGTCACCATGGGCATGGCGGTGGTGCCGATGATCGGCCCGGCCATTGGCGGTGTGCTGGACCAAAGCTTTGGCTGGCAGGCGAATTTCTGGATGCTGTTTGCCTTGGGCCTGATGGTGCTGGCGGTGGCCTGGCGCGATCTGGGGGAAACCGCGAAACCCGGATCGGGCAGCTTTGCCGCGCAGGTGCGCCAATACCCCGAACTGCTGACATCGCGCCGGTTCTGGGGCTATTGCCTGGCGTCGGCTTTCGCCTCGGGGGCGTTTTTCGCCTATCTGGGGGGGGCCCCCTATGTCGGGTCCGAGGTGTTCGGCCTGTCGCCCTCTGAGGTCGGCTTTTATTTCGGGGCGCCGGCGATGGGCTATTTCTTCGGCAACTGGATCTCGGGGCGGTATTCCGTGCGGGCCGGTATCAACGCGATGATCCTTTGGGGCACGCTGATTTCGGCGGGCGGGCTGATCTTGTCGCTGCTGCTGTTTCTGGTGGGGTTCAAGACCGCGCTGGTGTTTTTCGGGTTCATGACCTTCGTGGGCTTGGGCAACGGCATGGTCCTGCCCAATGCCACATCGGGCATGCTGTCGGTGCGGCCGCATCTGGCGGGCACGGCCAGCGGCTTGGGCGGTGCGATCATGGTGGGCGGCGGTGCGGCGCTGTCGGCGCTGGCGGGTTTTATGTTGACGCACGGCACCGGGGCCTATCCGCTGATCTGGATCATGCTGGCGGCATCGCTGTCGGCGGTGGCGGCGATCTTGTACACGATTGCCCGCGAAAAGCACATCCAGCCCTAAGGCTTGCGCGCCGCTTTGCAAACCATCAAGATGGCCTTGCAAACCAGCCCGGAGGCCCGCGGCCCGATGTCCCCAGCCAAGCTTTACGCCGGCGCAAAGTTGCGCGAGATCCGCACGCGACTGGGGCTGACGCAACGGGATTTTGCCACCAAGCTGGCGGTATCCTTGCCCTATCTCAACCAGATGGAAAACAACAACCGGCCGGTGTCGACCGCGGTTGTGTTGGGGCTGGCCCAGGAATTCGGAATCGATGTCACCGAATTGCGCGCCGGCGATGCCGAGCGGCTGGTGTCAGACATGCGCGAAGCGCTGGCCGATCCGGTGTTTGCCGATACGGCCCCGGGTCTGGCCGATCTGCGGCTGGCCGCCTCGAACGCGCCGGCCCTGGCGCGGGCCTTTCTCGATCTGCACCGCGCCTATCGTCAGACGCACGAGCGGCTGGCCTCGCTCGACGAGGCGTTGGGCCAAGACCGTTTGGCCGCACCCTCGCCCTGGGAAGAGGTGCGCGATTTCTTTCATTACTGCGACAATTACATCGATGCGGTGGATCGGGCGGCGGAACGCTTTGCCGCGCAGGCCACCGGCGATCTGGCCGCCCACACCGAAACGGTGCTGGTGGGCATGGGGCTATCGATCCGCCGTGAGCCGGGGCAGGGCGTGCGCGCCTATGACCCGTCGACCCGTATTCTGACGCTCAGCCCGCGCGCGGCACCGGAAACGCAGCGCTTTCAGCTGTTGCATCAATATGCGCTGCTGGGTCAGGCCCAGCTGATCGAGGCGACGCTGGATCTGGCGCGCTTTCAATCCGACACCAGCCGCGAAATCGCGCGCATCGGCATGGCCAATTATTTCGCGGGTGCGGTTCTGATGCCCTATGCCCGGTTTGCCGCCGCCGCGCGCGAAACGCGCCACGATCTGGAACGCTTGTCGATCCAGTTCGGGGCCTCGATCGAACAGGTGGCGCACCGCTTGTCCACCCTGCAACGGCCCGGGGCGAAGGGCATTCCGTTTTTCTTCGCCCGGGTGGATCAGGCCGGCACCGTGACCAAGCGCCATTCCGCCACGCGGCTGCAATTTGCCCGCTTCGGCGGGGCCTGCCCTTTGTGGAACGTGCATCAGGCCTTTGAAACACCGACGCGGTTCTTGCGACAACTGGCCGAAACGCCCGATGGGGTGCGCTATGTCATCTTGGCGCGCGACGTGTCCAAATCGGGTGGCGGTTGGGGCACGCCGCAGCGCCGCTTTGCGATTTCGCTGGGGTGCGAGGTCAAGCATGCCGCCGATCTGGTTTATGCCGATGGTCTCGATCTGGACCGCGATGGCGAATACCAGCCGATCGGCATTTCCTGCCGCATTTGCGAGCGCGCGCAATGTCACCAGCGCGCCGTGCCACCCTTGGAACGCCAGCTGTTCGTCGACCCCAACCGCCGCGGCACGCTGCCCTATGAGATCCGTCCCCTTGTCGATCAGGCGTTGACGCCGCGCCCCAACCGCCCCTAATCCTGAAAGCCGATTGGCACGGAGACACCACCCATGGAAATGACTGCCACACGCATCATCGCGGCCGACCGGATGACCGTTTGGGCGGCCTTGAACGATGCCGAAACGCTCAAGGCTTGCATTCCCGGTTGTGACGCGCTGACCGGTTCGCCCGCCGAAGGGTTTGCCGCCACCGTCACGCAAAAGGTCGGGCCGGTAAAAGCCACCTTTCGCGGCGAGGTGACGCTGTCCAACGTCGTGCCCGGCGAAAGCTACACCATCTCGGGCGAAGGCAAGGGGGGCGTGGCCGGGTTTGCCAAGGGTGCCGCCGAGGTGCGGCTGAGCGATGCCGACGGCGGGGGCACCGCGCTGCATTACGAGGTGCAGGCCAAGGTGGGCGGCAAGATTGCCCAACTCGGATCCCGTCTGGTCGACAGTTTCGCCCAGAAAATGGCCGATCAGTTCTTTGAACGGTTCCAGACGCGTCTGGAAACAGGCCCGACCGACGACGCCTGACCACAGCGGTCGGTGCGCGGCGTGATTGTCAGCGCTCGGTGGCCTCGGGTTCCGCGCTGGATCGGGACAGGATCGTGGCGATTTCGTCTTTCAAGCTCATGCGCTCTTTGCGCAGCCGTTGGGCTGTGAAATCATCGACCGGTTCCAGCCCCGTCTCGGTGCGATGCACTGTGCGGTTGACCTTGTGATAGGCGGCCATCAGCCGGGCAAAATGCGGATCGGCCTGTTTCAGCGCGTGGATCTTGGCGGTGGCATGCGGAAAGTCGTCGGCCAATTCATGGGGTGTGTGCGACATCGGGGTCTCCTTGCGCCGTCGGGTCTGACCACAGCATAGTCAGGCCCAGGCGCGCGACCTTGCGCCAGATCAAGGCCCGGCACGGGCATATCTGCTATTCTGCCGCCTCGTTGCGCGCGCTGCGCCATGTCGATGTCAGCGCCTCGGGGCTCAAGACATGGACCATGCTGTCAGGGGCAAACACCTCGGGCTCATCGGCCGTCAGGCGCCCCGGAAAGGCAAGCACCGGTAGCCCGGCCGCCCGTGCCGCTTCAAGCGCGGCCGGTGTATCGGCCACCGCCACCGTGCGCCCCTGTCCGACGCCCAGCTGGGTCAGCGCGGCCACCATGCCCGCGGGATGGGGCGGGCGGTGGCCGACATCGTCGCGCAGGATCGCCACGTCGAACGCCACACCGCCGCGTTCGCGCGCCGTGGCTTTCAACAAGGCGCGCACGGGCTCAAGGTCCGAGCGGCTGACCAAGGCCAGCTTTACCCCGCCGCGCGCCGCCCAGTTCATCACCCGTGCCACCCCCGGCCGCAGCGGCACGCCCCCGGCCAGCATGGTGGCGAAATGTTTTTGGTGCGTCCGGTCCAGCATGTCAGAGGCCACGACCTGGCCCAGATGGGCCGCGTAACGGGCCGCCAGCTGGCGATCCCCGCCCGGGCGCATCAGCTCGGCATAGACATCCCACGACCAGTTCCAGCCGATCCCATGGGTGCGGAACGCCGCGTTCCACGCGGCGCGGTCCAGTTCCGCCACCTCTGCCAGCGTGCCGATGCCGCCGAAAACGACTGCTTCCAATGTCATGTGTCTCTCCCTGATCACAGGGCAACCGGCTTGGCGTCCTTCGCGCAAGATGGGATCGAAAGATGCCGCACTGCAGCACGACGCTTTGGCGCAAGCCTGTGCGGGTCTTTGCACGAATGCACAATTAACAGGCGAAACCAAAAACCCGCATTCAAGCTACGGGCGCATCGGCGGGGGGTGGATTTGGCGGGTTGGTGGTCTTGCGCCGTGCCTCGCGCCAGGTCACCACGCTGATCGCGGCGATGATCAACGCGCCGCCCAGCATCACGAACCCATCGGCCGGTTCGCCGAAAACCAGAACGCCCAGAAGCGTGGCCCAGATCAACTGCAAGAAGGTCACGGGTTGGGTCACGGCCAGGGGGGCGGCGGCAAAGGCCAGCGTCATGGTATAATGCCCGGCCGTGGCAAGGCTGGCGGTCAGGAACAGCCAGCCCAGGCTGTCCCAGCCGATCGGCACCCAGACGGCCCATGCAAAGGGCAGCAAGATCACCGGTACGATCACCGACAGCATGAACACCACCACTTGCGGCTTGGCTTTGCCGGTCAGGAACTTGGCCATGAAATAACTGCCCGCCATCGCCACCGCCGTGAACAGCATCGCGATGTGGCCGATGTCGATGTCGCGAAAGCCCGGGCGCACGATGATCAGCGTGCCCAGAAACGCCGTGCCCACCGCCGCGATCCGCCACGGGCCCAGCCGTTCGCCCAGAAACAGCACCGCCAGCAACATGACATAGATCGGGTTCAGGTAATTCAGGGCGGTCACATCGGCGATGGGGATCCGGGTCATCGAATAGAACCACAACATCACCGCCACCGCATGACAGGCCCCGCGCAGCCCGAACAGGCCCCATGTCCGCCGATCCAGTTGCGCCGCGCGCACGGCCGGCCACATCGGGATCAGAAAGATCAGCCCCAGCGCATAGCGCAAAAACGCCGATTGGGCGGCCGGGATCTCGGTTCCGACCATCTTGACGCTGGCGGTGACGGCCACAAAGCACAAGCCGGTCAGCATCATCCACAAGATGCCGGCCAGCGCGCGCGCGGGCGGCGTCACCGGCGCGGGGGTTTTGGGGGCATTGGGGGGGTGGATTGCCATGGGCATGACATGACGCAGGCCAGCCATACTGTCCAGCGGATCAACCGCTTGCGATCAGCTTGACCGCCAGGGCCAGCATGGTCAGCCCCACCACCCCGTCCAGCATCCGCCATGCCGCGGGGCGGGCAAAGATCGGGGCAAGCCCCCGCGCGCCATAGCCCAGAAGACCGAAAAACAGCACCGATGCGCACAGCGCCCCGCCGCCAAAGGCCCATCGGCCCGGCCCATAGGTCGCGGCCACCGCCCCGATCAGCCCGACCGTATCCAGATAGACATGCGGATTGGCCCATGTCAGCACCAGCGCCGTGCCGATGGCCTTGCGCAACGACCCGGCCGCATCGCCCGCCGTCTCAAGCGCGGCATTGGCTGTCCGCGCTGCGGCCAGGCTGCGCAGGCCATAGACCAGCAAGAAAGCCGCCCCGCCCCAACGCATGGCCGTGATGACCCAAGGCGCGACCGCCGACAGCGCCCCGAAACCCGCCACCCCGGAAAAGATCAGCACCGCCTCCGACAGGCAGCACACCGCCACGACCGCACCCACATGCGCGCGCCGCAGCCCTTGGCGCAGCACGAATGCATTCTGCGCACCGATCGCAAGGATCAGGCTGAACGACAGGGCAAAGCCCGCGATCCAGGCGGTGGTCATGGGGGGCTCCGTTCGGGTGGCGGCCGCGCCGATCCAGCGGTCAGATCAGGGCAGGTAATCGGTCGGATCGACCGATTCAAAGCCGCGACGCACCTCGAAATGCAAGAACGCGGGGCTGCCGCCGCCGATTTCGGCGATGGCCTGGCCGCGCGCCACGCTGTCGCCCCGGGCCACCGCGATGTTGCGGATATTGGCATAGACTGTCAGCAACCCGTCGGGGTGGCGCACCACCAGGATCGGAACCTGCTCGGTGTCTTGCGTGATCGCGGCCACTTCGCCATCGCCTGCCGCCCGCACGGGCGTGCCGCTGGGTGCCGCGATGTCGATGCCTTCATTGCCATTGCCGTAGGGTCGAATGATGTCGCCGGACACGGGCATGGCAAAGCGCGCGCTGCTGGCAGGCGCGGGGGCCGGTTCGGGTGCGGGGGCCGGTTCGGCGGTGGTCGGGCTTGGCGTGGGGGATGCAGCCGGGGCCGGCGCCGGCGCTGTCGTTGCGGCCGACGTGGGGCGGGGGGCGGGTGTGGCCGCCGGTTCCGGGGCAGGCGGCGCAGGCCGGGCCACCTGTTCGATGGGCGCGGGCAGGGGCGTGGCCGCCGAAGGCGGAAGCGGCGCCACGCTTGCCCCGGGGGCGCTGGCCGCCGTCGGGGCGGTTGCGGGTTGCAAGACGATGGGAATGATCAGGAATTGCCCTTCGCGCACTGCCAGATCGGGCCCCAGCCCGTTCCATTCGGCCAGCGCGCGCACCGACACGTTGTAGAGCCGCGCGATGGAATAGGCCGTTTCCCCACGCCCGACCCGGTGGCGTACCGGTTCCGACCCCGCCTGACCCGCCGGTCCGGTGCCGGATGCGGCGCCGGGGGTGC
The DNA here is from genome assembly GCA_041163945.1 of Pseudomonadota bacterium. Lineage (GTDB taxonomy): Bacteria > Pseudomonadota > Alphaproteobacteria > Rhodobacterales > Rhodobacteraceae > Roseicyclus. Next base: position 21,783 of record JBEAQJ010000098.1, read on the forward strand.
GCGCCTCGGCGGCGGCAATGGCGCTTGACGCAATGGCCGTGATGTCGCCCCCCGATATGGGGCCCGATGTGGGGCCCGGCGCGACCCGACCCGGCACCGCCAGAACCTCGTCTGCGCGCAAGGGATCGGTGGCGTTGCGGCCGTTGAAGCGGGCCAAGGCATCGGGCGACAGCCCGATCCGGTTGGCCACGTCGGCCACCGTGTCGCCCCGATTGGCCACGACCATCTGGTAGCTGTCATAGCTGATCAGCCCATTGGCATCCGGGGCCGGGCGCGGTTCGGCCTGACCCGCCCCGCGGGTGGAAATCCGGTCGGGCCGCAGGTCGAAATCCAGATCCGAACCGACACAGCCCGCCAGCAGCGGCAGGCAAAGACCAATGGCAATCAGGGGCACGCGGGGCATCGGCATCGCTGGGCTCATCCTCAATCGGTGGGGCTGGGTCACAGCCGGTCACACACATCTTGCAGCCCCGTGGTGCGGGGTCTTGGCGTCGGTCATGTTCTACATCGAAACGGGGCACAGGATAAAGCCCCGTGGCAGCCTCCGGCCCAAGGGCGCGTCTGCGCAAGCGTCAATCCCGGGGCAGCCCGTCGATCAGCGGCACGAAACGGACCGGCATCAGCTCGTCATAGTCAAAGCCCGCGCCTTCGGGCCGCCGGGTGACCCGGATCAGGCTTTGCACGGTGTCCGATTGGCCCACGGGCACGACCATGACACCGCCCGGCTTGAGCTGTTGGAGCAGCGGGCCCGGCGGGTCCTCGGCGGCGGCGGTCACAAGGATCCGGTCGAACGGCCCCTGGTCGGGCAGGCCGAAGCTTCCGTCGCCGGTCAGCACGGTGATGTTGCTCAGCCCCAGTTCGGCAAAGCGCGCTTCGGCTGCGCGCGTCAGGGTCCGGTGGCGGTCGATGGTGTAGACACGGCGCGCCAGCGCGCCCAGGATCGCGGCCTGATAGCCCGAGCCCGTGCCGATTTCGAGCACGGTATCGCGCGGCTGCACGCCCAGGGCCTGTGTCATCAGCCCCACGATCGAGGGTTGGCTGATGGTCTGGCCCGATGCGATGGGCAGCGGCATGTCCTCATAGGCGCGGTCGGCGAAATGGCCACGCACGAAATGCCCCCGGTCGATGGTTTCCATGGCCTTGAGCACGCGCACATCCGTCACGCCCTTCTGGCGCAGCTGGAACAGGAACTGCATTTTGCGCGTCGCTTCCTCAGGGGTCATTCCAGCGCCGCCCTCAGGCTGTCGAGCCGGTCATGCGCCGTCAGGTCGACACGCATCGGCGTGACGGAAATATAGCCATCCAGATTGGCATGGGCGTCGGTTCCCGGCGCCGTCGGCACATCCTGGCGCCCGCCCTTGATCCACAAGAAGCGCCGCCCGTTGGGCGATACCTGTGCCTCGATGCCAAAGCGGGTGTCACGGCGATACCCTTGGGCGGTGACGCGCGTGCCCTTGACCTCGGCGGCGGGCAAGGGTGGGAAATTCACATTGTAGAACACCCGGTAATCGGTCTGGTCCCAGTGGCCATTGTCCAGCAGCTTGCGGATCACGCCCGCCCCGTGATGGGCGGCTGCCTCGAAGCTGTTGCCCAGCGTGATGTTGCCCGGACCATAGTATTGCGACAGCGCGATGGCGGGCAGACCTTGCAGCGCCGCCTCCATCGCGCCGCCGATGGTGCCCGAATAGAGCACGTTTTCCGCCGCATTGTTGCCCCGGTTCACGCCCGACAGCACCAGATCGGGCGGGTTGCCCGCCAGCACGTCGTAAAGCCCCGCCAGAACGCAATCGGCGGGCGATCCTTCGGCGGCGAAGCGGCGCGGCCCCAGTTCCGCGATCATCGTGGGATGGATATACGAGATGCAGTGCCCCACGCCCGATTGCTCAAAGGCGGGTGCGACGGTCCAGACCTCACCCTTGGGGCCGGCAAGCTCGGCTGCGATGGCTTCCAGCACCGAAAGGCCGGGGGCGTTGATGCCATCGTCATTGGTCAGCAAGATGCGCATGGGGATGTCCGGCAGGGGTCAGTGTCGGTTTCGGTCTAGCCGCTGGGCGGCGTTGCGGCAAGCGCCCTGCAGGGTTTCGGCCGGGCTGGGGGCGCTGCCCCCGTCCCGTTCCGGGACCCCCCCGGAGTATTTGGACAGCAAAGATGGGATCAGGTGCGTGCCAGGCGAACGGCGAACCCGAGCAGCACCAGCGCGCCCAACCCGGCCGCGATGCCGAAGGCGCTGGCGCCATTGGCGGCCACCACGCCGACAAGCGCCCAGGCCACCGCGATGGGGTAGCTGGCGACGCGCAGGCGTTGTGTCAGCCCCGCCGCGAGCAGCAGCGCGACGAAGAGCATGATCCAGCTGACCGTCCTCTCGGAGCCAAGCTCGTGGCCGATCGCGACCGTGCCCAGCGCCACGCAAGACGCCGCGGTCAACCAACCGGCATAAAGCCCCACGGGCCAGGCCAACCAGGCCCGATCGCGCGCGGGGGCGCGGCGCAGCGCCATGACCGCGCCGAAAAGCATCAGCCAGATCAAGACGGTGGCCGTCACGGGGGCGCTGAGCGCCACCGCGATCCAGCTGGCCCCGATGGCCAGGCTGGCGATCAGCGCGCCGCGCGGGGCATCCCAATCGGGGGCGGTGTCGCGGCGGATCAGCCCAAAGCCAGCCGAGGCCAGCAGCCACAGATAGATCACGCCCCAGATCGAAAAGGCATAGCCCGCCGGTTGGATCGGTGGGCGCAGGACAGGGATCGGCATCTGCGCGGGATCGAACCCGGTAAAGGGTTGGGTCACAAGCGGCGACACCACGAAGGCCAGGCTTGCCACCATCACCAGCACCGCCTTCAGCTTGGCGCCATCGGTCGGGTCGTCAGGGCGTTCGAGATCAGGCAAGGGTTCCCTCGGGGGTGATGCAGGTCTTGCCCCCGATATAGGGATGCAGCGCCGCCGGGATAAGCACCGAGCCATCGGCCTGCTGGCCATTTTCCAGAACCGCGATCAGGCAGCGCCCCACGGCCAGCCCCGACCCGTTCAATGTGTGCACGAATTCCGGCTTGCCTCCGCCTGCGGGGCGGAACCGGGCGTTCATGCGGCGCGCCTGGAAATCGCCGCAGGTCGAGACCGAGCTGATTTCGCGGTAGGTGTTCTGGCCGGGCAGCCAGGCTTCGATGTCATAGGTGCGCCGCGCCCCGAAGCCCATGTCGCCGGTGCACAAAACCACCGTGCGATAAGGAATGGCGAGCCGTTCCAAAATGCCCTCGGCGCAGCGCAACATGCGTTTTTGTTCGGCATCGGATTGGTCGGGATGGGTGATCGAGACCATTTCGACCTTTTCGAACTGGTGCTGGCGCAGCATGCCGGCGGTGTCGCGACCGGCTGATCCGGCCTCGGAGCGGAAGCACAGCGAATGGGCGGTGAAGCGCTTGGGCAGATCGGTTTCGTCCAGAATTTCGCCCGCCACGATGTTGGTCAGCGACACCTCGGAGGTGGGGATCAGCCACCAGCCATTGGTGGTTTGGTAGCTGTCTTCGCCGAATTTCGGCAGCTGGCCGGTGCCGAACATGGTTTCGGGGCGCACCAGCACCGGGCCGTTCACCTCGGTCAGGCCGTTTTCAGCCGTATGCACGTCGAGCATGAATTGCGTCAGCGCCCGGTGCAGGCGCGCCACGGCGCCCTGCATCACCACAAAGCGCGCGCCCGACAACTTGGCCGCGGTTTCGAAATCAAGCCCGGGTTTGACCCCCGCGATGTCGTAATGTTCGCGGGCCGCAAAATCGAAGCGGCGCGGCGCGCCCCAGCGGTTGATCTCGACATTGCCGGTTTCGTCGGTGCCATCGGGCACATCGGCATGGGGCAGGTTGGGGATGGTCGCCAAAAGCGTCTGCAAGGCGTCGTCCTTGGCCTTGGCGTCATCCTCCAGCCGGGCGATGGCGTCTTTCTTTTCGGCGACCAGCGCGCGCAGGCGTTCGAATTCCGCATCATCGCCGCGCGCCTTGGCGGCGCCCACATCCCTTGAGGCGGCGTTGCGTTCGGCCTGTGCGGTTTCGGCCGCCAGAATGCAGGCCCGGCGTGCCTCGTCCAAGGCCAGGATCGCGGGTGATTGCGGCGGCAGCCCCCGGCGCGCAAGGGCGGCATCGAAGGCGTCCGGGTTGTCGCGGATGGCGCGGATATCGTGCATCTTGGGCCTCGGGTCTGGGCGGTCACGGGCCGGGTATGCCAGAGCGGGCGGCGGGGGAAAAGGGGGCGGGGCGGACGGGGCGTGGCGCGCTTGCCCTTTTGTGGCCCCGCGGCGGCGCGGGTGCGGCCCCTGTGTGGCCCTTGCGCGGCCTTTGCCCTGCGCCCATGTGACCCGGTGCGCGCCTTGCGCTTGGCCATGGGCCTCAGTAGGGTGCGCCGACTTTCGAACGGGGGCTTTGGCGCCCCTGTCCACAACGCCACAGAGGACCCCGATAGATATGGACGCTTTCGCCCAGTTCGTTCCGCTGATCCTGATCTTCGTGATCATGTATTTCCTGCTGATCCGCCCCCAGCAAAAGAAGCTGAAGGAACATCAGGCCATGATCGCGGCACTGCGCCGGGGCGATGAGATCGTCACGCAGGGCGGGCTGATCGGCAAGATCACCAAGGTCAAGGACGACGCCGAGGTCGAGGTGGAACTGTCCGAAGGCGTGAAGGTGCGCGTCGTGCGCCCGACCATCGCACAGGTCCGCTCGAAAACAGAACCCGCCAAGGACTGATTTGCACGGCCGCGCGTGGCCGTGCGCGCTTTTGCTGACGATCCGCCGGAAAGGGCCCTGAACCATGCTGCAGATCCCGCTCTGGAATCGCCTGACGATCATTGCCGTGGTCTTGGCGGGCATTGCCTTTGCCATGCCCAACCTGTTCTACGACCGGGTCGAACGGCACAATGATGCCATAGCCACGATCGAACGCACGGGCGCCATCACCGATGCGCTGCGCGCCGAGCGCGCGCTGTGGCCTGATGTCTTGCCATCCACCTTGGTCAACCTTGGGCTCGATCTGCGGGGGGGGGCGCATCTGTTGGCCGAGGTGCAGGTCGGGGATGTCTACGAGGCGCGGATGGATGCGCTTTGGCCCGAACTGCGCGATGCGCTGCGCGATCTGCGCGACACGGTCGGCACGATCCGGCGGCAAGACGCGCCGCCCGGCGAATTGCATGTGCGCATCAGCGAACCCGCCGGCATGGCCGCCGCCGTCGAGGCCGCGCGCCGATTGGCCACCCCGGTCATCAGCTTGACCGGCGTTGGCGCGCCCACGCTGGATGTGCGGGGCGACAATGATCTGCTGATCGTCACCCTGTCGGAGGCCGAGCGCCAGGCCACCGACGACCGCACCATGCAGCAATCGGTCGAAATCGTGCGCCGCCGGGTCGACGAGGCGGGCACACGCGAACCCACGATCCAGCGTCAGGGCGCAGATCGCATCCTGATCCAGGTGCCCGGCATCGGCTCGGCGCAGGAACTGAAGGATCTGATCGGCACCACCGCACGGCTGACCTTTCACCCGGTCGTCAGCCGGACACGCGATGGCGAAGCTGCCGTCGATGCGCGACAGATCTTGTTGCCGTCGATGGACGAAGACGGGGTGTTCTATGTCTTGGAACAGACGCCCGTCGTCACCGGCGATGACCTGGTCGACAGCCAGCCCGCGTTTGACCAGCAAACCGGCCAGCCGGCCGTGACCTTTCGGTTCAACCCGGCCGGGGCGCGCGCCTTTGGCGATTACACGGCCGCCAATGTTGGCGCACCCTTTGCCATCGTTCTGGATTCCGAGGTGATTTCCGCCCCCACGATCCGGCAGGCGATCACCGGGGGTTCGGGCCAGATCACCGGCAATTTCACGGTCGAAAGCTCGACCGAACTGGCGGTGCTGCTTCGGGCCGGGGCGCTGCCGGCCGAAATGGTGTTTCTGGAAGAACGCACCATCGGCCCCGAACTTGGTGCCGACAGCATCGCGGCCGGCGAGATCGCGGCGCTGGTCGCCTTTGGCGCGGTGCTGGTCTTCATGGTGTTGAGCTACGGCCTGTTCGGGGTTTTCGCCTCGCTCGCCTTGATCTTGAACGTCGGTCTGATTTTCGGGGTGCTCAGCGTGATCGGCGCCACGCTGACCTTGCCGGGTATTGCCGGGATCGTATTGACGATCGGCATGGCGGTGGATGCCAATGTGCTGGTGTTCGAGCGCATCCGCGAAGAACTGAAAACCGCCAAGGGTCCGGCACGCGCCATCGAACAGGGCTATGCCCGCGCCCTGTCGGCAATCGTTGATGCGAATTTCACCACCTTCATCATCGCGATCATCCTGTTTGCGCTGGGTTCGGGCCCTGTGCGCGGCTTTTCCATCACGCTGGGGATCGGGATCGTCACCTCGGTCTTTACCGCGATTTACGTGACGCGCCTGTTGATCGTGACCTGGTTTGACCGGGCGCGTCCCAAGACAATCGAGGTTTGAGCCATGCGTCTGCGCCTTGTTCCGCAAGAAACCAACATCGATTTTTTCCGGCATGCCCGGCTGACCTTCGGCGCCTCGGTGGTGGCCATGGTGCTGTCGGTCGTGGTCTGGCTGAGCATGGGGTTGAATTTCGGCATCGATTTCCTGGGCGGCACGACCATCCGGACCGAAAGCGCGGCCCCGGTCGATGTGGCGGCCTATCGCGATGCGCTGGCCGCGCTCGATCTGGGGGATGTGTCGATCACGGAAGTCTTCGATCCCACCTTCGGGCCCGAGCAGAACGTGGCGATGATCCGCATTCAGGCGCAGGCCGGGCAGGAAAGCGTGTCGCCCGAAACCGTGTTCGCGGTGCAAGACGCGCTGCGCGGGGTCTATCCGGGCATGACCTTTCCCAGCGTGGAATCGGTTGGGCCCAAGGTTTCGGGCGAATTGATCCAGACCGCGCTCATCGCCGTCTTGGCGTCGCTGGGCGCGATCCTTGTCTATATCTGGTTGCGGTTCGAATGGCAGTTTTCGGTGGGTGCGGTGGCGGCCCTGATCCATGACATCGTGCTGACCGTGGGTCTTTTCGCGCTGCTGCAAATCCGCTTCGATCTGGCCACCATCGCGGCGCTTTTGACCATCGTGGGCTATTCGATCAACGACACCGTGGTGATTTTCGATCGGTTGCGCGAGAACCTGATCAAGTACAAGACCCGCCCCCTGCAGGATGTGATGAACCTGAGCGCGAACGAAACGCTCAGCCGCACCTTGATGACATCGGGCACGACGCTTTTGGCGCTTTTGGCGCTTTTGGTGCTGGGTGGCGATGTGATCCGGGGCTTTGTCTTCGCGATTTTCTGGGGGGTGATCGTGGGGACCTATTCGTCGATCTTCGTGGCCAAGAACATCGTGCTGATGATCGGGGTCAAGCGCGACTGGTCCAAGCCTGACGCCAAGGCGGGAACACAGTTTTCCAACATCGATGCCTGAGGCGCTGATGGCCGCGCTGGCGCTGCCGGCCCTGCCCTGGCTCGGTGCGGCTGCGGTTCTGGCGGGCGCCGTCTATGGCTTTGCCGGTTTCGGGGCCGCGCTTGTGTTCATGCCGATTTCGGTGGCCCTTGTGGCCCCGCCCCTTGCGGTGGCGGCCTTTGCCTTTGCGGCGATGATCGCGCTGGTCACGGTGGTGCCACGCGCCTGGCCCTCGGTCGACAAGCCGGGTCTGGGGCAGCTTCTGGCGGGCAGCGTTCTGGGGTTTCCCTTCGGCATCTGGGTGTTGCGCATCTGGGATGGGGCGACGATCCGGCTGACGGTGTCGCTGGTGGTGCTGGCCACGCTGGTGGTGCTGATCGCGGGCTGGCGGATGTCGGCGCGCCCGACCGCTGCAACGCGCATGGCGGTCGGGGCGGCGACGGGTTTGGTCGGCGGGGCCACGGGGTTGACGGGCCCGGTCGTCATCTTGTTCAACCTGAGCGCTGGCACCCCGGCGGCGACGGTGCGGGCCAATACGCTGGTGTTCCTGACGCTCAGTTCGGGGATCTTGCTGGGCCAATTGTGGCTGCAGGGGCTGTTGCCGGCCGCGGCGATCTGGCTGGGGTTCTTGCTGATGCTGCCCTATGCCTTGGGCACCTGGATCGGGCAGGCGCTGTTTGATCCGGCCGCCGAAACCCTGTATCGACGCATCGCCTATGCGATCATCGCGGCATCGGCCATGGCCGGTCTGCCGATCTGGCGCTGAAGGGAAAGGGTTTGCCCGTGAAGCTGAACGAGGTGACATATCACGATGGCCGCCCGGTCGATGGCTATGGGCCGGGGTTTTTCCGCGTTGCCGGTCAGGTGATCCACGGCGGGGTCGCGATCTTTCCCTCGGGGGTGGTGGCCTGGGCGGGCTATGACGACCGGGCGCGGCTGATCGGCGCTGCCAGCGACATCGACGTGCTGTTCATCGGCACCGGTGCCGAAATCGCTCAGATCCCGGCCGATTTGCGCCGCGTGCTGGAGGATGCGGGTCTGGGCGTGGAAATTGCCGCAAGCCCCGCGGCCTGTCGCACCTACAACGTGTTGTTGTCCGAAGGGCGCCGCGTGGGCCTGGCGGCCTTGCCCGTCTGACGGGCGGCAGGCCGTGCCGCCGCAGGCCTAATACCGCGCCGGGGATTTTGGGCCGGCCGCATCGCCCAGCACCAGCACCCGCAATTCGCGTTCCAGTTTGCGGCGCATGGCCGGGGCGAAATCGGTGTGGCTGATGGCGTATTCCAGAAATGCGCCGGGCCCATGCAGCAGATGCGTCTGGTAGTAATCCACGATCGTGTCCGAGGCCCCGCCGATCGCCAAGCCGTTCACGGTGACGCCGTCAAAGGCGAAATGTGCATAGGCCGCGCTGGGCGGAAAGCCGTCATTGTTCGGCCCGTCCCCCGAAATGTCGAGCGTCTGGAACAAGCAGGGCGGCGCCGAACCGAAGCGGTCGGCGGCAAATCCCAGCGCATGGCCCAGCCCCGTCGGCATATCCACGGCCCCGCGTGGTGCGCGCGCCAGCGCCGCCGCGATGGCGTGCAGATCAGCCTCGGACCCCACCAAGGTCCAATCGACCATCACATCTTGATGAAACCGCCCCGACCATTGAAAGATCGACAGCGCCACCGGCCCGGGACCAGCCAGAAAGCCCGCCACCACCTCGGGGGCGGTCAGGGCATGGGCCAGACCCGCCAGTTGCAGCTGGTATTCCGCCCCATCGACCGAGGCCGATACATCCAGCCCCAGTTGAAGCGCCAGCCGGCAATCCGCTTGCGCCGACAGCGGCGCGGTCGCAAGCATCAGCGCCAGCGCTGACCGGATCACCAGTGCCCCGTGTTGCCCATCGAAACCCAAGGCTCGGCCGGGGGCAGGGGGGCGCCCGCTTGCAGCAATTCGATCGAGATGTTGTCGGGTGAACGCACAAACGCCATGCGCCCGTCGCGTGGCGGGCGGTTGATGGTCACGCCATGATCCATCAGGTGCTGGCACACGGCATAAATGTCATCGACCGCATAGGCGAGATGGCCGAAATGACGGCTGTCCGACGGCAACCCATCATCACCATCCCAGTTGTAGGTCAGCTCGATGGGGCAGGCCTCGTCGCCGGGGGCGGCCATGAAGACCAGTGAAAACCGGCCCTGTTCATAGTCGTTGCGCCGGGTCTGGCGCAGGCCCAACAGCGTGTAGAACGCGATCGACGCCTCCAGATCCTTTACCCGGACCATCGTGTGCAGGTATTTCATCGCCATGCGAACGCCCTTTTGATGTCGCTTTGCTGCAAGCTAGCGCAACCGCGCGCCCGGCGCAGCCCCCGGCCGGGGTAAATTTCCTGTGGGTAAATGCAGCCCCGCAAGCCCCCTTTATCTTGCGGTTCTGCCCCCCCGTGATGCAAGATGTTGGGGTCGCCCCGAAAGCCCCAACAAAAAAGGAGCCGCCCCATGCCGCTCAGCCCCGAGGCCCAAGCCGAAATCGATGCCGCCCGCGCCACGCCCCGCCCCACGCTGCGCGCGGTGAGCGACGGCATGGAGCGCCATCTGTACACCGCCCACCCGGTGCTGGATCACGGCTTTGTCCGCGTCATCGACTACATGGGCGACGATAGCGCCATCGTGCAGGCCGCCCGCGTCAGCTACGGGGCGGGCACCAAGCATGTGTCCAACGACGAGGGGCTGATCCGCTATCTGATGCGGCACTGGCATTCGACACCCTTCGAGATGTGCGAGGTCAAATTCCATGTGAAACTGCCCGTCTTCGTGGCGCGCCAGTGGATCCGCCACCGCACCGCGAATGTGAACGAATATTCGGCGCGCTATTCGATCCTGGATCGGGAATTCTACATCCCCGAACCGGGGGCGCTGGCGGCGCAATCGACGGTCAACAACCAGGGCCGGGGCGCGGTGCTGGAAGGGGCCGAGGCCGCCCGCGTGCTGGACATGCTCAAATCCGACGCGACGCGCGCCTATGATCATTACGAGGCGATGCTGAGCCAAGACGGCCAGCAGGGGCTGGCGCGCGAACTGGCGCGGATGAACCTGCCCGCCAATGTCTACACGCAATGGTATTGGAAGGTGGATCTGCACAACCTGTTCCACTTCCTGCGGCTGCGCGCCGATGCGCATGCGCAGTACGAGATCCGCGTTTATGCCGAGCTGATGTGCCAGCTGGTCGCCGACTGGGTGCCGATCGCCTACGCGGCCTTTGCCGATTACCGGATGGGGGGGGTGACCCTGTCGGCCAAGGGGATCGAGGTTTTGCGGCGGCGCCTGGCGGGCGAGGCGGTGACGCAGGAGAATTCGGGCATGAGCAAGGGCGAATGGCGGGAGTTTGAGGGGGTGTTTGGGTGAATGGGTGTTGGTAGGTCCGTACGTCTTTATTTAGTTGACGGTGTCGCAACCGGAATTTTGACCGCTGAAATCATGAACTGGACTGGCCATGTTCTCGCTGCGCCAAGAACACGGATTGAGTCGGTGCTTCGGCGGGATGAGCTCGCGAGAACGGGTGTATATTTTTTGATTGGTCCGGACGATCAAGGAAGTGGCCTTGACCGGGTCTACGTCGGTGAAGGCGACGAGATCGGTAAACGGCTTTATCAGCACAATAAGGAAAAGGATTTCTGGGAACGGTTTGTGGCGGTTACGAGCAAAGACATGAACCTGACAAAGGCGCACGTCAGGTATTTGGAAGGACGCCTTATTGGCATGCTCAAGACGGCTAGAAAAGTGGCTGTCGAAAATTCGAATGCACCTGATTTTCGACTTCTGCCAGAGGCGGATATCGCCGATATGGAAGCTTTTCTGGAAGAGATTGTATCGACCCAGCGGAATCTGCACATTTTACGCCGCTAATGCATATGCCTGAGCGGGCGTTTTCATGGCAAGCGCTTGATGAGGGCGCTTGTGGTTGTAGAAGCTGATCCAGTCGCCGATTGCACGCGTGGCGTGCTGGATGCTGTCGAAGCGCTGGCGATGAACACACTGCTCTTTCAGCGTCCGGATCACACGCTCGACCATGCCGTTCTGCTGCGGACAATGGGGCGTGATGAACTCCTGCCTCAGGCCGTAGCTTTTCACCAAGGCCATGTATTTTCTGCTCGTGAAGACCAGGCCATTGTCTGACCTCAGAAGGAACTCCTGCGGCACCTTGCCGAGCGTGCCAAACCGGGCAATCAGCGCATGCTCCAAGGCGCTGGCTGCCGTCGTGGCTTTGCCAGATCGGGAGAGATGCCAGCCCAGAAGCTCGCGGGTATGGCAGTCGATCACCAGTGCAAGCGTCGTCCAGCCATCTCGCCCTGCCCAAACGCGGCACAGATCCGTCGACCAGCGTTCGTTCGGAACTGTGGCGACGGAAGGCAGTGCCTCGATCCGCGGCCGCATACCGATAGGGCGTTTGCGAACCTGCCAACCCTTAATCTGGAAGATCCTCTGAACCGTATTTTTATTGAAGCCCAAGAGCCAGGCAACCGTGCGATAGCCAAAGGATGGCTCTGCCTCGATCATCACCTTGATCGGGTCGGCAAATCGGGGATCGACCTTCGGCGCAGCCTTGGTTGGCTTGTAGTAGATCGTCCTGCGCGGCACGCCGAACCAGGCGCATAGCTTGGCCAGCGGCACTGAGATCCCCTCCGCCAGCAGGCCCTCATGAAGCGTCCGGATCAATTCCCGTCCTCCCGCTCCATGAGGGCTTGGAACTTTTTTCGCGCACGAAGCTCCAGCATCGCCTCGCCATAGGCCTCTTGCAGATCCTTGAGCTGCTTCTCGTATTGTTCGCGGATGTCGAGCGGGTTGGCGCGCAACGAGTTCTCCATCCCGCGCTTGGCATCCTCGATCCAGCCCTCAATCTCAGAGGGTGACAGATCGAAGGAACGACTGGCTTCCGCCACCGTCGTCTTGCCTTGAATAATCTCGATGACCAACGCCGTCTTCCGCTTCGCTGTCCACCGCTTGATGCTGTCGTCCATCGTCATACTCATCGCTATTTTCCTCTCTATAGCATGAGCAGATTTTCACTGGGTCATTACACAACCGCCGTTACCTGCACCTTAATTTTGCGAGGATGTAGATGCTTTATACCTCATCGCTGGCAAGGCCAATCTGTGCCAAAACACCATTCTACACCGATGGTCACATTGTCTTTTGTTAGCATAAAAAACACCCTGAATAAGAGGCATTATTAGAACCTTCAGAAGGGGCCGATTGCTTGGTTAAATATCAGGATATTCGCCATAAATCTGGTTTGGATAGTGCGGTAACACAACTAAAATTGGTTAGAGTGTGTGGAAAAGCGTCTAAATTAAAACTGCTTACGAGGAGACTGCGGACCGCTAAGGTTGCCCCTTAATCTAAAGTTATTTTTGTTATTAGTCTATAACCGAAGCCCCAAGAACCCATATCCCCAACAGGCACCGCGCCCTGACATTGTGAAAAATTAGCACGACCCTGTGCCCTCAGCGTGCCGATCAGAACCGCACTTGCACCCCGACCACGGCCGCACTGCCTGACCGGCCCGCAACA
>JBEAQJ010000099.1:0-4671 GCA_041163945.1 Pseudomonadota bacterium
CGCCTCGATCGAGATGTTCGAAGCCGTCGGTGAACGCTATTGGCCTTCGTATTTTAACGTGTTGCGATCCAATCTTAAACCTGGCCGCAACGCCACGCTGCAGATCATCACGGTGCAGGACCGCCGCTGGGAGGTCTATCGCCGCGGGGTCGACTTCATCCAGAAATACATCTTTCCGGGCGGCATGCTGCCCGCGCCCAAGATCCTCCATGCCGAGGTCGAACGCGCGGGCCTGCGCGTGGCCCATTCGATCGAATTCGGCGAAAGCTACAGCCAGACCTTGCGGCGCTGGCACGAGACGTTCAACGCCAAATGGGATGACATCGCACGGCTGGGCTTTGACGAGCGGTTTCGCCGGATGTGGAATTTCTATCTGACGTCTTGTGCGGCGACCTTTCATTTCGGCAACACCGATGTCACCCAGATCACGGTGACCCGACCCGGCTGATCGGCGCGGTGGGCCGGCCCATTTCGGGGATGCGATGACCGAGATTTTCCTGTTCGGCACCTTGTGCCATCCACCGGTCCTGCGCATCGTGGCGGGCCGCACGCTGCCCGTGCGGTCCGCGGTTCTGCCGGGCGCGCAGGTGATGCGCGGGGCCGAAACCGGCTGGCCGGTGTTGGTCGCCACCGCCGGCGCCGAAGCACAGGGGTTGGTCATCACCGCCGATGACCAGGTTCTGGCGCGTCTGGATGCCTATGAGGCGTGTTTTGGCTATCGGCGGGAACCCATCCAGGTCTGGGTTGGCGGGGTGTCTGCCGATGCTTGGGTTTATCGCGCGCCAGATGCCGAACGGGCCGTGGATGGCCCGTGGTCCCTGGCCGATTGGGTGCGCGACTGGGGTGCGCTCGAGGTTTTGACCGCGGCCGAGACGATGCGGCAATTGGCCGATGATCCGCCACAGGCCGTGGCCCCGCGGGTTTGGGTGATTGCGGCGCGCGCACAGGCCATGGTTTCGGCGATGGCGTGGCAAAGGCCGGCCCTGGTCGGGGTCAATCCGCCGCGCGATGATGTCGATGTGCTGGCACAGCGCCATCCCTACACCAAGTTCTTCACCGTCGAGGAATTCACGCTGCGCCACCGCCGCTTCGATGGTGCGCAATCCGACGCGCAGGAACGCGCGGTGTTTCGCGTGGCCGATGCCGTCACCGTCTTGCCCTATGATCCCGAACGCGACCGCATCTTGCTGGTCGAACAGCTGCGTCTGGGCGCCTTTGCCCATGGCGATGCGCGCCCTTGGCTGCTGGAGCCCATCGCGGGCATGATCGATGCCGGTGAGCCGCCCGAAGCCACCGCGCGCCGCGAAGCAATGGAAGAGGCCGGGCTGCGCCTGGGCGCCTTGCATCAGGTCGCGCGCTACTATCCCAGCCCCGGCGGTCTGGCGCAGGTGATGACGAGCTATGTGGGCATCGCCGATTTGCCCGGTGGCATCGCGGGCATCGGCGGGCACGCGGCCGAGGCCGAAGATATCTTGTCGCATGTCGTGCCATGGGATCTGGCCTGCGCGATGCTGGATGCGGGCGACATGGCCAATGCGCCGCTGGTCTTGTCGATGCAATGGTTGCAAATCCACCGGGCGCGACTGCGCGGTTCGGGTTGAGCTTTTCGGGCCACGCCCCTATCCCTGTTGCCAGTGATGCAATGATTGGCGGAGCCCCAAGATGTCCATACATTCCGACCTGGCCGCCGCAATCGGCAACACGCCCCTGATCCGCTTGCGGAAATTGAGCGCGCTGACCGGATGCAACATCTTGGGCAAGGCAGAATTCCTGAACCCTGGCCAATCCGTCAAGGATCGCGCGGCGCTTTATATCATCCGCGACGCGGTGGCGCGCGGGCTGTTGGGGCCGGGCGGCACGATCGTTGAGGGAACGGCCGGCAACACCGGGATCGGCTTGGCGCTTGTCGGGGCCTCGATGGGCTATCGCACCGTGATCGTCATGCCCGATACCCAAAGCCAGGAAAAGAAGGACATGATCCGCCTGGCCGGGGCCGAGCTGATCGAGGTGCCCGCCGCACCCTATCGCAACCCCAACAATTATGTCCGCTATTCGGGCCGTTTGGCCGAGGCGCTGGCCCAGACCGAGCCCAACGGCGCGATCTGGGCCAACCAGTTCGACAATGTGGCCAACCGCCAAGCCCATATCGACACGACCGGCCCCGAAATCTGGAACCAGACCGAGGGGCGGGTGGATGGGTTCATCTGTGCGGTGGGTTCGGGCGGCACACTGGCGGGGGTGGCGATGGCGCTGCAACCCAAGGGCGTCAAGATCGGGCTGGCCGATCCCGACGGGGCCGCGCTTTACAATTTCTACACCTCGGGCGAATTGCGCGCCGAAGGCACATCGATCACCGAAGGGATCGGGCAGGGGCGCATCACGGCAAACCTGGAAGGGTTCCGGCCCGATTTCGCCTATAACATTTCCGATGCCGAAGCGCTGCCCATCGTCTTTGACACGCTGGCCGAGGAAGGCATTTGCCTGGGCGGATCGTCGGGGGTCAACCTGGCGGGCGCCGTGCGCATGGCCCGTGATCTGGGGCCGGGCCACACCATCGTCACCATTTTGTGCGACTACGGCACGCGGTATCAATCCAAGCTCTACAATCCGGCGTTCTTGCGCGAAAAGGGGTTGCCGGTGCCCGCCTGGCTGGATCGTCCGGCCGCCGATATTCCCAAGGTATTTCTCGACGTATGATGTATCGTTTTCTTGTCGCTTGTCTGTTTGTTGCCGTCTGTGCGCTGGCATGGCCGCCGCCCGTGGCGGTGGCGCAAATCTTGCCCGCCCCGGGCGCGCCTGCGGCCGAAGCGGGGCCCATCGATTACCCGGCCTGGGAAGCGGATGCCGCGCGCGCGGAAAACCTGATCGATGCGGCAACCGCCTCGACCGCGTTTTTGGAAAACCTGCGCGCCACGCTGGTGGGCTGGCGGGCGCGCTTTCTGGCCGCGCAAGATGCCAATGCCGCGCGCATCAACACCATCCAGGCGCAGATCGACGCGCTTGGCCCGGCGCCCGCTGACGGCATGGCCGATCCGCCCGCGATTGCCGAACGCCGCGCGGCGCTGGCCACACAGCTGTCGGATGCCCAGCTGCCCCGCGTGACGGCGACCGAGGCGTTCAACCGTGCCAACGGCCTGATTGCCGAGCTCGACTCGCTGTTGGCCGAACGCAAGGCGCGCGCGCTGTTCGAGCGTGGCCCGGCACCCGTCAACCCGCTGAATTGGCCACCCGCGCTGACGGGATTTGCCGAGATCTTGTCGGCCATCCAGCAAGAAACCGCGGCCAAGATCCTGGGGCATCGGGTCAGCGGCCAATCGGCATGGGATCGTCTGCCATTCGCGGTGATCTTGCTGCTGGTGGGGTTGTTTTTGGTGCTGCGCAGCCGCTTCATCGTGGGGCGCTGGACCGATCATTTGCAAAGGCAAGACGGGGCACGCCGGGGGCGGGGGGCGCTGGCCTTTGCGATATCGCTTTTGCAGGTCCTGTTTCCCATTTTCGGCTTGTTGTTGACGGGCGTGGCCATCGCGTCGCTCGATCTGTTGGGCCCGGTGGGGCTGGACCTGCTGGAAGCGGGGATATCGGCACTGGTGTCGGTCTATCTGGCGCTGTGGTTGGGGGGGCGGCTGTTTCCGGCCAATGCGGAACTCGAGGCCGCCTTTGGCGTATCGGTGGGGCTGCGCGGGCCGTTGCGGCGGGCCACCTTGCTGGCGGGGCTTTTCGTGGGTTTGGGTGGCGTGGCCGAAACCATCGCCACGCAAGATGTCGTGCCCCTGGCCGCACGCGGTGTGGTGGTGTTGCCCGTCTATCTGGGGCTGGCCATGGCGTTTTTGTGGCTGACGCGGCTGTTGCGTCAGCATCGGCAGAACGTGATCGACACCGAGGAAGAGACCGACGGCGGCTTTGCCGCACGCATGATGCGGTTCTTGGTTCTTTCGGTGCGGCTGGTGGCCGTCTTTGGCACGGGCCTGGCGGCGGCGGGGTATTTCAACCTGGCCGAAACGATCATGGGTCCGACCGCGTTGAGCCTGGGGTTGATCGGGCTGTTGGTGGCGCTGCAGGGGCCGATCCGGGATTTGTACGCGCTGGTCTCGGGCCAGACGCAGGACGAAGCCCGCCAGGCGCTGTTGCCCGTGTTGATCAATCTCCTGCTGGTGGTGGCCGCACTGCCGGTGCTGGCGCTTATCTGGGGGATGCGGGCCGATCAGCTGTCCGAAGCGATCAGCCGTTTCTTCGAAGGGTTCGATCTGGGTGGCACGCGCATCACGCCCGCGATCATTCTGGCGGTGGGGCTGGTGTTTGCCATCGGCATGATCGCCACGCGCATCTTGCAAACTGCCTTGCGCAGCACGGTCTTGCCCCGCACCAAGCTGGATGTGGGCGCGCGCAATGCGGTGGTATCGGGCGTGGGCTATGTCGGCATCGCGCTGGCCGCGATGATCGCGATCACCACCGCGGGGATCGATTTGACCGCCCTTGGGGTGGTGCTGGGGGCCTTGTCCGTCGGCATCGGCTTTGGCTTGCAGAATGTGGTCAACAACTTCGTCTCGGGGATCATCTTGCTGATCGAACGCCCGATTTCCGAAGGCGACTGGATCGAGGTCGGCCCGACCATGGGGATCGTCAAATCGATCTCGGTGCGCTCGACCGTGATCGAAACCTTTGATCGCACCG